>JAGWPD010000239.1 GCA_028870705.1 Gammaproteobacteria bacterium
CGATGCGACGCATTCGGTGCAGCTGCCGGGCGCCGGCGCCGGGGTCTCTGGCGGCCAGCGCGAATTCGTGCCGGTGCTGGCGCGCGCCGCGGTCGCGGCCGGCGTGGCCGGCGTGTTCATGGAGACCCACCCGCGCCCCGAACAGGCGCTGTCGGACGGGCCCAACGCCTGGCCGCTGCCGCGGATGGCGAGCCTGCTGGCAACTCTCCAGGAACTCGATCGTATCGCCAAGTCCCGTCCCTTCGAGGAAAGCTCCCTATGACCCGCATTGCCGAAGTACACGCCCGCGAGATCATCGATTCGCGCGGCAACCCGACGGTCGAAGCCGAGGTCACGCTCGTCACCGGGGCGCAGGGCCGGGCCGCCGTGCCCTCGGGCGCCTCGACCGGTTCGCGCGAAGCGGTCGAGTTGCGCGACGGCGACAGGAAGCGCTACGGCGGCAAAGGCGTGCAGAAAGCGGTGAAGAACGTCAACACCGTGCTGCGGGCAGCCGTGGTCGGGCGCGATGCCGAGGACCAGGCCGGGCTCGATGCCTGCATGATCGAGCTCGACGGCACCGACACGAAGAGCCGGCTGGGAGCGAACGCGCTGCTGGCGATCTCGCTCGCGAATGCGCATGCCGCGGCCCGCGAGGCGGGTCAGCCGCTGTATCGCTACCTGGGCGGCAAGCGCGCGCCGGTGCTGCCGGTGCCGATGATGAACATCATCAACGGCGGCGCCCACGCGAACAACAGCCTCGACATCCAGGAATTCATGATCCTGCCGGTCGGGGCGCCTTCGCTGCGCGAAGCGCTGCGCTACGGCGCGGAGATCTTCCACACGCTCAAGAAGATCCTCAACGAGAAGGGGCTCAGCACCGCGGTCGGTGACGAGGGCGGCTTCGCGCCCGACCTCGCATCGAACGAGGCGGCCCTGCAGACCATCATTCAGGCGATCGAGCAGGCGGGCTACAAGCCGGGCAAGGACATCTACCTCGGGCTGGACGTCGCCAGCTCGGAATTCTTCCGTGACGGCAAGTACGAGTTCGCGGCCGAGCATCGCAGCTTTTCCTCGGCGGAATTCAGCCGCTACCTGGCCGACCTGGCGGCGCGCTACCCGATCATCACGATCGAGGATGGCATGGGCGAATCCGACTGGGCCGGCTGGTCGCACCTGACCGCGGAGCTGGGGCGTAAGCTCCAGCTGGTGGGCGACGACCTGTTCGTGACCAACACCAAGATCCTGGCCGAGGGCATCTCGCGCGGCATCGCCAATGCGATCCTGATCAAGCCCAACCAGATCGGTACGCTGAGCGAGACGCTGGCCGCGATCGACATGGCCGACCAGGCGCATTATGCGGCCGTGGTCTCCCACCGTTCGGGCGAGACCGAAGACTGCACCATCGCCGACATCGCGGTCGCGACCGCCGCCACCCAGATCAAGACCGGTTCGATGTCGCGCTCCGACCGGGTGGCCAAGTACAACCAGCTGCTGCGGATCGAGGAAGCGCTGGGCGCGCAGGCACGGTATGCCGGGCGCGAAGCGTTCCCGGTCAGGGTATGATCCGTGGATGAGGTGCCGCCGGTGAAATGGTTCGCCAGTGCGTTGGTCGCAGCGCTCCTGCTGCTGCAGTACCGGATCTGGTTCTCCGGCGACGGAGTCGGCGAGGTGCTGCGGCTGCGCGATGCGGTCGGCGCGCAGGAGGCCGAGAACCGGCGGCTGTCCGCCCGCAACAGCCAGCTGTCGGCCGAAGTGCACGACCTCAAGCAGGGTTTCGTCGCACTCGAGGAGCGGGCGCGCACCGACCTGAACATGATCGGGCCCAATGAAACCTTCTACCAGTTCGGCCCCGCGGACGCCGCGCCGGCGGTGGCGCCGCGCGTGCCGGCGC
>JAGWPD010000240.1 GCA_028870705.1 Gammaproteobacteria bacterium
AGATGGTGATGCCCGGGGACAACATCAAGATGAACGTGGAGCTGATCGCACCGATCGCGATGGAGGAAGGCCTGCGCTTCGCCATCCGCGAGGGTGGCCGCACCGTGGGCGCCGGGGTGGTGTCGAAAGTCCTCAAGTAATTTTTAATGGAGCCGGTCGCAGTGCGACCGGCTTTAATACAGGGCGCAGGCCCATGGGAAGAATCAATGGCTAGTCAGAACATCAGAATCAGGCTCAAGGCGTTCGATCACCGGCTGATCGACAATTCCGCCAAGGAAATCGTAGATACGGCCCGCCGGACGGGCGCGACCGTGCGCGGGCCGGTGCCGCTGCCGACCAAGATGGAGCGCTTCACGCTGCTGGTCTCGCCGCACGCCGACAAGGATGCCCGCGACCAGTTCGAGCTGCGCACGCACAAGCGCTTGATGGACATCGTCAATCCGACCGACAAGACGGTCGACGCGCTGATGCGCCTGGAGCTCCCGGCGGGCGTGGATGTCCAGATCAAGCTGAACTGAGGGTAATCGGGGCTGGCGGGCTTGCCCGGCGGTCCCCGGCTGCTATACTAGGCGGCCTTTTGACGCCCGGGCTTGCCCCGGGCCAACCCGCGGCAACGCGGTATCGGGCGAGGTTGGCGGGCCTGGAACAGCGGGCTGGCCAAGACCACTCGAGCGCATCGGCGGACTTCCTCCGCCGGCCTCCGGTAGTCACGCCACCATATTTGAGCGACGCGCGCCAATCGCAGTGCGCGTCCCGTGATTGAGGAACGACAGATGGCAATTGGTCTGGTCGGCCGCAAATGCGGCATGACGCGCGTGTTCACGGATGCCGGTGATTCGGTGCCCGTGACCGTGGTTGAACTGCTTCCGAACCGTGTCACGCAGGTGAAGACCGACGAGCGCGATGGCTATCGCTCGGTGCAGGTCACCTATGGCGCGCGCCGCCCGCAATTGCTGTCGAAGGCGGTCGCGGGCCACTACGCCAAGGCCGGCGTCGCGCCGGGGCGCGAGCTGATCGAATTCCGCCTGACCGGCAAGGACGATGCCGACCTGCAGCCGGGCGCCGAGCTCAAGATCGACCGCTTCAGCGCCGGCCAGCTGGTCGATGTCACCGGCGTCACGATCGGCAAGGGCTACGCCGGCGTGATGAAGCGCCACAATTTCGCGGGCGGCTACGCCTCGCACGGCCACTCGGTCTCGCACCGCGTGCCGGGCTCGATCGGGCAGCGCCAGACGCCTGGGCGCGTGTTCCCGGGCAAGCGCATGTCCGGCCACATGGGCGTGATGCGCCGCACCACGGAGAACCTGAAGGTCGTCAGCATCGACGCGGCCCGCAATCTGCTGCTGATCAGCGGGGCGGTGCCGGGCGCCAAGGGCGGCCAGGTCGTGGTGCGCCCCTCGGTCAAGGCAGCGCGCCTGGCGCGCCGCAAGAGCATTGCGCCCAGCAAGGTGGCCGCGGCCAAGCCCGCCGCCGGTGCTGGTGCGAAACCTGCCGCGGCCAAGGCCGCGGCGGAAAAGCCGGCCAAGTAAGGCATCGTCATGAAGCTCAAAATTGCCAATGGCGGGGCTGAATTGCAGGTGTCGGACACCGCGTTCGGCCACGACTACAACCAGGCCCTGGTGTTCCAGGTCGTCAATGCCTATCGCGCGGCCGGCCGGGCCGGCACCAAGGCGCAGAAGACCCGCGCCGAAGTCCGGGGCGGCGGCCGCAAGCCCTGGAACCAGAAGGGTTCGGGCTCGGCACGCGCCGGCTCGATCCGCAGCCCGATCTGGGTCGGCGGCGGGCGCACCTTCGCGGCCAAGCCGCGCGATTTCAGCCAGAAGGTCAACCGCAAGATGTACCGGGGCGCGCTGCGCGCGATGTTCTCCGAGCTGGTGCGCCAGGACCGGCTGCTGGTCACCGACGCGATTGCGCTCGAGGCGCCGAAGACGCGGCTGCTGGCCAGCCACCTCAAGTCGCTCGCGCTCGAGAACGTGCTGATCATCGTCGAGGCGCTGGATGAAAAGCTGTTCCTGGCGGCCCGCAACCTGCCGGGCGTGGAAGTGCTCGCGGCCGCGGCGGTCAATCCGGTGAGCCTCGCCGCGCACGACAAGGTGCTCGCCACCGTGGGCGCCGTGAAGCTGATCGAGGAGCGCCTGCAATGAACTACAAGGTTCACAAGCAAGCCGCGCGACCCGGCCAGGAGCGGCTGATGAGCGTGCTGGTCGCGCCGCACGTCACTGAAAAGAGCGCGCAGAACCTGCAGCTGCGCAACCAGTATACCTTCCGCGTGCGCCGCGATGCGACGCGCCTGGAAGTGCGCGCCGCGGTCGAGCTGATGTTCGACGTGAAGGTCGCCGGCGTGCAGGTGGTGAACGAGCCGGGCAAGGCGCGCCGCTTCGGCCGCACCCCGGGCCGCACGCAGGACTGGAAGAAGGCCTACGTCCGCCTGGCCCCGGGCCAGAGCATCGACTACGAAGCCGCGGCCGGGAAGGCCTGAAGGTAAGTCATGGCGCTGATCAAACTCAAACCCACTTCCCCCGGCGCGCGCTTCGTGGTGCGCGTCGCGCGCGGCCACCTGCACAAGGGCGGCCCGCTCGAATCACTCACCGTGCACCAGAACAAGACCGGTGCGCGCAATCACTTCGGCCGCATCACCACCCGCCACATCGGCGGCGGTTCGCGCCAGAAATACCGGCTCATCGATTTCCGCCGCGACAAGGACGGCATCAAGGGCGTGGTCGAGCGTCTCGAATACGATCCGAACCGCACCGCGCACATCGCGCTGGTGCTGTACACCGACGGCGAGCGCCGCTACATCCTCGCGCCCAAGGGGCTGAAGGAAGGCGACGAGATCCGCTCGGGGAGCGAAGCGCCGATCAGGCCGGGCAATTCGATGGCGCTGCGCCATATCCCGGTCGGTTCGCTGGTGCACAACATCGAGCTCAAGCCAGGGCGCGGCGGCCAGCTGGCGCGCAGCGCCGGCAATTCCGCGCAGTACGCCTCGCGCGAGGGGACGCATGCGCTGGTGCGCCTCAAGTCGGGCGAGGTGCGCAAGGTCCACATCGACTGCCGCGCCACGCTCGGCGAAGTCGGCAATGACGAGCACAACCTGCGTACCTACGGCAAGGCGGGCGCCAAGCGCTGGCGCGGCGTGCGCCCGACGGTACGGGGCCTGGCGATGAACCCCGTCGACCACCCGCACGGCGGCGGCGAGGGCAAGAGCGGCCAGGGCAACCCGCATCCGGTCTCGCCGTGGGGCCTGCAGACCAAGGGCAAGAAGACCCGCCGCAACAAGCGCACCAGCAACATGATCCTGCAGCGGAGGAAGTAGACGTGCCGCGTTCACTCAAGAAGGGCCCGTTCGTCGACCTGCACCTCGCCAAGAAGGTGCAGCAGGCCACGGCCAAGAACGACCGCCGGCCGATCAAGACCTGGTCGCGCCGCTCGATGGTGGTGCCGGAGATGGTCGGGCTCACGATCGCGATCCACAACGGCAAGCAACACCTGCCGGTGCTGATGACCGAGAACATGGTCGGCCACAAGCTCGGCGAGTTCGCCGCCACCCGCGTGTTCAAGGGGCACGGCGAGCG
>JAGWPD010000241.1 GCA_028870705.1 Gammaproteobacteria bacterium
CTTCGTCATCAACTGCAACCTGCAGCGGCTCGACGGCCCGGTGCGCGGCAACGGCAAGATCATCCAGGAGCTGGAGGCCGCGTTCCTCGGCGCGGGCTGGAACGTCATCAAGGTCATCTGGGGTTCGCGCTGGGATCCGCTGCTGGCGCGTGACACGGACGGCCTGCTGCGCCAGGTGATGGAGCAGTGCGTCGACGGCGAATACCAGAACTTCAAGGCCAAGGGCGGCGCGTACACGCGCGAGCATTTCTTCGGCAAGAACCCGCGCCTCAAGGAAATGGTGGCCAACATGTCCGACGAGGACATCTGGCGGCTCAATCGCGGCGGCCACGATGCGCGCAAGGTCTACGCCGCATACGCGGCCGCAATGAAATCCGAGGGTCGTCCGACCGTGATCCTCGCGAAGACCGTCAAGGGCTTCGGGCTCGGCAAGGCGGCCGAGGGCCAGATGGTGGCGCACCAGCAGAAGAAGCTCGACGACGACTCCCTGCGGGAGCTGCGCGACCGCTTCAACATCCCGGTGAGCGATGATGACATCGCCAAGCTCCCGTTCCGCAAGCCCGCCGCCGACAGCGAGGAAATGCAATACCTGCTCGGACGGCGCGCGGCGCTCGGCGGGTTCCTGCCGCAGCGCAAACCCGGCGCGCTGCAGCTACCGGTGCCCGAACTGGCCGCGTTCCAGTCGGTGCTGGACGGTACCGCCGAGCGCGAGATCTCCACGACCATGGCCTTCGTCCGCATCCTGGGCGTGCTGCTGAAGGACAGGAACCTCGGCAGGCACGTGGTGCCGATCGTGCCCGACGAGGCGCGCACCTTCGGCATGGAGGGGCTGTTCAGGCAGATCGGCATCTATTCGTCCGTCGGGCAGCTGTATACGCCGCAGGACGCCGACCAGCTGATGTCCTACCGCGAGGACAAACAGGGCCAGATGCTCGAGGAGGGGATCAACGAGGCGGGTTCCACCTGCTCATGGATCGCCGCCGCGACCTCGTATGCCAACCACGGCGTGCCAATGGTGCCTTTCTACATTTTCTACTCGATGTTCGGGTTCCAGCGCGTCGGCGATTTCATCTGGGCTGCGGGCGACATGCGCGCGCGCGGCTTCCTGCTCGGCGCCACCGCGGGACGCACCACGCTCGCGGGCGAAGGCCTGCAGCACCAGGACGGCCACAGCCAGCTGCTGGCGACGACCGTGCCGAACTGCCGGGCCTACGATCCAACCTATGCCTACGAGCTCGCGGTCATCATCCATGATGGCCTCAAGCGCATGTACGTCGACGGCGAGGGCATCTTCTATTACATCTCGGTGATGAACGAGAACTACGCGCAGCCCGCGCTGCCGGAGGGCGCGGCCGCCGGCATCGTCCGCGGTGGCTATCGCTTGCGCAACGGCGGCAAGGGCAAGGTGCGCAGCACGCTGCTCGGGAGCGGCACGATCCTGCGCGAGGTGCTGGCCGCCGCCGACATCCTCGAGCGGCAGTTCAAGATTCCGGCCGACGTGTACTCGATCACCAGCTTCAGCGAGCTGCGGCGCGAGGGGCTCGAGTGCGAGCGCTGGAACCTGCTGCATCCGGCCGAGCCGGCGCGCGTGCCGTACGTCCAGTCGCTGCTGGCCGAGCAGCGCGCGCCGATCGTCGCAGCGACCGACTACATGCGCACCGTGCCCGACCAGATCCGCCAGTGGGTACCGGGCAGCTACGTGACCCTGGGCACCGACGGCTTCGGCCGCTCGGATGCGCGTGCGCCGCTGCGTCGCCATTTCGAAGTCGATCGCAATTTCATCGCGCTGGCGGCGCTCAAGGCGCTGGCGGATGGCGACCAGATCGACCGGCGCACCGTCATCGAGGCGGTGAAGCAGCTTGGCATCGACTCCGCCAAGTCCAATCCGTTCAACAGCTGACAGGAGTCCCGCAGCTTGGCCTCGCGCGAAATTCTGGTGCCCGACCTCGGCGGCTTCAAGGACGTGGCGATCATCGACGTGCTGGTCAAGCCCGGCGATCGGGTCGAGGCGGACACGCCGCTCCTCACGCTCGAGACCGAGAAGGCCACGATGGATGTGCCGTCGCCGGCAGCCGGCGTGATCGAGAAACTCCTGGTCCAGAAGGGCGGCCTGGTCTCGACCGGCACGCCGGTCGCGATCCTGGCCAGCGCAGGCGTGGCGGTGACGAACGCGCCGGCGACCATGCCGGCGCCGCCTGCGGCTCCGCCTGCCGCTCCCGCGCCGCCGCCGGCCCTCGCCGCGCCGGTCAACGAGGCGGGCTTCGCCGCGGCGCATGCGAGTCCGGGGGTGCGGCGCTTCGCGCGCGAACTGGGCGTCGATCTGGCACGCGTGCGTGGCAGCGGGCGCAAGGGCCGCATC
>JAGWPD010000242.1 GCA_028870705.1 Gammaproteobacteria bacterium
ATGAAGCTGAGCGAGTAGCGGTTGCCCTTGCCCTCGACCGGGTTGCCGACATTGTTGCGGGTGCGCTCGTAGTTGCCTGCGACGACCAGGCCCTTGTAGGCGAGCGGATCGACCAGCCGGTTGTCGATGGTACCGGCCAGGCCCGCCGTCATCAGCGCCGCATCGCCGGTCTTGTACACCGTGGCGCCACCGATCAGCTCGGCTGGATAAACGCTGAGGTCGACCGCGCGACTGTCGCCGGTGCTGGTCTGTTCGCGCCCGTTGAGCAGGTAGCCGTTGAAATCAGGTCCCAGGCCGCGGATGCTGACATTGGTCGCGAGGCCATTGCGGTCGCGCTGCGTGGTCACGCCCGGCAGGCGGGCCAGCGACTCGGCGATCGTCGTATCCGGCAACTTGCCGATGTCCTCGGCCGAGATGGCCTCGACGATCGTATCGGAATTCTTCTTGGTCGAGATCGCACTCTGGATGGCGGCGCGGATGCCGGTGACCACGACCTCTTCGAGCGGCGGTGCAGCCGCGGCTCCGGTCGCCGGTTGGTCGGCGGTCTGCGCCTGGGCAGCGCCGGCCGCAGCCAGCAGCAGCACGGCGCAGCCGGTGGCGGTCGAACTGACTGCAAACGCCGAACGGCGCGCAGCCGGCTGGGTCGGATAAAGCGTCTTGAACGTCTTCACCAAGAATTCTCCTTGAGAAATTTCAGTTTGCCGCCGCTTTCCCCTGAAGACTTGCGGCGCCTCCCCCAGCGGGGAGTGTTGTAAATAGTTCTCTACGGCGGATCTTAATGACAATCAGTTGCTTGCCAATCCTGCTGCATACGTATTCATCAACCAAGATCGGCTATTGTTGCTTCCGCAACACACGAAATTCCCAGGCACCAAGCGACAGCGCCGGCAGCGCGGCGCCCTGGCCCGTGGATGCATCCGCATAGCTGCCGTCGCCGGCATCGATGACGCCGACGAAGGGCTGTGGCGAGAGATTGATGGCCACGATCAGCTTTTCACCAGCATCCTGGCGGCTGAAACTGACGATGCGCGCTTCGTCGCTGTTGTGCAGCCAGCGCAGCTCGCCGCTGCGCAGCGCCGCGTGCGCCTTGCGCAACGCGATGAGCTGTTGGAATACGCGCGGGTATTGCGGCCGCAGCTCGGCGCTCGGCCAGAACACCGGCAGTTTCTCGAACAGCGCCGGCGCGGCCGACTCGGTCGTGTCGCCTGCCTCCATGCCGTTGTAGAGCATCGGCACGCCATCGAGCGTGAACATCAGCGCCGCGGCCGCCAGCGCCGCCGGCTCGCCGAAACGCGCGATCGCGCGGTGCTGGTCGTGATTGTCGACGAAGCGCATGCGCAGCGCGCCGCGCGGGTACTGCGCCGCGTCGGCCAGCCACTGATCGCGCACGCTCGATGCCGGGCGGCCGCTCTGCAGCACATCGGCCAGCGTGCCGTAGAGCTTCCACGAGTAATCCACGTCGAAGGCCTTGACCAGGAGCTCCGGCGAATCGGCCTCCGCGAGCATCACGATACCGGGCTTGGCCGCATCGAGCGCGGCGCGCGCCGCTTCCCAGAAATCCGTCGGCACGCCGGCGGCAAAATCGCAGCGGAAACCGTCGAGGTCGAAGGCTTTCAGCCAGTGCACCAGCATGTCCTGCATGTAGCGGCGCAGGCCGGCGTTGGCGTAGTCGAGATCGGCGACGTCAGTCCAGTCCGGATTGGGCGGAATGATGTGGCCACCCGCATCGTGCGTGTACCAGTCCGGGTGCGCCATCATCACCGAATCCCAGGCGGTGTGATTGGCGACGATGTCGATGATCACCTTGAGATTGCGCTGGTGCGCTTCGCTCACAAGGCGGTGCAGGTCATCCGCCGTGCCATAGGCCGGGTCGATCGCATAGTAATCGCGCACCGCGTACGGGCTGCCGAGCGTGCCCTTGCGTTTGAGCTTGCCCACGGGATGAATCGGCATCAGCCACAGGATGTTGACGCCCAGCTGCTGCAGCCGGTCGAGCTGCGCGGTCACGCCCTGGAAATCGCCGCGCGCCGAGAACGCGCGCGGGAAGATCTCGTAGATGACGCCATCGCGCACCCAGGCCGGGCTGCTGCGGGCCGCGAGCTGCGAATAATCGCGCGGCGGGGAATCGAGCGGCGTGGAATCGGCCACCGCGGTCCAGGAGGCCAGCAGGAGCCCGCCCGCCATGACGGCCAAGGCGCAGCGACGCAGCAATGCGTACATGTTCTCCCCCGTGGTTCCCCGTACAGACCGGCGACCATAGACGCAGCGCAACCCGGCCGTGAATGAATACGTATGCGCGCCTATCGACCGGGGGCCGGCAGCAGGTAAGCTGCCGCACGAACGCCCGAAGAGACCGGTCTTGAACAAGAATAAGCCAGCCGCATCAGCGCAGTTGCCCGCCACCGCGCCCGCGCACCTCTGGTGGCACGGCGGACTGATCTACCAGATCTATCCGCGCAGCTTCCTTGATTCCAATGGCGATGGCGTCGGCGATCTGCCGGGCATCATCAGCCGGCTCGACTACATCGCCAGCCTCGGCGTCGAGGCGATCTGGATCTCGCCGTTCTTCAAATCGCCGATGGCCGATTTCGGCTACGACATCGCCGACTACCGCGCGGTCGATCCGCTGTTCGGCACGCTCGAGGATTTTGACCGCCTGCTCGCGAGGGCGCACGGCCTCGGCCTCAAGGTGATGATCGACCAGGTGCTGAGCCACACTTCGGCCGAGCATCCCTGGTTCATCGAGAGCCGGAGCGATCGCGTAAATCCGCGTGCCGACTGGTACGTGTGGGCCGACCCGCGCCCCGATGGGGGCCCGCCCAACAACTGGCTGTCGATCTTCGGCGGCATCGCCTGGAAGTGGGAGCCGCGCCGCGCGCAGTACTACCTGCACAATTTCCTCAGCTCGCAACCGGACCTGAACTTCCACAACCCGCCGGTGCGGCAGGCGGTGCTCGACAACCTGCGCTTCTGGCTCGAGCGCGGCGTCGATGGCGTGCGGCTCGATGCGATCAACTTCTGCTTCCACGACCAGCAGCTGCGCAACAACCCGCCCAAGCCCGTCGAGCAGCGCACCGGCCGCGGCTTCCTGCCCGACAACCCGTACGCGTACCAGTACCACGTGTACAACAACACGCGGCCGGAAAACCTGCCGTTCATCGAGGAACTGCGCGCGCTGATCGACCGCTACCCCGGCGCGGTGACGCTCGGCGAGATTTCCGCCGAGGATTCCAACGCCACGATGGCCGAGTACACACGGCCCGGCCGGCTGCACATGGGCTACAGCTTCGAGCTGCTGAGCAGCGAGCGGAGCCCCGCGCACATCCGCGCCACCGTCGAAGGCGCGCTCGCGGCCTCGCGCGTGGCCTGGCCCTGCTGGTCGATCTCGAACCACGACGTGCAGCGCGTGGTCACGCGCTGGGGTACTCCGCAGTCACCTCCGCACCTGGCAACTCAACTCACGGCGTTAGTCTGCTCGCTCCGTGGCGCGGTGTGCATCTATCAGGGCGAGGAACTGGGGCTGCGCGAGGCCGACGTGCCCTTCGAGTCGCTCCGGGATCCGTACGGCAAGGCTTTCTGGCCCAACTTCAAGGGCCGCGACGGCTGCCGCACGCCGCTCCCGTGGACGGACGCGCCGCGCGGCGGCTTCAGCACCGGCACGCCCTGGCTGCCGGTACCGACGGAGCAGCGCGCGCTCGCGGTCGAAGTGCAGGAGCGCAACCCGGCCTCGACGCTGCACGCCTTTCGTCGCCTGCTGCACTGGCGCCGGCAGCATCCGGCGCTGCTGTGGGGCGACATCGAGTTCCTGCTCGCGACCGATGAGGTGCTGGCGTTCACGCGCCACTACGAAGGCGAGCGCATCCTCGCGGCTTTCAACCTGTCAACGCGCGCTGCGACCGCCGAATTGCCCCGCGTGCTCGCGGGCACACCGCTCGCGGGACACGGCCTGCCGGACGGCAGGCTCGAAGGTGCGCGGCTGGCGATTCCGCCGCACGGCGTGCTGTACGTACGGCTCGCCTCTGGCGGCTAGTCCCGGCCCAGGCTCCGCTTCCACGCCTTCGCCACCTGCGAGGCGAAGCGCTCGATCGTCACGAACGCATCTCCCCAGGGGCTGCCCGAGGGCGACACCGTGTCGAGTGACACCGCGTAGTAGTCGTAGTCGACGTGGTCGACCGCCTTGCCGGTGGCGTCACGCAGCACCGCGTGCAGCCGGGCTCCGCCACGCGACACCGAGCGCACCGGATCCAGCGAGGGTTGCTGCGCGACCTGGAAGCGCGTCGGATGCGTGGGCACGGCATCGTCGATCGAGACTTCGATGTTCGCCTTCGCCGCATCGTCGAGCGTCGCGCCGGCGGCCCTGAGTTCGCGCGCCAGCTCGTCCGCTACCTCCTGCTGCAGCACCTTCCCTTCGGCGATGCCGTAGCGGTCGTGCAACGCCTTCTGCAGGTCGGTGCCGATCGTCGCGGTCGGGACCCGGACACTGGCGGCGACGGCTGGCCATGCCAGACACGCCGCCCCCAGCACGGCGATTGCGGCCAGGACGCTGGAGCGCCCGCGCCAGGGTGCGGATCTGTCAGCGGATCTGTCATTGCCTTTCATGTTCATTACGCCTGTGTAAATTCAAGTGCTTAGTCCATCCGATCCCGCTATGGCATGATTCCCGGCGGGGGAATTTGGCACATGCAGGGCAAGGCAACTTCATTCGACATTGCCTACCTGGCTGGAGTTTCACAGCCGACGGTCTCGCGTGCATTACGCGGCAGCCCGATGGTCAGCCTCGAGACGCGCAAGCGCATCGAGGCCATCGCCCAGCAGCTCAACTACAAGGTCGACAAGAACGCCTCGAACCTGCGTTTCCAGCACTCGCATACCATTGCACTGCTCCTGTTCGAGGATCCGACCCCCGACGAGTCGCAGATCAACCCCTTCTTCCTGACGATGCTGGGCTCGATCACGCGCGCCTGCGCCAACCGTGGCTACGACCTGCTGATCTCGTTCCAGCAGATGTCGAGCGACTGGCACAAGGAATACGAGGACAGCCGCAAGGCCGACGGCATCATCCTGCTCGGCTACGGCGACTACCTCGCCTACCAGTCGCGCCTCGAGCAGCTGGTGAGCCAGGGCACGCACTTCGTGCGCTGGGGTGCGGTGCAGGCCGGCCAGCCCGGACTCTCGGTGGGCTGCGATAATTTTCGCGGCGGCTACGATGCCGCGCGCCACCTGCTCGGCCTCGGGCGCACGCGGCTCGCCTTCCTCGGCGATGCCTCGAACCATTACCCGGAATTCCTCGAGCGCTATCGCGGCTGCACCGAGGCCATCGCCGCGGTGGGTGGACAGGCCGATCCGGCCGCGCAGGTCGATGCGATCAGCACCGAACAGTCGGGGTTCGAGGCCGCCAACGAACTGCTGGCGCGCAATGTTGCCTTCGACGCGATCGTCGCGGCCAGCGACCTGATCGCGATCGGCGCGATGCGGGCACTGCAGAGTCGGGGCGTCGATGTACCCGGGAAGGTCTCTATCGTAGGTTTCGATGATATCCCGGCCGCGAGCCTCACCAACCCGCCACTGACCACGGTGATGCAGGATACGCACCGCGCCGGCGAAGTGCTGGTGGAGACGCTCCTGCGGCTGCTCACCGAGCAGCACGCCGAGGGCACGGTGCTGCCGACTAGGCTGGTCGTGCGTCGTTCGTGTGGAGCGGCACCCGCAGCGCCAGCAGCCCGGCGATGAGGAAGCACACGCCGCCGAGCACCAGCACCGCGATCGGTGCGCCGCCGAGGAATCGCCTGAGCACGAAACCCAGCACGCTGGCGGCCACCAGCTGCGGGATCACGATGAAGAAATTGAAGATGCCCATGTACACGCCCATCTTGCGCGCCGGCAGGCTGTCCGACAGCAGCGCATAGGGCAGCGAGAGTATCGAGGCCCACGCGAAGCCGATGCCGAGCATCGACGCGAGCAGCCAGTACGGGTCGCGGATCAGCGCCATCGAGATCAGCCCGCAGCCGCCCAGCCAGACGTTGATCAGGTGGCTGCGCTGGAGTCCGAGCGAGCGGACCATGAACGGGATCACCACCGCCGCCAGCGCCGCGAAACCGTTGTAGGCACCGAACAGGACACCGACCCAGTTGGCGCCGTCGTTGTACGCGGCCGAGGCCGGATCGCTGCTGTGGAAGTGCAGCTGCGTGACCGCGGGCGTCGTGTAGAGCCACATCGAAAACAGCGCCAGCCACGAGAAGAACTGCACCGGGATCAGCCGCCGCATCGTGCGCGGCATGTTGGCCAGGTCGCCCATGATCGTGCTGAAGAAGCCGCTCCCCGGGAACCAGGCATGCACCAGCTGCGCCAGGCCCCAGGCCAGCGCCATGCCGCTCACCAGGTACAGCTGCCGATCGAACTGATACCTGGCCACTGTCACGATCGCGGCAAGGCCGAGCGCCATCCAGCCGAGCGCCTTGAAGACCTGCCCGCTGCCGCCGGCGGTGGCCGCTTCGGCGCCATCCTTGTCGGGCACCGAGTCATCGAAGGCATGCAGCATTGCGGGCGGATACTCGCGCGTGCGCAGCACGGTCCAGCCCACGGCCGCGAGCAGCACCAGCGCGCCGAGATCGAAGGAGTAATAGAGCGTGTCGGGCACCACCGCGTGGCCGGCGGCATCGGTGCCGTGGTTGCTGACGCCCAGCCCGGCAAACATCCAGGGCAGCACGCTGGCCGCGACCGCACCGACACCGATGAAGAAACTCTGCATCGAGTAACCGGCCGGCCGCTGCGCCGGACCGAGCTGATCGCCCACGAAGGCGCGGAACGGTTCCATCGAGATGTTGATGGAAGCATCGAGCATCCATAGCAGCCCGGCGGCGATCCACAGCGTGCCCGAGCGCGGCATCGCCAGCAGCGCCACGGAGGCAAGGATGGCGCCGACAAGAAAATAGGGCCGGCGCCGGCCAAGGCGCGTCCAGGTGCGGTCCGAGCAATAGCCGATGATCGGCTGCACCAGCAGCCCCGTCAGTGGCGCCGCGATCCACAGCGACGGGATGGCATCGAGGCTCGCACCCAGCGTCTGGAAGATGCGGCTGACATTGGCGTTCTGCAGCGCGAAGCCGAACTGCAGCCCGAGGAAGCCGAAGCACATGTTCCAGATCTGCCAGAACGTCAGTGTCGGGCGCGCGTTGTCGCTCATGGAGTCCCCCGGTCGAGGGCTCATCCTAACGCTGCAGCACCGAGCTGTCCGTACATACGTATTCAACGCCACGGCCGCCCCAGGGCGAGGCGCGCAGGCGCCAGCTGCCGGTGGTGAAATCGGCCTCGAGTTGCGCGTAGTGGGTTCCCTGGCGCCAGTACAGCGCCAGCTGCTCGGCCGGCGTGTCTCCCAGATTGAACGCGCCGCCAAAGGCCGGATGCAGGTTGCGCAGGCGTATCAGTTCCAGCAGCGCTGCCACCACCGGGGTGCGCAGCTGCGACTCGAGCTCGGCCGGGCTGTAGTAATGACGGTTGATGTCGCGGCCCACGCCGGTACGCGCCAGCAGCGCCATGTCGTTCTGGCCCGCGAGCAGGCCCACGTAGTACACCTGCGGCACCCCCGGCAGGAAGAACTGGATCGCACGCGCCAGCAGATAGCCGCGGCGATCACGGCCCATCGCGTCGTAGAACGTGCAGTTGACCTGGTAGAGATCGAGGTTCGAGGCCGCCGCTCCGGTCGCGCGGCGGCTCTCACCCTGCGTGCGCCGGTGGATGATCTCGACCAGCTCATCGAGCTCCGCCGGCGGCACCAGACCCGGACGGCCCGCCCGATCACTCGCGTCGGCGCCGATGTCGATGATGCCGATGCCATCGTGCGTGTCGAGCACGGTCAGTGCATTGCGCGGCCGGATCCGGATCCACTCCTGCAAACAGGCCGCGGTGCGAAACGCCTGCGCATGCAGCAGCAGCGGTGGCAGCGCGAAGTCGTAGACCCAGTCGACGCGCGACGCGATCTCGATCTGCTTGCGGTAGTGGGAATGAATCTCGACCAGCACCTCGATGCCGAGGGCCTGCGCCTGGCGGGCGAACCCGGCGATAAACTCATAAGTTTCCGGCAGCATGAAGCAGCTGGTGCCCGCCTTCTTGATGGCGTAGCCGACCGCGTCGAGCCGCACCATGCGGATGCCGTTGGCCGCGAATGTCTCGAGGATGCGCGCCAGGTAGGCGCGCCCCTGCGCATGCTGGACGTCGATGTCGACCTGCCGCGGCGTGAACGTGGTCCACAACGCCTGCCGCTCACCGCTGGCCAGCGTCGCTTCGGTGAACGGAGGTCCCGGACGTGGCCGGTAGATCGCCGCGAGCTGCGCCTCGCTGGCCCCGTCCGGGAACACGGCGGCGCGCGTCAGGAAGAGTCCGGCGTAGCTCGAGGCCGCGCCGTGCGCCAGGTAGTCGCGGAATTGCGGCGAGTCGGCGGAGATGTGGTTGACGATGACATCGCCCATCACCGCCAGGCTCCCGGTGAGCTGCTTGATGTCCTGCCAGGTGCCGAGGCGCGCGTCCACCTGGGTGTGATCGATGGGATCGAAGCCCGCATCGGCGCCATCGATGGGACTGAAGAAAGGCAGCAGGTGCACCCCGCCAAAAACGCCGCGCAGCGGCCCATCGAGGATGGCCCGCAACTCAGCGAGTCCGCCGCCGCCGAGCCGATCGACATAGGTAATGAGCTGTACCTGGTTCTTCATGATTGCGTATGCCGGCTGCGCCGCTATAATGCAATCGATTTCACATGACTGTAAAGCCCACTAACGAACGGCTGCTGCGGGTGCTCACCTGCATGATGTTCCTCATGTTCGCCATGACCAGCGATGCGGTCGGCAGCGTCATCCCGAAGGTCATCGCGGAATTTCACCTCTCGCTCAAGGCCGGCGGGACTTTCCATTACGTGCCCATGACCGCGATCGCGCTCGGGGCGATCCTGCTCGGCTTCCTCGCCGACGGCATCGGGCGGAAACGCACCATCATCGTCGGCCTGCTGCTCTACGGCCTCAGTTCGCTGCTGTTTGCATTCGGCAGCAGCTTCGGCTTCTTCGTGGTGCTGCTCGCGCTCGCCGGCCTCGGCATCAGCATCTTCAAGATCGGCGCGCTGGCGCTGGTCGGGGATATTTCCCATTCGCCGCGGCAGCACACCTCGACCATGAACCTGATCGAGGGATTCTTCGGTGTGGGTTCGATCGCCGGCCCGGCGATCGTCGCGGCATTGCTGACGCAGGGGTTGTCCTGGAAGTGGCTGTATGTGGTGGCGGCCGTCATCTGCGCGGCGCTCACGCTGGTCGCGCTGGCCGTCCGCTACCCGCCCGTGACGCATCCGCCCGATGAACCCGTCAACCTCGCGCGTACGCTGCGCATGATGCGCGACCCCTGCGCGCTCGGCTTCTCGACGCTGATCATGCTGTACGTGGCGGTGGAAGTGGCCATCTACGTGTGGATGCCGACCTACCTGCAAGGCTACCACGGCAGTTACACCTGGCTGGCGACGTGGTCGCTGACCATCTTCTTCGTGCTGCGCGCCGGGGGTCGATTCCTCGGTATCTGGTTGCTGCAGCATTTCCACTGGGGAGCGGTCCTGGCGCTGCTGAGCTTCGCCGTTCTGGCCTGCTTCGCCGGCAGCCTTGCCGGCGGCGTCGGTACGGGCGTGCTGCTGCTGCCGTGTTCCGGCCTGTTCATGTCGATGCTGTATCCGACGCTGAATTCAAAGGGCATCAGCTGCTTTCCGCGCTTCCATCACGGCGCGGTGGCCGGCGTGATCCTGTTCTTCACCGCGGCCGCGGCCGCAGCCGGCCCGCTGGCGATGGCGGCCGTCAGCGACGCCTATGGCGGCGCGCAGTATGGCTTTGCGCTGGCGACCGCATTCGCGGCGTTGTTGTGCGCCGGACTCGTGTACAACTGGCTGCGTGCGCCCGCCGAGCGCCGGCTGGCGTCTGCCGGCGCGTAGCACTTCTACCGCACCAGGCCCAGGTACAGCGCCATCGCGCGATCGACCTCACGCTGCGTTTTCGCATCGATGGCACCGTAGACCATCCGGATCGCGCGGCGGGGAATCATACGCAGCTGATCGACCATGGCTTGTCCGTGGCATCCGATGTTGACGCGCAGCAATGGCGCGCTGATGCGTCGCCGGTTGATCGGCAGGATCGCCACGAATTCGTGGCCGGCAAACAAGTCGTGCTGCACCAGCAAGGCGTGCGCCGGCATACGCACCAGGCACGCCCGCCCTCGACCCGATTCGAACGTGACCAGATTGCCGCGCTCCAGCGCGATCCACCGCCGGCGCATGCGCCGACGCGGGCGCGGACCTTGGCCGGTGACCTGACCCTCGCCGACGACCAGGCATTGTCGTTTACATTCCGCTGCGAAGCCCGATGGTCTCGTGTCAGTCGCCCAGAGCTGGAATGGGCGCAGACCAGCATCGCGTTGACCTTCGCGGTGACGGCGAACGCGCCTGGCCAGCAGTTCGCGCTGATAGTCCTGAAATGTTTCCATGCGTTACATGTACAGCAGTACATGTAACGCGCGGAATGCCACGAATGAGTCGTGTTGCGCCCGATTTGCGCTTGGCGCCTTAGGGCCTGTTCACACTTAGGACGTCGATGCGGCCGGTCGACTCGCGCAAGATCAGTTCCGCGGGCATGGTCGCCGAAGGAGCGTCCTCGCCCGCCATGCGGCGGAACAGCAGGTCGATCAGCATGCGCGCGCCGCGCTGCAGGTCCTGGCGCACGGTGGTCAACGGCGGGTTGGCGTGCGCCGCGAATGAAATGTCGTCGTAGCCGGCGACCGCGACATCGCGCGGCACCGACATGCCGGCCGCGGTGATCGCGCGTACAGCGCTCAGTGCAATGACGTCGGTGGCGCCGAACACGGCATCGAAGCTGCCGGCCGAGCCGATGAACGCGCGCATCGCTTCGTAGGCCGTGTCGGCCGTGAGGTGCGCCGGCACGATGTGCGGCTGTATTCCCTGGCGGGCTGCGCGTTCATGCGCGAGCCGGTAGCCCTCGTAGCGCAGGCCGACCTCGGGCACGGCGGGGTCGCCGAGGAAGACGATGCGCCGGCGCCCGAGTGCGATCAGGTGCTCGACCGCCGCACGCGCGCCGGCCACGTTGTCGGTGCCGACGGTGCAATAGCTCTGGCGCGGCAGGTGTCCGCCCCAGACCACCAGCGGCTTGTAACGGGCCGCGGCTTCCTCGAGCGCGGCATGCTCGGTGCTCTGCCCGATGACGACGATGCCATCGCTCTTGTGGCTGCCGATCAGGCGCAGCAGCCAGTCGTCCATCGGCGGCACGACCTTCTGCAGGAACATGCCGTAGCCGCGCTGGGTGATGCAATCGGCCAGGTGACCGAGCATCTCGGTGAAGAAGGGATCGGTCAGCGGCTGGCTGGTTTCGTGTCCCAGCGGAATGGCGACACTGATCGCCTGCGTGCGCTGCAGCCGCAGATTGCGCGCCGTGGAGTTGATGACGTAACCGCGCTCGCGCGCCAGGCGGCGGATCTCCTCGCGCTTGGCCGCGGCCACCAGCGGACTGCCGGCCAGGGCGCGCGACACGGTCGAGGCCGACACGCCGGCCAGGCGGGCGATGTCCGACATCCGGGCGGGTGTTTCCCGGCGTTTCTTGTTCATGGCATTCGTTTCATGGCATTCGTTTCATGGCATTCGTCCGAAGGTCCCGTTCAATTCCCGATAATGCGCGGCCAGCGCGGCCGTGAGCGCGCCCTCGTTCATGCGCCAGCGCCAATTGTCGCCCACCGTGCCCGGCACGTTGTAGCGCGCCTCGCTCCCGAGCGACAGCAGGTCCTGCACCGGCACCATGGCCAGCACCGCCACCGAAGCCAGCGCCACGCGTACCAGCGCCTCCGGCATGGCGCCGGGCGTCGCGCCGGCATACCGGTCGATGCGCCGCGCCGTGGCGGCATCGAGCGAGCGGTACCAGCCGAGTGTGGTGTCGTTGTCGTGCGTGCCCGTGTAGACCACCGTGCGCTGGGTGAAGTTATGGGCGAGGTGTGGATTGCCGGCATCGCCATCGAAGCCGAACTGCAGCACGCGCATGCCCGGCAGGTCGAAGTCGCGCCGCAGCGCGACCACGTCCGGCGTGATGACGCCCAGGTCCTCGGCCACCAGCGGGAGCGATCCGAGCGCATGGGTCAATGCGGCGAGCAGGGCCGCACCCGGCGCGGGGAGCCACTGGCCTTCGCGCGCCGTGCGCGCGCCGGCCGGCACCGCCCAGTAACCGGCCAGGCCGCGAAAATGATCGAGCCGCAGCAGATCGAAGCGCTGCAGCTGGCCCGCGACGCGCGTGCGCCAGAACGCAAAGCCGTCACGCTGCGCCTGGTGCCAGTCGTAGAGCGGATTGCCCCACAGCTGGCCGTCGGCGGCAAAATAATCGGGCGGCACTCCGGCGAGCATGGCCGGCTGCCCGTCCGGACACAATTGGAATTGCGCGCGCTGCGACCAGGTGGCCACCGAGTCGGGCGCGAGGTAGATCGGCAGGTCGCCGTACAGGCGCACGCCGCGCTCGTGGGCGTAATCGCGCAGCGCCCTCCATTGCCAGTCGAACTGCCACTGCTCGACGCGCAACGCCTGCAGTTCGCGCTCGAGCTGCTGCTTCGCCATGCGTAGCTCTTGCGGGTCTCGATCCCGCAGCGCAGCTGGCCAGGTCCACCACGGTGCGGCGCCGTGCGCGCGGCTCAGCGCCGCGAACAGCACGTAGTCCTCGAGCCAGGACTGCTGCGCCTCACGGAACGATTCGAACGACGCGCGCGCGTGCTCCGGCTCCGGCGCTTCGCCGCGGTCGATGAGCGAGGGGTTGCCGGCCTGGTCGGAACGCACCCAGTACGGCGATGCATCCGCGCCCACCGGGCCGAGCGGCAGCACCTGCCAGACGCTGAACCCGGCGGATGCCAGCCAGTCGATGAAGGAGCGCGCGGCGCGGCCGAGCGCGCCGTGCTCACCCGGGAGCGCGGCCGGATGCAGCAGCACGCCGCTGCGGCGCCGGTCGAGCACGGGCAGGCCCCTCATGCCTGCGCGCGCCGCATCACGCCGCCGCCCTCGGGCGCACCGCGTCCCACCGAGATCGCGTGGCGGAGCGCATCGGGCGGCTCGCGGCCGAGCAGCCGGTACAGGCTCGCGAGCTGGTGACGGAACAGCCGATCGAAATCGCGCACCGCGAGATAAGGATTGTAGTCACCGAACCACCAGAACCAGTCGGAGCTTTCGCACAGCGCGAGCTGGCGTTCGATCCGTTCGCGCTGCTGCGGCGTCGGCTGCCCGCCGGCCAGGACCGCGTCCACCGCGAGCTTCGCCTGCACCAGCAGGTCCCAGCCGGCGTTCTTGTCGCGATCGCCGATCCAGGTGGCCAGCGTGCCGTGCACCCAGCTGCCCGCGACCACCCGCGGCAGCGGGCGGCGCTCGGGCTGGCGCACGAGCACCTCGCCGAGCGTGGTGAGTTCGAGCTGCGGATGATCGGCGAGCGCTGCGTACAGGCCGTTCAGGAAGTAGTAGCCGTTGAACGGGAAATGCTCCCACGCGTTCTCGCCGTCGAGCGCGATCAGCGCCAGCGCCCCCGGTTCGTCAGCCTGCGCAGCCGCGAGCCGCTCGAGCTCGGCGATGAAATGCCGGACCGCATCATCGCCGTGCCAGCTCGAGTAGGTGAAGCCGATCAGGTCGGAGAGTTCGTCATGCCTGAAGCACAGGCTCAGCTGCCGCCCCGGCACCTGCCAGGCGTGCAGCTCGGGCACGCCGTCCGCGGACTCGAGGCAGCCGCGCAGCACGGCGCCGCCGCTCGCCACCCAGCGCATGCCATGGCCTTCGATGAGCTCGAGTGCGCGCGCGCTGATCGCGCCTTCCGAGGGCCAGCAGCCCGTGGGCGCGCGGCCGAACGCGCGCATGAACACGCGCCGTCCCTCCTGCATGTGCCAGGCCGCGCGCTGCTCGCCACCCGGGTAGCAGGCGGCCTGCGGGAGCGGTGCCGCCGGTACGGATTCACGCGCCGCGCCGAAGTCGAGCAGCAGCGGCAGGATCGGATGTGCGTAAGGAGACATCGACAGCTCGACCTGGCCGCGCTCGGCGAGCGCGCGGTAGCGGCCGAGGAGCCCGGCGAGCAGGTCGCCGATCAGCTCGAGCAGCAGCCGGCGGTGCGCCGCGCCGAACTCGCGTCCGCGTTCAATCAGCGTGGCGACGCGCGCATCGCTCCGCTTCACGGTCTCGCCAAGCCAGGCGATGTGGTACCAGAGGCCGAGGTCGCGCAGGTACTGATCCGAAGCGTAGCCTACGCTCTCGCGCGTGCCGCAGGACTCGGCGAATGCCGCCAGTTCCGCGTACACCGGGTAGCGGTTGATCAGGTGTGCGCGCTGTGCGCGCAGGCAGGCCTGCAACAGCGCCAGGCGCGCGTCCGGCTCGACGGGCAGCGGCGCTTCCGACAGCACCGCGAGCACGGGGTCGGGCAGCGGCGCACCGCTCATGAGATGTTCGCTCACCCGTGCCGCCAGTTCCTCGAGCTGCTCGAGCAGGATCGGCGCGAAATTCACCACCGCGCGCGCGCGCGGATTGGCCTCCAGGTGCGCGGCCATGTCGGTGTAGTCCTTGATCGCGTGCAGGTAGGTCCACGGCAGGATGTATTCGCCGTTGGCCGGATCGCGATACTGCGGCTGGTGCATGTGCCAGAGCAGCACCACCGGGAAGCGATTGGCGCCGCTCATGCGGTCGCGATACTTCTCTGCAGCATCTCCGCGGTCACGAGCACGACACCGCCCTCGGTCACGTGGAAGCGCGCGGCATCGGCGCCGCGGTCGACGCCGATCTGCATGCCGTCGGGCACCTCGCAACCCTCGTCGAGGATCGCCTGGCGGATCGTGCAGCCGGCGCCGATCTTGACGTTGGGCAGGATCACGGAACGGTGCACGCTGGAGCGCTCGTCCACACGCACGTTCGAGAACAGCAGCGACTGGTTGATGACCGCGCCGGAGATGATGCAGGCGCCCGACACGATCGAATTGATCGCCATGCCGCGGCGCCCGTCCTCGTCGAGGATGAACTTCGCCGAGGGCACGTGCGCCTGGTAGGTCCAGATCGGCCACTCCTCGTCGTAGAGGTTCAGCTCGGGCGCCACGTGCACCAGCTCGAGATTGGCCTCGTAGTAGGCATCGACGGTGCCGACATCGCGCCAGTAGTTCTGCGCGCGCGTCTTCACGTCGGTGAACGGATAGGCGAACACCTGCAGCGTGTCGATCGCCGGCGGGATGATGTTGCGGCCGAAATCGTGCTTCGAATCCTCCTGCTTCGCGTCCTCGATCAGGAGTTTCTCCAGCAGCCGGCCGTTGAACACGTAGATGCCCATGGAAGCGAGCGCCACATCGGCGCGCCCCGGTATGGGCTCCGGGCTCTTCGGCTTCTCGGCGAATTTCGTCACGCGGTTCCATTCGGTGACCGACAGCACGCCGAACTCGCGCGCCTTGTCGAGCGGCACCTCGACCACGCCGACGGTGATGTCGGCGCCCTTCTCGACGTGGTAGGCCACCATCGGGCCGTAATCCATCTTGTAGATGTGATCGCCCGCCAGCACCAGCACGTGCTTGGGCCGGTGCGCGCGGATCAGCTCGAGGTTCTGGTAGACGCAATCGGCAGTGCCGCGGTACCAGTGCTCGCCGATCTGCTGCTGCGCCGGCACCACGTCGACGAACTCGCCGAACTCGCCGCGCAGGTAGCTCCAGCCGCGCTGCACGTGCTGGATCAGCGACTGCCCCTTGTACTGCGTCATCAGGAAGATCTGGCGGATGCCCGAGTTCACGCAGTTCGACAGCGGGAAATCGATGATGCGGAACTTGCCGCCGAACGGAGTCGCCGGCTTGCAGCGGTTGATCGTCAGGTCGCGCAGCCGCTCGCCGCGGCCGCCCGCCATGATCACCGCCAGCGTGCCGCTGGTGAGCCGGCTGACATAGCGCCCGGACGAGGTTCTTGGGTTGGGTTTGGCCATCGCAATCGATCTTAAGGTGGGGCCCCGTCGAGTATAGTACGCCCGCAATGGCCAACTGGATCGACGATCTGGCGGTGGACCGGGCACGCATCGCCGATGGAACCCATCATGATCCGCACGGCGTGCTGGGCCTGCGCGAACGCGGTGGCGTCGCGACCCTGCTGGTCTATTTGCCTGCCGCCCGCTCGGCGAACATCGAGGGCCGGCTGGAACTGACCCGGGTCCCCGGGAGCGATTTCTTCCACTGGCAGGGTCCACCGAACGGCGAACTGCCCCGGCATCCGCGTATATGCTGGCGCGACAGCCATGACGCGCCGCGCGAACGCGTCGATCCCTACAGCTTCCTGCCCACCTTTGGTGCACGCGATCTGACCGCATTCAGCGGCGGCCATGAAGCGCGCGCCTGGCAATTCCTCGGCGCGCAATGCATGCGGGTGGACGAGGTGGATGGCGTGCGCTTCGCGGTCTGGGCGCCCAACGCCGAACGCGTCAGCGTCGTGGGTCCGTTCTGCGACTGGGACGGCCGGCGGCTGCCGCTGCGGAGCCTTGGCGGCAGTGGCGTGTGGGAACTGTTCGTCCCCGGCCTGGGAAGCGGCGAATTCTACAAGTTCGAGCTGCGCCACCGCCTCACCGGCGCGGTGGTGCTGAAGACCGACCCCTATGGCCGCGCCACCGAGCTGCGGCCGGGCACCGCCTCGATCGTCTGCGACAGCCACTACGGCTGGGGCGATGGCGACTGGTTGCGCGCGCGCCGCGAGCGCGACTGGCTGCACGCGCCGATGAGCATCTACGAAGTGCACGCCGGCTCCTGGCGCCAGCATGGCGACGGCCGTTTTTACAATTACCGCGAGCTGGCCGCCGAACTCATCCCTTACGTGCGCGCGCAGGGCTTCACGCACGTCGAACTGCTGCCGGTCACCGAACATCCGCTCGATGACTCGTGGGGCTACCAGACCACGGGATACTTCGCGCCCACCAGCCGCCACGGCTCACCCGACGAGCTGCGCCATTTCATCGACCAGTGCCACCAGGCCGGCATCGGCGTGCTGCTCGACTGGGTGCCGGGGCATTTTCCGCGCGATGCACACGGCCTGGCGCGCTTCGATGGCACCGCGCTGTACGAATACGAGGATCCGCGCAAGGGCGAGCACGCCGACTGGGGCACGCTGATCTTCAACTACGATCGCCGCGAGGTGCGCTCGTTCCTGCTCTCCAGCGCCTGCTACTGGCTGGAGGAATTCCACTTCGACGGGCTGCGCGTCGATGCGGTCGCCTCGATGATCTATCTTGATTTCGGCCGCCGCGGCAATTTCGTGCCCAACCGCCATGGCGGCCGCGAGAACCTCGAGGCGATCGACTTCCTGCGCTCGCTCAACGCCACCACGCACGCGCGCAACCCGGGCACCGTGACCATCGCCGAGGAATCCACCGACTGGCCGCAGGTCTCGCGACCCACGGATGCCGGGGGCCTGGGCTTCAGCATGAAGTGGAACATGGGCTGGATGCACGACACGCTCGACTACTTCAAGGAGGACTCGCTCTACCGGCGCCATCACCACCAGAAACTCAGCTTCGGGATGATGTACGCCTACAGCGAGAACTTCGTGCTGCCCTTCTCGCACGATGAGGTCGTGCACCTCAAGCGTTCGCTCCTCGGGCGCATGCCCGGCGACCGCTGGCAGCAGCTCGCCAACCTGCGTGCGCTCTACACCTATATGTGGGCCTTTCCCGGCAAGAAGCTGCTGTTCATGGGCGGCGAGTTCGCGCACCCCTGGGAGTGGAACTTCCGCGCCGCGCTCCCCTGGTGGCTGACCGATCACGCCGAGCATGCCGGCGTGCAGCGCGCCATCGCCGACCTGAACCGGCTATACGCGCAGTGGCCGGCGCTGCACCGCTACGAGTTCGAGCCGCGCGGCTTCAGCTGGCTCGACTGCGACGACGCCAGCCACTCGACGCTCAGCTTCGCCCGCTGGTCCGAGCAGCAGCACCTGGTGGTCGCGCTGAACTTCACGCCGGTGCCGCGCCGCGGCTACCGCCTCGGCGTACCGCACGACGCCCGCTACCGCGAGGTGTTCAATTCCGACTCGGGCTACTACGGCGGCAGCAACCTCGGCAACGGCGAGGGCGCGCAGGCGGAGGCCGTGCCCTACCAGGGGCAGCCGCATTCCATCGTGGTGACGCTGCCGCCGCTGGCGGGCGTGATCTTTGCGCCGGGGTGAGCGCGCCGGGTTACAGGCGCTTGATGAGCCCCATCTCGAGCGGGTGCCCCTGGAGCTCATGCTCCGGCCGCACGCGGAACTCGAGCTCGAACTGCCCCGAGGTCGGCGGTGCGGCGTCGAGCTCGAACACCAGCGAGCCGTCGCTGTCGGTTTCACCTGTGGGCTTGAGCCGCGCGCGCCAGGTCTCGTCCTGGGCGTCACGGGCGTAGGACGACAGCGCCGGCCACTGCATGCGCGTGCGCGGCAGCGTGCGGCGGGCCATGAATTCCACTGCGACATCATCGGCGGCGAGCCCGTTCAGGTACACGGCGATGCGCTGGCGCAGGCGCGCCCCGCTCTGCAGCTCGGCCGCCGGCGCCGCCAGCGCGCGCAGGCTGACGCCGCCCCAGGCCTTGCGCACCCGCTGCTTCCAGGTGGCGAGCGTGCGGGCGCCCGCGTCGCGGCCCGCGGAAATGCGCGCGTGCTGGCGCGCGGCCGCCTGGTAGAGGCCGCGGTCGTAGTCGATGATCATGCGGCGCATGTTGAACTGCGGGATCACGGTCATCATCGCGCGCCGGCAGCGGCGCACCCATTCGGGCGAATAGCCTTGCGTGCCGCGCGCGTAGTAGAGCGGCACGACTTCTTCCTCGAGCGTGTCGAGCATCAGGTCGGCATCGAGCGCATCGCGCCGGTCGGCATCCTGCACCTGCGTGGCGGGCACGCCCCAGCCGTTGGTGCCGTCCCAGGCCTCGGCCCACCAGCCGTCGAGCACGCTGAGGTTCAGGCGCCCGTTGATCGCGGCCTTGATGCCGGAAGTGCCGCTCGCCTCGAGCGGCGCGATCGGGTTGTTGAGCCAGACATCGACGCCGGAGACCAGCCAGCGCGCCAGCTCGATGTCGTAGTCCTCGAGGAACACGACGTTGCCGGCAAACTCGTGGCTCAGCATCAGCTGCTTGATCTCGCGCAGCAGCTGCTGGCCGGGCTGGTCGGCCGGGTGCGCCTTGCCCGCGAACAGGAACAGCACCGGACGTTCGGCGCCGTCGATGAGCCGGGCGAGCCGCGCGCGATCGCGCAGCAGGAGCGAGGCGCGCTTGTAGGTCGCAAAGCGGCGCGCGAAGCCGAGCGTGAGCACGTCCGGGCGCTGCGGATCGAGCAGCCGCGTGACGTGCCGCAGCTCCGCGACGCTCAGGCCCTGCGCGGCGTATTGCCGCCGCATGCGTTCGCGCACGCCGGCAAGCATGCGCGCTTTCACGTCCTGCGCGGTCTGCCAGAACTGCTGCTCGGGAATCCGCTCCAGCCCCTGCCAGAAGCCCGCGTCGTTGAGCCGCTCGCGCCAGTCGGCGCCGAGCTCGCGATCGAAGAAGCGCGCCCAGCTCTGCGCCAGGAAGGTCGGCACGTGCACGCCGTTGGTGACGTAGCCGACCGGGTTCTCGGCCACCGGCACGTCGTTCCAATGGTCGGCGCACAGCTTGGCCGAGACGCGCCCGTGGATGCGGCTCACGCCATTGACGCGGCGCGCGCCGGCCAGCGCGAGGCGCGTCATGTTGAAGCCGTGTCCGCCGCCGGGGCCGCGCCCCAGCGCCACCACGCGCTCGGGCGGGAGCGCCGATTCGCGCAGGTAGCCGCTGAAGGTGCTGTGGAACAACTCGTCACCGAACACGTCGTGCCCGGCGGCCACCGGCGTGTGGGTCGTGAACACGCATTGCGGCGCGGCCGCTTCGAGCGCCGCGTCGAACTCGAGTCCGCGCGCCAGGCCTTCACGCAGCAGCTCGAGGATCAGGAAGGCGGCGTGGCCCTCGTTGATGTGCCAGACCGCGGGCGCGAGGCCCAGCGCACGCAGCGCACGCACCCCGCCGATGCCGAGGATCATCTCCTGGCGGATGCGCGCCGACTCGCCGCCGCCGTAGAGGCGATGGGTGATGTCGCGGTCTTCGTGCGTGTTCTCGGGGCAGTTGGTGTCGAGCAGGTAGACGGCCACGCGGCCGACCTGCGCGCGCCAGACCCGCGCGGTCACGTCGCGCTCGCCGATGCGCAGCTTCACGCTGAGGCGTTTGCCGCCGGCATCGTCCACCGGTTCGACCGGCAGGTCGCGCGCGTCGGTGTCGGCGTAGTCGGCATGCTGCACGCCTTCGCCATCGACGCGCTGCGTGAAATAGCCCTGGCGGTACAGCAGCCCTACCGCGATGAAATTCAGCCGCTCGTCGCTGGCCGCCTTGCAATAGTCGCCGGCGAGGATCCCCAGGCCCCCGGAGTAGATCGGGAAACTCTCGTGGAAGCCGTACTCCGCGCAGAAGTAAGCGACCAGCGGCTGGTCGCCGCGCGGCGCGACATTGACGTAGTTGTCGAGGTAGTCGACCACCTGGGCGTAGCGCTCCAGATAGATGGAGTCGTGCGAGGCGCGCTCGAGGCGGCTCTGGTCTATGCAGCGCAGCATGAGGCGTGGGTTGCCGCCCACCTGCTCCCAGAGCTCGGGATCGAGGTCCTGGAACAGCGCGCGCGCCGGGCGGTGCCAGCTGAAGAACAGGTTGGCTGCGAGCTCGGGCAGGCGGCCCAGGGACGCGGGGATCGGCGAGGTGACCTCAAGCAAATGCATGGCGATTCGGGCTGCTTACCAGGCGGTCTTCAGGCCCAGCGCACGATAGGCGGTCAACTCTTTATCGCGCGTGACCAGGGTCCAATTGCGCTGCAGGCATTGCCAGATCAGCATGCGATCGAAGGGATCCTTGTGCGGCAATCGCGCCAGGCGATGGAAGCCAGCCGATTCCTCTGCCGATGGCGCCGATATGCTCAACCCCATTTGCCGTCCCGCGCCAACGAGATCTTCAGGGGTGCAGCCCCAGAGCCTGAGCTTGCCGATGGAGAATTTCAGGGCGATCTCCCAGAACGTAATCGTGCTGACATGCATTTCATTGGCCGGATTGGTGATCAGCCGGCGCGTGGCGGCGGACAGTTTTTCGGGTGCCAGCACGGCCCACAGAAAGCTGTGGGTATCGAGCAGCGCAATCATGATTTCAGAAGATCCTCATCCACCAACGCAAAGTTTCTGGCAAAGGCGACGCGCGCTTTCGACTTGAGGAGCCCGAGCGGACGCCTTTGCCGCGGCTGCAAGGCCGAATAGGGAACCATGGCGGCAACCTTGCGGTGATTGCGCCCAAAGGAAACGATGATGGTCTCCCCGCCACGCACGGCATCCAGTGCCTCGGAGAAGCGGGTCTTGAAATCGCCGACGGTCATGGTCTTCATGTCTGCACCCCGGCATCAATTGTCCGCACCATTCCCCATGTTGTCAACTTGACCTGTTAATTATGACGAGCCAGAGCGCGCGCGCTGATCGGCCGGGGCGCAGGCTTGGATATTTGAGGCGTGAATCTGTACATTCAGGAAATGGCTGACCCGGTAAGAGCTTGCGATTTTCGAAGCCGCTTGATCGATCCCGCGCGACCATTGCACCGCGTTGGCCAAGCGCTCATCGCGGCCAGCCTGATTATGGCTTGCGGTCAGGATCAAGCCGCCGGGGCAGGCGCTGTGGCAACCGCTTCAGTGCCAACCGCCGCCACGGCGGATCAGTGCCTGCCGGGCGAGCGCGGCTTCCTGCGCGCCAGGCTCAGGGGCGCGATCGAGGCCGACCTCGACTGGCGCGGCGCCGCGATCCAGTGCGAAGGTGGCGCGCGACCTGATGGCCGGGGCATCCGCGTCAGCTTCCTCGGTCCGGCCGATGCGCGCGGGCAGCGCCTGAGGCTCGTGTTCGGCATCGCTGCGGCGCCGGGCCATGCGCGCACGGCGACGGCGGCGACCAATGTCACGCTGATCGTCGAAGGCGCGGACCGCGTCTACACCACGGCCGGCGGCGAGCGCTGCGCGATCGACGCGCTGGTGCAGGAGCCGCTGCCGACCGCCGGACCACCCGCCGCCAGCCAGGAGAGCCGCCAGTACCGCGTCGCCGCGCGCGGCTACTGCATCGATCCGGCCGCGCTGCTCGATGGCAGCGCACGGGTGTACATCAATCGCTTCGATTTCGCGGGCGTGGCCCGCTTTGAGGACAACGATTTGCATGCAACGCGCCATGACTGACATCCGACGCGGTCTCCTCGCCGGCCTGATGCTGTGGTCGCTGTCGGGCGCGGCCACGGCCGCAGACGAAGACATGCCGCGCTCTGCGCTCGAAATCCGCACCGCGCACGGGCACCAGCGGTTCAACATCCGCATCGCCGACACCGCAGCCCGGCAGGAACTGGGGCTGATGTTCCAGACCCGGCTGCCGGCCGATGAAGGCATGCTGTTTCCGCAGGCAAAGCCGCGGATCGTGAGCATGTGGATGAAGAACACTTATATACCGCTCGACATGCTGTTCATCGACAGCCACGGCCGCATCGTCTGCCTGCTGGCCATGACCAAACCCCAGTCGCTCGAAATCCTCAGTTGCCCCAAACCGGTGAAGGCCGTGCTCGAGATAGGCGGGGGTGAGGCGGGCGAGCGGGGAATCCGGGTCGGAGACCGGGTGCTGTACGAACTGCACAAACCTTAGGAATCTTTGCACACCAAGGGTCCATGCGAAGCGAAGTGCTACACGCGTGACTGCAGTGTTGCATGAAAGCAACATAAGGTGTGGCGGTTCATTAAATCAACCAACACCCGCCTTGTGCCGCTTAATTGCCGCATAATCCGCGCGTTGACTGCTGCGAAGGTTTTAGAAAAAGTCTACGGCGAATTGCGGAAGTTGCGTAGTTACTGCGAGTTGTGTTTAGCTTCGCGCCACTGCAATGCCGGTTGCAGGCGTCTGCTATGGGGGACTGCCAGCGAGCCGGCATTTCATCGTCCTTAATCCAGAATCCGGAGCGGCGCTGCCGTTCATGAAAATCATAGGGGAGCCCTTGTAATGCAAAATTTGAATGGAATTGATTCCGGTTCCGGCCCTAGGGATCTGCGTAACGCGATCCGCTATGCGCTGGCCGCTGGAGCTGGAGCAGTAGCGAGTCTCGGCACGCAGTCCGCTGTGGCCCAAACGGCCCCGGAGTCGAAATCTGCCGACAACCAGGGCCTCGAAGAAGTCATCGTTACTGGCACGCGAATTCGCCGTGTGGACCAGGAGACCGCCAATCCGGTCATCACGATTTCCCATGAAAACATCGAAAAATCCGGCATCGCGAACATCGGTGATCTCGTGGCGCGTCTGCCCAGTGCGGCCGGCGCCGCGATCAACCCGGCGACCAACAACGGCGGCGGGTTCGGCGAGACCAACATCGAACTTCGCGGTCTTGAGGCCCGCCGTACGCTGATCCTTGTAGACGGCCGCCGCATCGGCATCGTCGGCGCAAGTGACGCGACTGACGTCAGCCAGATCCCGGTTTCCATGATTGAGCGTGTCGAAGTGCTGAAGGAGGGCGCAGGCGCCATCTACGGCTCAGACGCCATTGCCGGCGTAGTCAATTTCATCACGCGCAAGGACATCAACGGCCTGGAACTGCATGCCGACTACGGCGTGACCTCGCGCAATGACGGCGCACATAATTCCGTCAGCGCCACCTTCGGCAGCGCCACCGACAAGATGAGTTTTGTTCTGGGTGGCAGCGTTTCCAAGCAGGACCAGGTATTCGCGGGCAACCGCGACTACTCTTCGCACGCGCTTTATTTCTACGGCGGTACCAGTGGCGTCGTCGTCGGCGGTTCGAGTCGCGTGCCGACGGGCCGCATTTTTCTGCCGGCGGGCAGCGCACTGCGCACGCAGTACGGCTGCAGTAGCCTTACGCGCGTTGCCGGCGCGGCCGGCACCGCCCCCGCCGACTATCGGTGCTTCAAGAATCCGGCCGACTTGTTCAATTACCAGCCGTACAACCTGATCATGACACCGCTCGAGCGCTCGGCGGTGTTTTCCAAGGTCAATTACGAAATCAACGATTACGCGGACGTGTACGCCAACGTGCTGGTCAACCGTACGCACTCCGGCTTCCACATTGCGCCGCTCCCATTCGACTCGATCAACGACGACATCACGCTTTCGAAGAACAGCATCTACAACATATTCGGCATCGATTTTGGCGGCATCTCGGGAGCCAACCCCGACTTTACTCTGCGCACCGTGGCTTTTGGCGATCGTAAGAGCGACACGGTTTCAGATAGTAAAATCGTCAACGGGGGCGTGAAGGGCAAGCTCGCCGACACCGGCTGGAACTGGGACCTGAATCTCAGCTACAGCCGACTCGACCAGCTTGCGAACGTGACCGGCTATTATGCACATTCGTCACTCCAGGCTGCCGTGGGCCCATCGTTCATCGACGCCACTGGCACCCCAACATGCGGTACGCCGACAGCGCCGATCAGCGGTTGTATTCCTGTCAACTTATTCAATCCGACGGCGGCCGGCCAAGATGCAGCCATCAAGTCAGTGTCGGCTGACTACAACACCAACAACACCTCGACCTACAAGGCGGTCGCGCTGGATTTGAACGGTAAGGTGTACACGCTGCCGGCGGGCGACCTGCAGGCCGCGGTAGGTTTCGAATACAACGATCGCAAGGGGATTTTCAACGCCGACAGCATCGTGCAGGCGACGCCACCGTTGTACCTGACCTGCGGCCTCTCGCAGGAAACTTGCACCGGCAATACCAACGGCGGCTACAACAGCAAGCAGGAATACCTGGAACTGTATGTGCCGTTGCTCAAGGACATGCCGGCCGCGCATTCGCTGTCGCTCGACTACGGTTTGCGCCACGCCAACTACGAGTTATTTGGGTCCTCGACACGGTCCGACTTCAAAATCGAGTACCGGCCGATCAAAGACCTGCTGGTGCGGGGCACTTATTCGCAGATCTTCCGCGTGCCCACCGTCTCCGACATCGCATCGAGCCCGGTTAATTCGTCGATTACCTTCAATGACCCATGCACCGGCCTAACGACGGCGCAGGCAACCGGTCCAAATGCCGCAAATATCGCGCTGGCCTGCGCGGGCGTTGTTCCCGGCACCAATTTTGCGCAGCCCAATGGTCAGATCACAGGCCTGCTGGAGAGCAATAAAAACGCAAAACCGGAGACCGGTTCGGTCACTACTTACGGTTTCGTTTGGGAACCGCATCAGGTATCTGGTTTGTCGCTGGAAGTGGACATGTGGAGCTACACGATCAACGAACTGATCACGACGCTCGATCCTAACTATTCGATCAATCAGTGCATCACTTCGGGCAACCCTTACTACTGCAGCCTCGTGCACCGCTATACCTCGGGCCCGAACTCGGGGCTGATCCTGGTGTTCGAATCACCGACCTTCAACATCGGTAGTCTGAAGACCGACGGCATGGATTTCGATGTTCGTTACAATCTGAAGGACACGCGTATCGGTTCCTTCGCGTTCACGGCTGATGTTACCCGCGTCACCAAGTATGTGAACATTCCGGCGCCTGGGGCCGCGCCGGACGACAAACTGGGCACCTATACCACTCAGTTCGGCAATATCAGCAAGCTGCGTGGGTTGATGACGGTTGGCTGGAACTATAAGAGGTTCGACGCGCTATTGACCGGTCGGTACCTCGGCGCGATTGATGTACCGCATCCGACCCGTTCGGGCAAGGATCCGACCGGCAAACCGTACGCGCCGGGCGCCGAGCCCCCGCTGCCGATCGCCTCGCAGACATACTTAGACTTCGAGGTCGGGGTCAGCTTGCCGCACCAGGTCCGGTTCCAGCTGGGCGTGCGTAACTTGACCGACAAGCAGGCTCCGGTTCTCTACCAGAACAACGTGACCAACGCGAACACCGACGTGAACACCTACGACACGCTCGGGCGGCAGTACTTCGCGACTCTCGGCGCGAAGTTCTAAGCAGAATCTGTTTGCAACTCTAGGCCGCGCGGACTTCCGCGCGGCCTTTTTTATTTCCCGTATCATTCGTGCCCGCATGGCAGCACAGCCCCCAAACCCTGAGGTATACGCGGCACTCGCTACCGAACTGCTCGAGCAAGGTGATGTGCCAGGGGCCGAGGCGCAGTGCCGCGCGGCGCTGGCCATGAACCCGGGTCATGTCGGGGCACTCAGCATCCAGGGACTCCTGTTGCACAATACCAGCCGCTTCGATGAGGCCGAGGCTGTCTACATGCGCCTGGCTGCGCTGCAGCCGCAAGAGGGTCTCCACTGGATGAACGTGGGCACGGCGCGGCGCGGCGGTGGGCGTATCGACGATGCGTTGTCGGCCTACGCCCGGGCCGCAGCCCTGGGTGCGTCTTCGGCCGATTTCTACTACAACGTCGCGCTCGCGCACCTTGAGCGCAACGACTTGGAATCCGCGCGCGCTCTTTTGGCCAAGGCCCTTGCGCTTGCCCCCGAGGATACGGAGATCCGCTTTCGCTACGCTCAGTGCTGCTACGACAGCCTGCGCCAGGACGAGGCACTCGCAGCGCTCACAGGGTGGGAGCAGTACGGCGCACCGACCCAGGCTCTGGCCGCCGAAATTGGCCACCTGCTGCTTAAACTCGGTGCAGCCAACGAGGCCGAAACGGCGTTGCGCCAGGCGACCGCCGGAGCCGAAGCGGATTTACAGGCCAGGCTTGTGCTCGTACAGGTGCTCGAGCGCAGTAATCGGGTCGACGAGGCCAGGGGGGAATTGGAACGGCTGGCCGCCGAGCCTCGCGCCGCGGTGCTGGGCAGAGAATTGCAGCTGACCAAAGCCCGCATGGCGCATCGCGACAGGCAATACGACCTGGCGATCAGGATCTATCGGGAGGCTGTCGACGCCTGCACGGACTTGGCCAACCGGCATTTCTCGCTCTTCCCGCTCGCCAAGGCGCTGGATTCCGCGGGACGTTACGAGGAAGCCCACTCTGCGCTGCTCGAGGCTCACGCCTCCCAGGTCGAATACCTGCGCCAGGCCGCACCCATCACGGCATTGCGCGGAGCGCCGCTCATGGGGATCACTGAGTACAGCTGTAACAGCGGCGATGTCGCCCTCTGGCGGGACGCGCATGCACCCGGACCGGAGGCCAGCCCCGTGTTCATCGTGGCTTTTCCACGCTCCGGCACCACGCTGCTCGAACTGGCCCTCGACGCCCACCCTCGGCTGCAGTCCATGGACGAACAGCCGTTCATGCAGAACGTGCTTGAGGACTTGGCCAGCACAGGCGCGCGATACCCGCTGGAGTTGAGCCAGCTGGGGACAGCCGACCTGGATCGCGCGCGGTCAGGCTACTGGGAAAGGGTGGGCCACAAGCTCACGCTCCGGCCAGGCCAACGCCTGGTCGACAAGAACCCGCTCAACCTGCTTCGCCTGCCGGCAATACGTCGGGTGTTTCCCAACTCCCACATCCTGCTGGCGATCCGCCACCCCTGCGACGTCGCTCTCAGCTGCTACATGCAGCATTTCCGGGCTCCCGATTTTGCACTTATGTGCCGTGACCTGACTACACTCGCCACCGGCTTCCGGCGCGCCTTTGATTTCTGGTACCAGCAACAGGCCATGCTTGCGGCCAATGTGCTCGAGCTGCGATATGAACGGTATGTCGCGGATTTTGACGCGCAGTCACGCGGCATCATTGAATTCCTCGGATTGCCCTGGCACGACGCGGTACTGACGCCCGGCCAGCAGGCGCTGCGCAAAGGCTTCATCAGCACGCCCAGTTATACGCAGGTGGTGCAGCCTGTGAATGACCGCTCGGTGGGCCGCTGGCAGCGGTATCAGCACCACTTTGCAAGTGCGCTGTCGGTATTGCAGCCCTACCTCCAGCGCTGGGGCTACGCTGGCTTGGCGGCAGGCTTGAGCGGCTCGAACAGCAGGTAGGTAGAAATAATGTACTTGTCGCCCGACTGCGGCGGCGCGCCTTCGTGCTGGTACATCCAATAGGGCGGGAAGATCAGCAGTCGGCCGGCCTTTGGTACAATTTCGCGCCCAATCTCGGGAAAGCGCGTCTGGCCTCCCGTCGCGACATCGTTTAGATACCACATCAACACCAGGTACCGGTTCGCGACGAAGTCGACCGCGTCAAAATGCAATTGGAACTGCTCCTCAAGACCGGGCCGGTAACGCTTGATCACAAGGTCAGAAATCAGCGGCGTGTTCGGAATTGGTATGCTAAGGCCGATGTCGCGGTTGTAGCGCTCGAGCGCCCTATCAATGAATTGGCGGAACATCTGCAGGAAGGCCTGATCTGACATGCGTGTCACGTTCAACTCAGTCCAGCCCGACTGCTCCAGGCCAGCGCGGACTTTGCGGCCGTTGGGCTTCTGGAATCGTTGCAGGGAATTGAAGGACGCGATGAGCTGCCGGCATAAGTGGTCGCTCAGGTCGTTGTCGTAGGAGCGCACATAATGGTTGAGATCTGCGTGGTTCATGGTCGGGAAAATTATGACGTCCGCCGCTGAAGCGCAACAGCTGTTGCGCCAAGGCCGCGTGGCCGAGGCCGAGCGCGCATTCCTCAAGATACTGGACTCCGAGCCCAATCATGTCGAGGCGCTGAACGTGGCGGCGCTGATCGCGCTACGAAATGGCGATGCCCCGCGTGCGCTCGAACTGCTGCAGCGCGGCGTGGTGATTGAACCTGCCAATGCGATCACGCGGCATCACCTGGGACTGGCGCAGGAAGCCGTGGGCGACTTGCAGGCTGCTGCCGAGGCCCAAGCCGCCGCCGTGCAGGCAGCGCCGCAGTTGCATATCGCGCGGCTGCACCTTGGCCGCGCGCTCGAGTTGCTCGGCCGCCATAGCGACGCAGTCGTCCAGTATGCGCGCGCCCTGGCCGATGCACAGCAGCAGGGTCGATGGCTCAATGCCGACACGACACCCAAGCCGTTACAGCCGATCATCGCGCACGCCGTGGTGCAGGTCCGCACCGGGCGGCGCGCGGCATTCCAGCAGCTGTTTACCCCTATCCAGGAACGATACGGCGCCGACTCGCTCGAGCGAGTCGAGAAATGCCTGCGCGTTTATTTTAATGAAGAGGCGGCCGTGCATCCGGATCCGCGACAACATCCCAGCTTTCTGTATTTTCCCGATTTGCCAACCAGCGCCTACCTCGATCTGTCCATGTGCCCCTGGCTGCCAGCACTGGAAGCGCGGACGGCGGAAGTCCGCGCCGAGATGCAGGCACTGTTGCCATCTGCGCAGGGCCGAGAACGGGTGTTCGACTCAGACGAACTCGAACAGGTCAACTTGCGCGGTCTCGACGCGCCGCCGAGCTGGAACGGCTACTATTTCTACCGGCACGGCGTGCGCCGTGCGGAGAACTGCCAGGCCTGCCCGAAAACGGCGGCCGCGCTCGAGATGCTGCCGCTCGCGCGGATCAGGGAACACGGACCCGAGGTGCTCTATTCGGTCTTCACGCCTGGCACGCACCTGTTGCCGCACCGGGGCGTGACCAACACACGGCTGGTGGGACACTTGCCACTCATGGTACCGGACAATTGCATATTGAATGTGGGCGGCGAACGTCACCAATGGAAGGAAGGCCGGGTCGTCGTGTTTGACGACACTTACGAGCACGAAGCCTGGAATCACAGCAACCGGACCCGGGTGGTGATGATATTTGATATCTGGAACCCGAACTTGACCGAGGCGGAGCGGGCCGCGGTGACCGATCTCATCGGTGAAATCGGCAATTTCCGTCACGCCACCGAAGCTGCGTGACGCCCCGCGGAGAATCACGTGCGATTGCCGCAGCCTTTCATACGCCTGCCAGTCCGGTTTGACGCTGCGCAATTGCGAGACGAAGTATCAGCAATGCCAGCGAGCGCCTGGGCGATGCATCCCAATGAAATCGAGGGCAACAGCTCGGTCCGGTTAATCAGTGTCGACGGCGGCGAGAACGACGACGTCAACGGCGTCATGATGCCGACCGCGCACCTGCGCAGCTCTCCGTATATCCGCCAGGTGCTCGCCGGATTCGCCGTTGTGTGGGGTCGCTCGCGCCTGATGCGGCTGGCTCCAGGTGCCGAGGTTCCGCAGCACTCTGATATTAACTATCACTGGTTCTCGCGCGTTCGCCTTCACATTCCAGTGGTCACGAGTCCGGAAGTGCGCTTCTTCTGCGGCGAACAGGACGTTCACATGGCGGCTGGTGAAGCCTGGCTGTTCGACAACTGGCGTCCACATCGGGTTATAAATCCCGCCAGTCAGGAGCGCATACACCTGGTGGCGGACACCTCCGGCACGGCTGCGTTCTGGCAGTTTGCATTAAGCGCGCTCGGCCCCAGCCAAGGCGATCAGCTGCGCGCATACCAGCCCGGCCTGGAAACCGCATTGCTTACTGAGCGCACGATATTGCGGCCTGTCATGTCGCCGGCTGAAGTGGAATTCCTGATCCTCGACCTGCGCGCCGAGCTCACCACGGCGGCCAATGCGCCCGAGCAACCTGCGCGCATTGCCAATCTCCACGCGGTGCTGGAAGGTTTCTGCAAGGATTGGCGGCAGCTTTACCTGCTGCATGGCGAGGCGCCCAGCGGCTGGTACGACTTCACGCGGCTGCGCGACGGCCTGCGCGAGGTCGCACGCAACCTCGCCGAAGACCTGATTACGCGCAGCAACAGGGTCGGCGCCTTCAAAGTCCTGGAAGGGCGCGTGTTGCGTGCGGCACTTTCGCTGCCCGAGCCTGTGCCGGCGTCCGCGCCGGCCACCGGACCATTGCGCTCGCCAAATCTCGAGCGGCCCGTATTCATCGTGGCGGCGCCGCGTTCAGGCAGCACGCTACTGTTTGAGACCCTGGCCGCAAGCGAACAGCTCGTGACCTTGGGCGGTGAAGCGCATTGGCTGGTGGAAAGCATTCGCGAGTTGCAGCTCGGTATGCCCAGTGTGGAGTCGAACCGCCTGCTGGCCGAGCACGCCACACCGACGGTCGCTGCAAAAATCATGGCGCAGATCGGCGAGCAGCTGCGCGATTCCTCCGGCAACCCAGTGGCTCTGCACAGTACGGTGCGCTTCCTGGAAAAAACGCCGAAGAATGCGCTGCGCATTCCTTTTTTCGACCGGCTCTTTCCAGACGCCCTGTTTATCTTTCTGTGGCGTGATCCACGCGAAAATCTGGGCAGCATCATGGACGCATGGGAGTCCGGCCAATTGAGGACCTACAGCGTCTTAGCGGGTTTCGAGGGGCCATGGTCTATGTTGCTGCCACCGGGCTGGCCGGCCATGCGCGGGCGGCCGCTTGAAGAAATCGCCGCCTTTCAATGGGAAACAACCAACCGGACCGTGCTCGACGATCTGAAATTGATGCCGCGGCAGCGCTGGACCAGTCTCAGTTACTTCGAGCTACTCGCGGATCCGGTGCGCGCCGTGCGGCGCCTTTGTCAATTCATGGAGATCCAGGCCGACCCTGCATTGTTGCGGCGCGCGAACGGCCCCCTGCCGCTGTCGCGCTTCACACTGACTCCTCCGACCGCAGATAAATGGCGCCGCAACGAGGCGGCAATCCGGCGCATGCTGCCCTCGATCGACGCCACCTGGCAACGGCTGAGAGCGCTGGCCTAGATGGCCATCCTGCTTGTGTTTGCTCCCGATGCGCTTGTCCGCTTTCGCGGCGGCCACGTGCTGATTCACACCAGCAATCCCGGCATGCCGGCCTTCGAGACTGACAATCCGGCACTCATTGCATGGGTCTGCCAATTCGCCCGACCGGCGGATCCCGACCAATTGCGCATGGCGCTGCCCGCCTCGGATCGCACGGTGGCCGGGCAGGTGCTCGATTACCTGCGGCGCAGCGGCGTACTGGTGGCGACTGACCAGTCAGATGAGGGCACACCCAACGCCGCGGAACGCAGCGGTCGCACACAGGAAAAACTGCGTGCCCTGGCGCGCAGCACCTATGAACTCGCCTGCGACCTGCTCGGTATGGGTCCGGCGGCTGAGCAGGAACTGGTGCGCGCCAGCGGAATCGGCGTGGAACAGCGGTTGCTAGGCATGTTGGCCGCGACCGATGGCCTGCGCAAGGAGCTGCAGTCCATGCGCGCATCGGCAGTGGCTATGCAGCTCCAAGGCCTGCAGATAGATGCCCGTGCGCGTGGATTGAAGCTGCACATCGGTTGCGGCCAAGGCCATCTGCCCGGATGGATCAACATCGACGTGCATCCGGCGCCGCTGGCCCTGAACGTGCTGCGCGGACTGCCGTTCAGCGATGCCTCGGCAGAGTTTGTTTTCGTTTCGCACTTGCTCGAGCATCTCTATTTCCCGCGTGACGTGCAGCCCTTCCTCGCCGAGCTGCGGCGCGTGCTCGCTCCGGGTGGCATCGTACGCATTGTGGTGCCAGACATCGGCAAGTGCATCGAGGCTTACGTGCGAAATGACCGGGATTTCTTCGCCAGCCGCCGAGAGACCTGGCCATGGTGGCCGAGCAATCCGACGCGGTTGGAGGACTTCCTTGCCTATGCGGGCGCGGGCCCCGAGCCCGCCTTCCTGTTCGAGTCGCATAAGTACGGCTATGACTTTGAAACGTTGCAGCGCGTGCTCAACGACGCGGGCTTCGTGTCAGTGATTGAGTCTGGTTACATGGCAAGTGAACACATGGCGCTTCGCGTAGATGAGATCAGCGCCGTAGCGCGGGCCACTTACGGTCAGCGTCACTATTCGTTGTTCGTCGAGGCCAGCGGCATTGCCTGGGCGGGCTCCGGGGCGCCGAATTCATAGCCGTGACGTTCGATCACCTCGGCGTCGCGCAGGGCGACCAATTCGCGCAGGGCGTCGCTGTAGTAGTTCGTGTAACCATCATGGCGTGAAGTATTGCGTGGTGCCGCGACGGCGATGAAATTCATCATCTCCTCGCCCACCGCCTGGCCTGCCGCGGTCAGCATGTCAGGCAGCGCGTCGCGCAGTTCTTCCGAGCGTCCGATGCGCACTTGGGCGCCGACGCCGCCATACATGTAGCGATAGAGGTAGCTGTAGAAACCGAGCCGACTGCCACGAATCGGGGCCAACGCGGCCTTTGGCAGATTTAGCCCCTGATTGCTGTACGTGGACGGTAACGCGCGCAGCACCAGATCGAGCCGGATACTGCCCGCTCCCAGGTCCAACATGTTGCGCAAAGTGTCGCCAAAATCGAGCCGGCCGTCATCACTGAGGATGCGATAGAGAAAATTTGGGTTGGCCTGCTGCTGCTGGAACGAATACCAAGAGACGTAGTAGCTCCAAGGATTGCGCACGAAACCCAGAATCGGCAGGTGCCTCGCTTCCTGCGGGATCATGTTGCGCGGCAGGTGATATCCCACCTGGCGCGCTTCGGGCAGGAAGCGCAGCAGGCACTCATTGACGAAGGTGCCACCCGACTTGTGCAGGTGCAGGAACACCAGGCGACTGGTCATGATCATAGTGGCGCCAGTGCCTGCCGGGTGAATCGGCTGTGGGCCAGGACCGATCCGGCCTATTTACCCTGCGGCGGCGCTACCTGCGTCGTGATGTACTGCAACCGGCGCTGAGTCTCCTCGCGCAATGCAATCATTTCACCTTCCGTCATGCAGGTATTATCGTGTTGCAGGTGCGAGCCGAGCTTAATGTTCGAGCTACAATAGAGTGTCCTGCCGTTGCTGTCGACCAGCTTGTAGCCCAGGCGCTTCAGGCCGACTATCTCCTCGGCGCTAAGCCTGCTCACGGGCACCACGTGCAAGCCAGCTGCGGGAGCCGCTGGGGGCGCAGCCAAGGTCGGGGCGGCCGCCGGTATCGCAGGCGCAGGCGCACTGGCACATCCGGCCAGGGTCAGGGTCAATCCGAAGGTTAAAACGAGGGATCTCAAGTTGCGCATTCGGTACCTCGGGAAAGCAGGATCACACGATAATCCCTGTAATACATCGATGCAACCGCACAGCGGGCCTCGATTCGCCGGCACGCGCCGCTACGAGTGCACAACAGCCCGTATGTGAGCCTCCACGCGGCTGTCGAATTGTCCCAAGCCCCGGTCGCCTTGTTGCAGCAGTACCAGCAACTCCGCAGCGGGCAGGAAATCGCAGATCAAGTGAGTGCGGGCAACGGTAGTGTGCTCATTCCAAACGCCGTGCATTGCATTATTGTTGAGTACCCAGACCTCTCCCGGCCGCATTACGTAGACTCGAGAACCGGACAGCATCCAAGCTCGCTCATGCGTGACCACGGGCACGTGCACGCGCAGGGATTTGGAAAAGTACGCGGCCTTGTCTACGTGTGGTGCCACCGTTGCACCGGGCGGAAGCCGCGCCAACAGGCAACGCAACGGCGGCGCTGGAATCAGCGTACGGATGATTTCCTGCACGTATGGCAGGTATTGCAGTGCCGGCCGGTCCTCGACTAGCCGGTCGCCCTCGGCGGGTGCATGCCCGCGCAGAAAAACCGCCTCGGCCGGTTGATGCACGCCGACGCGTCCGCCGCGGCTACCCCAAAAATTATCGGGCAGACCCTCTACATCGCGCCGCAAGCGCTCGCCGTCGACCTGCAGCGTCAGGCGTGCGCAGCCGCCCACCAGATTGTCCTTGTCGAGTACTGCGTAGCCAGGTAAGTCGAGCATGCAACAATGATAGCCGAGATCCGTGCTGAACCGGCACGGCGGGCTTGTACCGCCGTGCCGCATGAGCGCAATATCTGGCCGCACGCGGCTGGTCGATTCCCGCGTTTCATTGGAGCACATCAAAATGTTGCCCCGCACACAGAGGTTATGTCCGACGCTGGCCGTACTGTTTTCGTGACGATGAGCATTGCGCACGCCACCACGTCCGAGACCCCCAACCTCTACAGCGCCGCGGAGCTGCTTCCCGGCCGCAGCGCCGGGGACCTGCACCGCAACGCGCTCGACCACCCGGCCGAGATCCTGCGCCTTAGCGGGATCCGCCGCGACATGCGGGTCGCCGACTTCCTCGCCGGCGATGGCTACTTCAGTGAACTGCTGAGCAACGTGGTCGGTCCCGGCGGACGCGTGCTCATGATCAACAAGGAGCCGATGCTCGGCAAGACCGATCGATTCGTGCTGGTGCTGAGGAAGCAGCCACCGCATCACTAGCGGAACACACAGGAAACTGGAGTCGCCATGATTGAAGTCAGGAACACGCTGATTCACGTTGCCACATGCGCGCTGCTGGGTGCGGCGCCGATTGCGCGATCTGCACCCGCAGTGGGCGCCGTCGCCAGCAAGGCCGAGTCGGCCGCGCCGACAACACCAGCAACGCCGGCATCCATTGCGGCCGCGGCTGCGCCCGAACTTTTTGCAGTCGAAGATCGGTTGAGCGAAGGCTCGGTCACGATCGGCGGACGCAGAATCGACTACCAGGCGCATGCGGGCACGCTGGTCGTGCACGGCCGGGGCTGGGACGATGTGCCGCAGAACGCGGACAAGGACGCCAAAGTGCCGCCCGCCGAGGCGAGCATGTTCTACACCGCCTATTTCGCCAAGAATCCCGGCGCGGGAGCGCGCCCGGTCACCTTCCTGTTCAACGGCGGGCCTGGCTCCTCGACGATCTGGCTGCACATGGGCGCGTTCGGCCCGAAGCGGGTGCTGACACCAGGCGATACACATCCGGGCGCCGCGCCGTACACGGTGGTCAACAACGAGTACAGCCTGCTCGATGCGAGCGACCTGGTATTCGTCGATGCGCCCGGCACCGGCTACAGCCGTATCAGCGGCAAGGACCGGGAGAAGGAATTCTTCACCATCGACGGCGATGCGCACGCCTTCGCCGAATTCATCCAGCAATTCCTGTCAAAGTACGGGCGCTGGAACTCGCCGAAATTCCTGTTTGGCGAAAGCTATGGCACGACACGCGTTGCCAGGCTGATCGCGATGCTGGAGACCGAGAAGTTCATCGACTTCAACGGCGTCGTCAATCTCTCGCAGATCGAGATCTTCGATGCCAACGCCGATACGGCCGAATCCAATCCGGGCGTCGACCTGCCCTACCTGGTGGCGCTGCCCTCCTACGCCGCCACCGCCTGGTACCACCATCGCACCACGAACGCGCCGGCCACGCTGCCGGCCTTGCTGGCTGAGGTCGAGCAGTTCGCCATGCACGACTACGCCCTCGCATTGCTGGCGGGCTCGACGCTGGATGCGGCCACGCGCCATGCCATCGCCTCGAAACTGCATGACTACACCGGCCTGCCGGTGGATTACATCGAGAAGGCCGACCTGCGCATAGACGTGGGTGAGTTCGCGCAGAACCTGCGCGCCGACGGCGAGGCCACGGTCGGCCGGCTCGATACGCGCTTTACCGGTCCCACCATAGACTTGCTGAGCAAGGAAGCGGACTACGATCCGCAGTTCGCCGCCGTCGGCTCGGCTTACGTTTCCGCCTTCAACGACTATGCGCGCGGCACGCTGGGGTTTGCACCGGACCGCAGTTTCAGACCCTTGCCGGCAGAGATCAACAAGGCCTGGACAGCCACGAGCGAGCACGTCTCGCTGCTGCGCGTGAAGGCGCCGAACCTGCTGCCCGACCTGGCCACGGCCATGAAGTACAACCCGCGTCTCAAGCTGATGCTCAACGCCGGATACTACGATCTGGCCACGCCGTATTATGAGGGCGTGTACGAATTGAACCACCTGCCCATCCCCGACCAGCTGCGCGCCAACATCGAGACGAAGTTCTATGAGTCGGGCCACATGGTGTATGCGCACGAGCCCTCGCTCAAGGCCTTGCACGCGAACGTGGCCGACTTCATCCGGCGCGCTTCGCAGCCGAACTGAGCGCTCGGCACGGCCCGCTCGCAGCATGTCGCGCCTCGCCAACCAGCTGACTGAAGCCGTCCTTGAGCTGCGCGCTGCAGGTGCGCGCTTCGCCCTCATCGGCGGGCTGGCGCTCGCGGCGCACAAAGTCGTAAGGGGAACGCAGGACATCGATTTGCTGGTCGACG
>JAGWPD010000243.1 GCA_028870705.1 Gammaproteobacteria bacterium
AGTGCGCGCGCCGCGGCGGCGGCATTCGGCGTGGATGTCTCGATCATGCGGAATCGTCCGCCGCCTGGCGCGTCTCGATCAGGCGTGCCAGCTCGGCAATGCTCGGGTGCTCGAAGATGTCGGTGACGTCGACCAGGCCGGGCCAGCGCTGCTCGATCGCCTCCTGCACGCCGACCAGCTTGAGCGAGCTTACGCCGACGTCGAACAGGCTGTCGTTGGGGCCTATGCGCCGACCCTCCAGAGTCCGGTCACATATGCTCTGGAGTTCGGCCTCTACCCCGCTGCCGCCATCGAGCGCCACGCCCGCCTGCGTGGCGAGTGCACGCAGCGCGGCGAGGTCGGCGTCGTTGGCGCCGGCGAGGTATTCCTCCTCGAGCAGGTGGCGCTGCACCTTGCCGCTGGTGGTCTTGGGGATGCGCCGCACCGGCACCACGGCGCCGACTTCGAGGCCCGCGTGCGCGCCGATCTGGCGCGCGACACGCCGCGCCAGCGGCAGGAAATCCGCGAGCTCGCCGCGGTTGAGCACGAACACCACCAGCTCGTCGCTTTCGGCGCCGCGCGCGCGCACGCCGCTGACCACGACCTTGCCCAGTTCGATGCCCGGCACCTCGAGCGCCACCGCCTCCAGGTCGTGCGGATAGTAGTTCTGGCCGTTGACGAACAGGATTTCCTTGTGGCGTCCGGTGATGTACAGCTCGCCGGCGTGCCGCACGCCGAGGTCGCCGGTGCGCAGCCACCCATCGGCCGTGTGCACGGCGGCATTCGCTTCGGGTGCATCGAGGTAGCCGGCGGTGACGTTGGCGCCGCGGATCTGGATGTGCCCGACGTGCTCATCCGGCTGTACGGCATCGTCATCGCCTGCGATGCGCAGCTCGCAGTAGGGGATCGTGGCGCCGACCGCGACCAGCGTCAGCGCATTGCGGTCGCCGGCCGGCAGCAGCGCGATGCGCTGGCCGGGGTTGAGCTGGTGGCGGTCGAAGTGGCTGCCGTGGTATGGCGAATCCAGCGGCGGGAAACTCACGGCGACGCTCGCCTCGGCCAGGCCGTACACCGGGAACATCGCGGTGCGCGCCAGGCGCGCTGGCGCGCAGCGGTCCATGAACTCATCGCACAGCGCGAGGCTGATCGGTTCGGCGCCATTGAAGACCACGCGCACGCTGCTGAGGTCGAGTGCATCGAGCGGGCGGTCGCCGAGCGCTTTGAGGAAGTGGCGGTAGCCGAAATTCGGCGAACACAGGAGCGTAGCGCGCACGCGCGCGGCGGTCTGCAGCCACAGCGCCGGGCGGCGCACGAACATTTCGGTCGCCATCTGGTGCATGTTGATGCGGTTGCCGACCAGGAAGATGTGGAAGCCGATCAGCCCCATGTCGTGCGTCAGCGGCATCCACGACAGGCTGACATCCTGGTCGGTGTAGCGTACCGCGACGGTCGCGCCGCGCATGTTGGCGAGCAGGTTGGCGTGCGTCAGCACCACGCCCTTGGGCAGGCTGGTCGAGCCGGACGAGTACTGCACGAACGCGGCGTCCCCGGCTCGCGCCGCATGTACGCGGCCGGCGCGCTCAAGGTCCACGAGATCATCGGTCACGAAGGCGCGCTGCGCCAGCCGCGCATAGGCCTGTTGCTGCTGGTGCTCGTCGGCGAAATTGCGGATCCGCTCGAGCAGACGCCGCTCGGTGTAGAGGAAGGGCGTGCCCAGCTGCGCGGCGATGCGCAGCAGCTTGTGCCGATGCTCGTCGCTGATGCCGGGGGCCACCGGCACCGGCACGATGCCGCCGAGGATGCTGGCCCAGAACGCGTCGATGAAAGCTTCGTTGCTCGCCAGGAACAGCAGCAGGCGATCGCCGGGCCGCGCACCCAGTTCCTGCAGGTGATGCAGGATGCCGAGCGCGCGCTCGTAGAGTTCGCCGTAGCGCACGACGCGCTGACCACTCTCGCTCTCGTGGTAGGTGATCGAGCGGTCGGCGGCGCGATTCCCGTGCAGCAGCTCGCTCAGCGTGTTGGCAATCATGCGGTGCTGTGGCGGTTGACGCTGCCGGGCAAACCAAGGATTGTTAGGCGGTGAACCGGGTCATTCTAGCGTACTCACGGCTCTCCCGGCAGTTGCCGGCGGCGCTCGTTGCGCAGTGGCGCGCGCGCCTTGGCGGCGCAAGCGCCGCCCGCTTGCGTGGCGATGCGCGCTCGCAGGCGCAGACCCTGGCCGGTGTCGCGCTCGCCTGCCGACTGCTCGGCTCAGCTGCCGGGCGCGAGGTCGCGCCCGCCGAGCTGCACTACACGGCGCGCGGCAAGCCGCATGCACCGGGTCTGCCCGAGTTCAGCATCGCGCACGCGGGTTCGTGGGTCATGTGTGCGCTGGCGAGCGCCGGCGC
>JAGWPD010000244.1 GCA_028870705.1 Gammaproteobacteria bacterium
CCCTGCGGAAGGCCGGCGCCATTGGCGGTGCCGGCGCCCTGCGCCAATGAGGTGGCGCTCGCCGGAATGTCGTACACGACCCAGTGCCACCAGCCGGCTCCGCCCGTGGGCGCATCCGGGTCGTGCACCAGCAGCGCAAAGCTCAGCGTGCCCGGCGGTGCGCCGCTCCAGCTGAGCGCGGGCGAAACGTTGTCGCCCTTGCAGCCGAAACCCTGGAACACGAACCTGTTTGCAATGACGCCATTGGGCTTGATGTCGGTGCTGGTCAGGCGGAATCTGGCAGTACCGGCAGCGCCTGCGGCGCCGGGCATGACCAGCATGGCGGCGAGCGTCGACAGAGCCAGCGTGCGAATCTGCATGGGCATCTCCCGGGTGGCGTGCCATCCATCTTGCGTGCTTAACCGGCCAGCGACAAGTCCCGTGGCGGGTCGATGCGTGCAGCAGTAGACTCGGTACGGCCCTCGCGCCGCGATCCGATCAACACGCCTGCAAGGGGAGAACAATGACCACAGAACTGACCTATCTCGCGATGGTTGCCGTACTGACGGGGCTCCTGTGGGTGCCGTACATCATGAACGAGATCATGGTGCGCGGCCTCGTCGATGCCGTTGGCTACCCGGAGAATCCCAAGCCGCTGGCCAAGTGGGCGCAACGACTCAAGGCCGCACACTTCAATGCCGTGGAGAACCTGGTGGTGTTCGCAGCGCTCGTGCTCGTCGCGCAGGCCGCCGGCATCCACAATGCCGCGATCGCGGGCGCCGCCCACGTGTATTTCTGGGCGCGAGCCGTGCACGCCGCAGCCTATGCCTTCGCGGTTCCGTGGGTGCGAACGCTGGCGTTCGTGATCGGGTTTGGCTGCCAGATGTGCATCGCCTGGCATATCCTCGCCTGAGTGCGCGCCACGCGCGCGCTACCGCAGGACGTCTTCTTGGATGCGTTTCAGCAATATTGGGATTCTCAAGGATCGTCTGGCGCCCCCGGCCGGAGTTGAACCGACGGCCTGTCGCTTAGGAGGCGACCGCTCTATCCACTGAGCTACGGGGGCACCGCTCGATTATAGGGCGAATCGTGCGAGCGGTGCCCCGCAGGGCTCAGGCCTGGCGCCGGCGCTCCGGGGCCAGCGCGTAGGGCCCGTCGCCCGGCAGCGCCACCGCAATGCTGACCACCAGCCCGAGCAGGAGCAGTGCGCCGCCCGTGATCTCGCCGACGATCGTCGCGTAGGCCAGCCACGCCGGCAGGCCCTTGCTGAGGAAGAAGCCGACCGTGCCGGCGAGACCGAAGGTCAGCGCCTTCAGCAACAGGCCGTGCGCCAGGTACATCACCCCGAGGCTCAGCCGCAGCAACAGCGTCGCCTGGTCAGTCCGATCTGCGCTAGCCATCGATGTTCTCCTGGCAGTGGAAGTAAATGCGGTTGCATAAAGATATATGCACGGGCCTGGGCGCTCCTGCTGGCCGCGCAGCGGCTGGCGCTGCAGTCGGTCGAGTGCGCGCTGGTCAGGGCGAAACTGCCGCCGCTCGCCTGGTACGACGCGCTGCTCGAGCTGGAGCGGACCGGCAGCCGTGGCCTGCGCCCCTTCGAGCTGCAGCGGGCCATGCTGCTGGCCCAGTACAACCTCTCCCGCCTGCTCGATCGGATCGAGAAGCGCGGTTATGTCGAACGCCGCGAATGCAGGCCGGACGGGCGTGGGCAGGTCGTAGTGGTCACCAAGGCGGGCCTGGCATTGCGGCGACGCATGTGGCCGGCGTACGCGGCGCCTGAACCGGGCGCTGACTGCCGATTCTGTGACCCGTTGCCGGTTGCGGCCAGCCTGGCGGTTGCATATTTAAGGCTGAAATCCCTGCAGCGGATGCGCGCCATGATCGACAACGAGCTGATCGGCCAGGTGCCCGAGAACACCGGCGAAGCGGTGGCCAGCTGGCGCCAGATGCGGGTCAGGATCCACGACGCCTTCGAACTGGCCACGACGCCCGCGCGGCGCGCCGCATTGCTGGCCCTGAACCAGTCGATCATGAACATGGCCGAGAAGGGCATCGAAGCCAAGGACCTCGAGAGTTTTCGCGAGATCCGCGGACACAGCTACTCGCTGCTGATCGTCAAGGAATGCCTGATCGACGGGCGGGTCTGCCCGAGGACCGCGGCGGCCGTGATCCAGCGCGAAACGGCCGCCGGCCGCATGGCGCCCAGCCACATGCTGCGCGACCTGAAGCAGATGAACGCCTTTGCCGCCCACCTGCAGCGCACGCAACGCCTGGCACAGCAGCTCGCGCCGCGGCCGCCCGGCGCGGTCAGCCGTGTGCTCGGCTGGTTGCTGCAGTAAGCGCGATGCGGGCGGGTGGACCGCCCGGCCCCGGTTTGCGAACATCGCTGCGTGAGCAGCAGACCCCGTGTCATCGTGATCGGCGGCGGATTCGCCGGCCTCGGCGTCGTGCGTGGCCTGCGACACGCGGCGCTCGACCTGCTGCTGATCGATCGCACCAACCACCATGTCTTCCAGCCGCTCCTGTACCAGGTCGCCACTGCGGGACTCGCGGCGCCGTCGATCGCTGCGCCCTTGCGCCGTATCCTGCGGCAGCAGGCCAATGTCACCGTCTATCTGGGTGAGGTCTCCGCAATCGACGTCAGCGCGCGGCGCGTCCACGCCGGCGAGCGCAGCTTCGAATACGACTACCTGGTGGTTGCAACGGGCACCCGCCATGCCTATTTTGGCCATGATGAATGGGCGCAGCACGCACCGGGCCTGAAGAGCCTCGAGGACGCCTTCGGGATCCGCGCCCGCATCCTCGACGCCTTCGAGCAGGCCGAGATGTCGGATGATCAAGCGCAGCGCGCCGCCTGGCTCAGTTTCGTGGTCGTCGGCGGCGGGCCGACCGGCGTGGAACTGGCGGGCACGCTGGCGGAGATCGCCCACCACACGCTCCGGCAGGAATTCCGGCGCATCGACCCGACACGCAGCCGTGTACGCCTCGTCGAAGCGGGGCCGCGCGTATTGCCTGCGTTTCCCGCAAGCCTCTCGGCCGCGGCCCAGCGCCAGCTCGCGCACCTCGGCGTCGAGGTTTCGATCGGCCGGGCAATCACCGCCGTGGACGCACACGGGGTACGGATCGGCGATGAATTCATGGCCGCGCGCACGGTACTGTGGGCCGCGGGCGTGGCGGCCTCGCCGCTCGGCCGGCAACTCGGTGCGGAGCTGGACCGCGCCGGCCGCGTGCAGGTCGCCACCGACCTCAGCGTCCCGGCTCATCCGGAGATCTTCGTGGCTGGCGATCTTGCCAGTGTGACCGGCGCGGCGGGAGCGGTGCCCGGCATTGCCCCAGCCGCGAAGCAGATGGGCCGGCATGTTGCGCGCAACCTGCAGGCGCGGCTCGCGGGTCGTGCGTCCGCGGCGTTTCGCTATCGCCACTACGGCCTGCTCGCTACCGTGGGACGCATGGCGGCCGTGGTGGACATGGGCTGGTTGCGCCTCAGCGGACTGCTCGCCTGGTGGTTCTGGCTGCTGGCGCACATCTATTTCCTGATCGGCTTCAGGAACCGGCTCGTGGTGCTGATCGACTGGGCGTCGGCCTATTTCACCTACGAGCGCGGCGCGCGGATCATCGTGCGCTCAGACCAATCCGGGTGACCAATACCGTTTCCGGGGCCAGCGGCCGCTTGCCTCGGGCCTGAACATCGGTAGGCTGTCGGCTTCACTTGGGATGCTGTGTCGCAACGATTCCGGGGATCATCGCATGAAGTACTGCACCTGGCTGTCCGGACGCCCGGCGGGGTTGCTGTGCGCTGGCTTGCTCGCCTGCGCCACGGCCCATGCCACGGGCAACCCGGCCCCGATCCAGCGCTACCTGTACCAGAAGGATGGCCTGCAGCTTGAAATCACCGCGCCACGGGCCGACGTGATGCGCGTCCGGGTCGGGCGCGGCCACCTGCCCGAGGATGCTTCCTGGGCAGTGCCTGCCGCGGCGCGCGCACCGCATGGCACGCTCGGCGTCGCCGAGAGCGGCGCCACCACTGTCATCGACAGCGGCTCGATGGTGCTGCGCCTCGATCACGGTTCACTCGCGGTGAGCGTCACGGATCGCGGCGGCCGCGAGCTGCTGGGCAGCGCGGCCGGGCAGGAACTGGCCTTCGATGGCGCCGGCTTCCGCCTGCGACTGGCGATGCCGGTCGACGCCCACTACTTCGGGCTCGGCGACAAGACCGGCCCGCTCGACCGCCGCGATGGTTCATTCACGCTCTGGAACACCGATCACTACGCCTACGGCCCCGCCTCCGACCCGCTCTACAAGTCCATCCCGTTCGTGCTGGGCGCCAACGAACGCGGCGAAGCTTTCGGGTTCTTCCTCGACAACCACTGGCGCACGAATTTCGATTTCGGCAAGGCCGAGCGCGACACGCTGGTGGTGAGCGCCGAGGGCGGACCGGTCGATTACTACGTGCTGGCCGGCCCGAGCCCGCGCGATGTGCTCATGCAGTACGCGGCGCTGACCGGAACGCCACCGCTGGCGCCACTGTGGGCCCTGGGCTTCCAGCAATCACACTGGAGCTACATGTCGCAGGCCGAGGTCGAGAGCATCGCCGATCGCTTGCGCGCCGACCGCATTCCGGCCGACGTGCTCTACACCGACATCGACTACCAGGATCGCAACCGCCCGTTCACGATCAACACGAAAACCTTTCCCGACTTTCCCGGAATGGTGGCGCGGCTGCGCAGGCAAGGGCTGCACCTGGTGATGATCACCGACCTGCACATCGCGAAGGCGCCGGACCAGGGCTATGCGCCCTACGACAGCGGCACCGCCGCCGACAGTTTCGTGAAGAACCCGGACGGCTCGGTGTTCACCGGCCCGGTATGGCCCGGTCCGGCGGTGTTCCCGGATTTCAGCCGCGCCGCGGTCCGGCAATGGTGGGGTGAGCAATACCGCGATTTCGTGAAGATGGGCGTGAGCGGATTCTGGAACGACATGAACGAGCCCGCGGTGTTCAACACGCGCAGCAAGACGATGCCGCTCAACGTCGTGCACCGGATCGAAGAGCCGGGTTTCATCACGCGCACGGCCAGCCACGCCGAGATGCACAACGTGTACGGCATGCTCAATTCGCAGGCCACCTTCGAGGGCCTGCGCCGCCTCATGCCCGACGTGCGGCCGTTCGTGCTGACCCGCGCGAGCTACGCCGGCGGGCAGCGCTATGCCGCCACCTGGACCGGCGACAACCTCTCGCGCTGGGACCACCTCAAGCTGTCGGTGTCGATGCTGGTCAACCTGGGCCTCAGCGGCTTCGCGTACGTCGGCGATGACATCGGCGGTTTCGCCGGCGAACATCCCACGCCCGAACTGCTGACGCGCTGGATCGAGCTCGGCGCCTTCAATCCGATCTTCCGCGACCACTATGCCTACGGCAAACCGCCGCAGGAAGTGTGGGTCGACGGTGCGGAGCACGAAGCGATCCGCCGCCGTTACATCGAGGCGCGCTATCGCTTGCTGCCCTACATCTACGGACTGGCGGAAGAGAGCAGCCGCAACGGACTGCCGATGATGCGGCCGGTATTCCTCGAGTACCCGCGGGTGCTCGGCGGCGGCGATAATTTCGGCGGCACGCAGGAGCAGTTCATGCTCGGCCCCGATCTGCTGATCGCGCCCTCACCGACGCCGGAGTCGATGGCCGCCTACGAGATCAGGCTGCCGGGTGATGGCTGGTTCGACTACTGGACCGGCCAACGCGTCAGCGGCAGCAAGCTCATGGAAACTCCGGTGATCGATCGCTTGCCGGTGTACGTGCGTCCGGGCGCGATCATCCCGAAGCAACCGCTGGTACAGAGCACGACCGAACAGCCCAGGGGACCGTTGACGCTAGCAGTCTATCCGGGTGCAGATTGCCACGGCAGCCTCTACCTCGATGACGGCGAGAGTTTCGGCTATGCCCATGGCCGGTATTTGCGCCAGGCATTCAGTTGCGCGCAGTCCGGCGCGGAACTCGAGGTCAACTTCGCGGCACGCGCGGGCAGATTCCCGCCGTGGTGGCAGGCCATCGAGCTCGAGGTGCATGGCGTCAACGGCGACTCGATCGCCGAGCTGAAGGGCAAACCGCTTGCAACCCGCGTCGATCGCGAAACCGGCGACCTGGTCATCGAACTGCCGGACCTGGCCACCGCGACGTCAGTGAAGATCCGGACCGGCCACTGAGCGCAGCGGGTATTCCACGCATGAGTACACCGTTGCCCGCGCGATTCCTGCGCGCTGTTGCAGCCGTGGCCTGGTCGCTGCCGGCCTGTCATTGCGCGCATGCCGCGAGCGGGCTGCCGACCGCGGGCCTGCCGCTTTCGCGGGCATTGCCCGTTCAAGCCGCCTCCGGGGATGCGGCCGCTGCAGTCAGGCCTGGCGCGGTGTGGCGCTCGCGCGGCGTTCCTGCCGCGCTGAGCTTCGACCTGGCCCCGCTACGGCAACGCGGCATCCACAGGCTGCTGCTGCTCTGGTACAACGACGCCACCTACAGCTACGACCATCGCCTGATCGGCCAGGTCGGCTACAACAACCTCGGCGCCTACACCATCGAGGTTTCCGCGACTGGCGCGGGCACGGCCGACTGGACTCCCGTGGTGCGGGTCGACGACAACACGCGCCATTCGCGCTCGCACCTGATCGACGTGACTGGCGCCGCACGGCTCCGCATCAACGTCACGCGCTCGGACGGCTCGCCCGGCAACGCGGATGCCATGGTGCATGTGGACATATACGATGCCTCCGCGGGCGTGACCGACGGCTGGCTGTTCCTGGGCGACTCGATCACCGCCAATGCCCTCGATCACGCGCAGGTCGCGGGCGTGGCGAGCTTCCCGGCCGAGCTCGAAGCCCGCGTGGGCGTGTTCCCGGCCCAGGAAAACGCGGGAATTCCGAACTGGACGCTCGCGGATGCATCGGCTCACCTGCCCGCCTGGCTCGATGACTTCCCGGGCCGCTTCGTGCCGCTCGCCTTCGGCACCAACGATGCCGCGCAGGATGTCGCGCCTGGTCGTTTCGGGTCCGAGCTCGAATCGGCGTTGCGGCTGGTGATTGCGAAGGGCAAGGTGCCGATCGTGCCGAGCATTCCCTGGTCACGTGATCCATACCATGCGAGCAGGATTCCGGCGCTGAACGAGGCGATCGGGAAAGCCACTGCCCGCGTCGCCGGCGCGCGCCGCGGCCCCGACCTGTACGCAATGTTCAAGGCGCATCCCGATCTCATATCCGACGATGGCGTCCACCCCACCGCGGAAGGAAATGCGATGTTGCGCAAAGCGTGGGTGGAGTGGGCTGCCGGCCAGATCTACCGCCCGGAGTCGTCTCGCGCGATTCACGACTGATCGCGGCCAGCTGCTGTACCCACGCGGCAGCTACGACACTGGCTCGAGGCGGTAGGCCAGCAACAACTCGTTGTTCCCAAGGAACTTTTCGGATGGTCAAATCGGGGTCGCAGGGGATGAAATGGTGGGCGGAAGGGGGTCGACTAGATGCCATAGGGATCTGAAACTACTGGAGTTATCCCAGCATATTTTGCGCCGATGCCCCCAGAAATGCCCCCACAGTGAATCGGCCCGGATTGCTCCTAGATCGACAGAGAATTGGCGCCTAATCCCCCTCTCAAATCATCCAGGAACTCGGACTCCGGCACCACACCCGTCACCATTAGGAAGTCTCTCGCACGTGTACATGCCACATACAGCAGCTGCCGCTCTGTGTCATAGACTTCCTTCAGATCCGAGTCCTCTCCGACTTCTTCAATCCTAGACTGCAGCGGAAGCACTTCATCGTCGCAGGCCATCACAGCCACAGCCCGGAACTCGAGCCCCTTGGCCAAGTGCATCAGTCCCACTGACGCGAACCCACTCGTTCCCTCTACCCGCTGGTCGAGGACTTTGTAGGCAATACCTGCAGCCTCAATGGCTGCCTTGGCTCGGGCCATCTGCGCCTCTGACCGAACAAACAGCCCAATTTCATGGGGAACTACGCCCTCCTGAATCCTGCCCACCACCCATTGACGCAGGGCCTTGATCTCATCGCCTTCTTCCGAGAAGGTCTGAACGACCGGAGGAGCGCCATTGAAGACCGATACCGTGTATCCACGAGCCTCTTCAATACCGTCTGCGTCGGCCATCTCGGCCTCGAGGAGCTTGTCTGCCTTTGCCCGAATCTGGTGGGAAGTCCGGTAGTTGACCTTGAGAGTCCTGGCCCGGCCCCTGACATCGACCCCCAGCCCCTTCCAGGAGAAGGGCTGCTGGAATATGCGCTGCCCTAAATCACCGGCGAAGAAGAGGTTGTTGGCACCCTCCGGTGCGACGGCGGCTAGGAAGCGCAGTTCCGCGACACCCAGGTCCTGTGCCTCATCGACAACGACATGGCTGAACGGCTTTGGCGTGGCAGCAGCATAGCGCGCAGACAATTCGGCGAGCACCTGTGCCCAGGTGCTTGCCCCTTTCTGGGCAAGTGAGTCTCGAACCG
>JAGWPD010000245.1 GCA_028870705.1 Gammaproteobacteria bacterium
CGCGTGGCCGGACGTTGCGGCGCGCGCTGCCGCGCACCCCGGTGGCCGTCGTTCCGGTCCGCTCGCCCGCCGCCGTCGACATCATCCAGCGCCCCCTGCACCGCGCTCGCGGCCCTGGGAAAAGTATAGGTTCATTATTGTTCGTACTGCAAATCGTTGCATTAATGCACTGCATTCAAACCTCACGCGGCGGGCCGCGCGCCGGCCCGCACTGCGGCGGCTATCGCCACCGCCGTCTGCAGTGCCCGTGCGCCGTCTTCGCCGCTGACCACCACCGGCCGTTCGCCGCGGCAACTCGCCAGGAATGCCTCGATCTCGCGCAACAGCGCGTCGCCCGGCTCGAAAGACTCCTCGCTGATGCTCACCGGCAACTGCGCGGCGCCGTCCGCGCCGGCCGCGGCGCCGCCGCCCGGCACCGCTTGCTTGCGGATCACCGTGAGGATCTTCTGCTGCAGGTCGAGCGACAGGTAGGCATCGTCCTGGAAGATCCGCAGCTTGCGTTCGGTCTTCAGGCTCACGCGGCTCGCGGTGGCATTGGCCACGCAGCCGTTGGCGAAGCGGATGCGGGCATTCGCGATGTCGATCTCCGGGGAGAACACCGGCGTGCCGATCGCGTCGATGGCCTCGATCCCGCTGCCGACGATGCTCTGCACGATGTCGAGGTCGTGGATCATCAGGTCGAGCACCACGTTGACGTCGGTGCCGCGCTCGCGGAACGGCGCCAGCCTTTGGCATTCGATGAAGCGCGGCGTGCGCAGGTGCGGCTCGGCCGCGATGATCGCCGGATTGAAGCGCTCGAGGTGGCCCACCTGCAGCACGCGCCCGGCCCGGCGCGCCGCGTCGACCAGCTGCTGCGCCTGCGCCACGGTCTCGGTGACGGGTTTCTCGACCAGCACGTGCGCGCCGTTCTCGAGGAACGCCAGCGCAATGGCGAAATGCGCGGCGGTGGGCGTCGCGACGCTCACTGCATCCACCTGCCCGAGCAGCTCGCGATGGTCGCGCAGCGCGCGCGCACCGGTTTCCTTCGCGACCGCGTCACCCGCCTCCGCTCGCGCATCGGCCACGGCCACCAGCGTGCAGCCGGGCAGGGCCGCGTATTTCTGCGCGTGGAAGCGTCCAAGGTAACCAACGCCGATGACCGCTACGCGCAGCTTCTCCATGGGCGCTATTATGCGCGCATCGGCTGCCGCACCCGCGGCCGCCGGCTGCCATCGGGGGATCCGCATGCCGTCCTGGTCGAGATTCTGGCGCCGCTACCGCCGGACGCGCGGCGCACAGCACGAACTGATGGCCCTGGGCCTGTGCCTGTCCATCGGCCTGATCGTGATGCCCAGCCTGATCTGGTTGATCGGATCCGCCAGGCTCGGCCCCTACGCGAACGGCGGCATGCTGGCGCTATGGCGCGACTACCTGGTCGCATTGCTGCACGGCTCGCTGGCTTTCTGGCTGGTGGCGCTCGGGCCGTATGCCGGATTATGGTTATTGCGCGGCGCCCGCCTGTGGCTGCGCCGGCGCGGCTGAACTGTCGACTGCGTCACAGTTCCGCCCCGCGGCGCTGCTGCGCGCGTCTTCATCCAACCGGCCGGAGCGGGCATTGTCCGGATTGCGAACAACAGACAATGCAGCGGATCGTCAGTGGAAGACCAGGGCCGGAAAACTCCTCATGTCGTCGCGGCCGCCGCCGGCGAACAGCCGTCGATGAGCGACGCGCGCAGCGCCACGCTCAACCGCATCCGCAAGACGCTGGTCACCTCGCGATTGTCGCTGGCCGGGGAAACGGCAGGCGGCGATCCATACGACAGCCAGCGCGGGCGCGAGCCCGGCGCGGTCTGGTGGAACCGCGGGCGCTAGCGGCGCCGCCGGCACTTCAGGCCGGCCAATAACGCCAGGCGAGCGCGGCCAGCGCCAGCAGCAGCAAACCCTGCGCGATCCTGCGCCACGGCCGCACGCGCAGCTCGCCGACGATGCTCGCGCCGGCGATGGCAGCGAGCGACCAGGACCAGGCCAGCGCCTTGAGCAGCGGCCAGTGCTCCCCCCGCAGGCGCGCGGAATATTCCGGCAACAGCGCGAACACGACGCCGGTCATCGAGAGCGACACCGCCAGCGCCACGGCCGAGCCGAGAACGATTGCCAGCAATACAGTCAAAGGTTTCATGTCCAGGCCCGTCCGGTGCGCTTGAATCCACAGTTCTTGAGTCCCATGACTGCCCTGTCGGTGCCAAAGCTGTCAAACTGGCCCTGCCGCCCAGATCTGGAGTCCGAGCCCGCATGCCCCGAGCATTAGACCGCCTGCGCAAGTCACTGGCCCCGCTCGCCATCGGCGGCGCCTGCCTGCTGATGCTGCTCGCAGCCACGGGCTCGAGCGGTGCATTGACGAATGCGCCGCTCCCCGCCGGCGCGATCCAGCCGACCGAGCGCCAGCAGCAGCTCGCGCGCCAGATCGCCAGCGACCTCGAACAATACCACTACAGCCGGCGGCAGATAGACAAGGAATTTTCGGCGCAGGTCTACGATCGCTACCTCGGCAACCTCGATGGCCAGCGCAGCTATTTCCTGGCATCCGACGTGGCCGAGATGGGCAAGTGGCGCACCGCCTTCGACGACATGATCCACACCGGGGCCCTCGAGCCGGCCTACGCCATGTTCGCCCGCCTGCAGGAGCGCAACCGCGAGCGCATCCAGTATGCGCTCAGCCTGCTGGCCACGGAACCGGACTGGAAGCTGGACGAGCGCTACAACTTCGATCGTGAAAAGGCGCCGTGGCCGCGCGACCGGGCCGAGCTCGATGATTTGTGGCGCCAGCGCGTGAAGAGCGATGCGCTCTCGCTCATGCTGACCGGCAAGAGCTGGCCCGAGGCCGCCGATATCCTCCGCAAGCGCTACCAGCGCGTGCTCGCGCGGGTCGGCCAGGTGAGCGCGGACGACGTGTTCGAATCGCTGATGAATTCCTACGCGGCGGTCTACGACCCGCACACGAATTACCTCGCGCCGCGCAGCGCCGAGGAATTCCGCATCCAGATGAGCCTCAGCTACGAGGGCATCGGTGCCTCGCTCCAGCTCGCGGACGATTACGTGACCATCGGCTCGCTCCTGCCGGGCGGCCCGGCGGCGGCGGCCAACACGCTCAAGCCCAACGACCGCATCCTGGCGGTCGGCCAGGGGAGCGAGGGCAGCCTGACCGACGTCGTGGGTTGGCGGCTGGATGACGTGGTCCAGCTGATTCGCGGCAAGGGCGGCACCGTCGTGCGGCTGCAGATCCTGCCGGCCGGCGCTGCGCCGGGGACCGACCTGAAGACCATCACGCTCACGCGCGGCAAGATCACGCTGGAGAACCAGGCGGTCAAGCAGGAGGCGCGCACGGTGCAGGTGGGTGGCCGTGCGCTGCGCGTCGGCGTCATCACCGTGCCCGGGTTTTACGAGGACAATGACGCGCGCAGCAGGGGCGATGAGAACTATCGCACCACTTCGCGCGACGTGCGCCGCGCGATCGGCGAACTGCAGGCCAAGGGTCCCATCGACGCGCTGTTGCTCGACCTGCGCGGCGACGGCGGCGGTTACCTGCCCGAAGCCGTCGCGCTCAGCGGACTGTTCATCGGCCAGGGTCCGGTGGTGCAGCTGCGCACCACCGAGGGCCGCGTCGAACACCTCGACGACCCCGAACCGGGCGTCGCCTACGCCGGCCCTCTGGCCGTGCTGGTCGATCGCACCAGCGCCTCGGCCTCGGAAATCTTCGCCGCCGCCATGCAGGACTACCACCGCGGCCTGGTGCTGGGCCAGACCACCTTCGGCAAGGGCACGGTGCAGGAAGTCATCTCGCTCGACCATCGGTGGTCGCCCGAGCCGAGCGGCGGCCAGCTGAACATCACCTTCTGCAAGTTCTATCGGGTCACCGGGGAGAGCACGCAGCTGCATGGGGTGCAGCCGGATATCGAGTTGCCCGCGCGCATCGACACCAAGGATGTCGGCGAAGGCGCGCTGGAATCCCCGCTCCCGTGGGACCGCATCGCGCCTGCCGCCTTCCGCGCCGATGCGCCGCTGGCTGGCGTCGCGCAGACCATCGCCCGGGAACAGACCGAGCACGCGGCGCACGATGCCGACTACCAGTGGCTGGTCGGTTCGCTCGCGGCCCTCGAGCAGAGCCGGGCCGATCATTCCGTGTCGCTCAACCTGGCCGAACGCAAGCGCGAACGCGCCACCCAGGAACAGCAGGCGCTGGCGCGCGAGAATGCGCGCCGTGCGGCCGACGGGCTGCCGGCGATCAAGTCGCTGAGCGACGAGCCGGCCGCGGATCAACCGGACGTGATCATGGCCGAAGCGGCGCGCATCACCGCAGAGCTCGCGCTGGCCACCGGCAATGCGCCCGGGACGACCACGGCCGCCAACGAGACGGCGGGCTCCCGCCGCTAGCCTTCAGCGCAGCAGCACCCGGTAGATTTCCCAGCAGTCCTCGGTGAGCACGCGCGAAGATGCCGGGCTGTCATCCGGCGCGAGGCTGGCGGCGTCCGGAACGACATCGCCTTCGCCGCGGTAGCGCGCCAGGCGCCGGTAGGCATCGGTGCGCGTGCGGATCTCGGGCAACACGTCGCGCCGGTCCTCGAGCACCGCGCGCGCGGCCTGGATCTCGTTCATCCGGCGCACGCAGCGCGAGCGCTCTCCATATTCGCCGGGCGACGGTTCGCGCCGGCCGCTGGCCTGGTAGGTGGCCTCGTACAGGCCGGTGCGCGTCAGCCGCTCGCGCAGCACCTGCGCGTAAGCGACCGCCGCCAGGTTGATCGCGCGGCGCGACTCGACCGAAAGCCCGCCGAAGCTGGGCTGCTCGGCCTCGAGCGCCGCACGCGCGCTGCGCGCCTCGCCCAGCGCCTGCTCGGCCAGGAGCGATTTGATGCTGGCGGCGTGCAGCTCCTGGCGCACCCGGCGCCGGTGAAAGTAATGCCAGAAACGCTGCAGTCCGGCCAGGTAGCGCTCCAGTTCGCTGACGCGGGTACGCGCTGCCGCCGCGGTCTCTTCGGCTCCCTGGCAGGTGGCCTCTACGGCCTGCCGGCGCCCGAACTGCCGGCGATTGAATTCGGCGAAGAAATTGCGGCGTTCGCGCTCGATCTGCTGGGCCTCGAGCTCGGTGATGAACTGCTGCAGCAGGTGCTGGCCGAGCGCCCACAATTCACGCAATTGATAGAACACCAGCGCCTGGTAGGCGGTATCGGGCTGGGCCAGGCGCGCCTCGAGGCCCTGCAGCAATTCCTGCACGCGCGCGGTCGCGCCTTCCTGCTGCTTGACGCGGTCCTTGAGCCGCTGAATCTCCTCCTGCGCGTTGCTGAAGGCCTTCTTCAGTTCGATCCGGTTGCGGAACAGGTGCAGGACGCGCCCGTCGTCGGCCGCGGCGCCCTCACCGAGCGCAACGCGCAGGAATCCCAGTTGCCGGAGTCGTTTCATGAATTGCGCAACCAGGCGCATGTCAGTCAGGTGTTCAGCCGCTTGGTGTATCGGCACCGCCGCGGGCGAACCGGTGGCCGCGCTCCGCGCAGTATTCCAGCCACTTGTTTACCATCATGTTGCGCGCCCAGCGCCGATCCAGTTCACGTTCCGGACCGGTCGGCGCCGCGCTGCAGGCCTCCAGCAGTCGCGCATCGTGGTACACGCGCAGCCGCAGGTCGGGCACGCGCTCGAGCACCGCGGCGGCCCCGCTCGCGGGCAGCAGGTAGCTGAGCAGCAGTTCGGAAGTGTAGCGGGCGCGGCCGAGCACGTTCAGCACCAGCGTGCAGTCGTCCGCCACGCTGGAAATGCGGTTGGCGGCCAGCTGCCGCAGATCGCCGGCCAGCGCCGCGAGCCGCAGGTAATTGCTTTCGTACAGGCTCATCAGCGCCACGAAACCCCGCGGCCGCGCACGCCAGGAAACCTGCAGGTTGCTCTCGGCTATCACGGCTCCGAATATAACATGCGCGGCACGAGCACCATGCCGGCTTGAATCAGCCGCGACCTGCGTCACGCCGGCTTGACGAACAGCTGCTCGCGGTAGTGACGCAGTTCGGCGATCGACTCATGGATGTCGGCGCGGGCCAGGTGCGCGGAACGCTTGCTGAAGCCGCCGGCGAGCTGCGGATACCAGCGCGCGGCGAGTTCCTTCAGCGTGCTCACGTCGAGATTGCGGTAGTGGAAGAATCTCTCCAGCGCCGGCATCCAGCGCGCGAGGAAACGCCGGTCCTGGCAGATGCTGTTGCCGCACATCGGCGATGCGCCCGCGGCCACGTGCTGCGCGAGGAACGCGAGCGTCTGCCGCTCCGCCGCCGGCGTGTCGATACCGCTGGCACGCACGCGCGCGAGCAGCCCGCTCGCGCCATGGTGCGTCTGGTTCCACTCATCCATCCGCGCCAGCACGGCCTCGTGCTGGTGAATGGCGAGCTCCGGTCCCTCGGCCACCACGTTCAGGTCGCGATCGGTCACCACCGTGGCGATCTCGATGATGCTGTCGTGCTCCGGCCGCAGCCCGGTCATTTCCAGGTCGATCCAGATCAGGTGTTCCCGGCTGCTCAAGCGCCCGCTCTCCATTGCCTGGTGCATGATAGCAGGGTGAAGAATTCCTCCACCGGCGGCAACCTCGCCGGCGCGTCGCGCCACGGCCTGGTGCTGGTCTCGCACGGCCTCAGCGCGCGCGTGCGCCTCGATGACGGCACCGAAGTGCTGGCGCGGGCGGCCGGACGCGGGCTGCAGTTCGTCTGCGGCGATGAGGTGAGCTGCGACTGCGACGGCCGGCACGCCCAATGGCGCCTGCATGCGATCGGCGCGCGGCGCAGCGCGCTCTATCGCAGCAATGCGCGCGGCCGCGCCGAACTGGTGGCCGCCAACCTGAGCCTGCTGGTCGTGGTGGTGGCGCCGCGCCCAGAGCCCGACCTGTTCGTCGTCGACCGCTACCTGGCGGCCGCGGCCAGCGCCGGGATCGGCGCGCTGCTGCTCGCCCACAAGGCCGACCTCGACTTCACGCCGGCAGTACGCACGGAACTGGCGGCGCTCGCCGCCACCGGTTGCGCGACGCTCCCGTGCAGCGCCAGGAGCGGCCAGGGCCTCGAAGAATTGCGCCTGCGTCTGCGGGCCGCGACCGTAATGCTCGTGGGCCAGTCGGGCGTCGGCAAATCCTCGCTGCTGCGCGCGCTGGTTCCGGGCGCGGAGGCGGCCGTCGGCGAGCTGCTGAGGAGCGACGCCGGCCGCCATACGACCAGCGCTGCGCGGCTTTATGCGCTGCCGGGCGGCGGCGCGCTGATCGATTCGCCCGGCGTGCGCGACTTCGCGCCCGCCCCGGAGATGCTGGATGAGCGCAGCCTCGGCTTCGCCGAGGTGGCGCGGCTTGCGCCGCATTGCCGCTTTGCCGATTGCCGGCACCTGCAGGAGCCGCACTGCGCGGTGCAGGCCGCCATGGCTGCGGGCGAAATGAGCGCGCGCCGGTACGAGAGCTATCGGCGGCTGCGGCGCCTGCGCGGGCAACTGCTGGCCAGGCTTGCCCCTGGCCGACGCTAGGGCTAGAGAATCTGGCGGCCCGCCAGCGCATGCGCGAGCGTTCCACCATCGATGTACTCGAGTTCGCCGCCGACCGGCACGCCATGCGCGATGCGGCTGACGCTGATGCCGCGCGCGCGCACGAGCTGCGACAGGAAGTGCGCGGTGGCTTCGCCCTCGACGGTGGAATTGGTGGCCAGGATCACTTCGCGGATCCCGCCCGCGGCCAGCAGCGCATCGAACTCCGCGCTGCCCAGCTGTTCGGGGCCGATCCCATCGAGCGGCGACAGGTGCCCCATCAGCACGAAATAGCGGCCCCGGTAGCCGGCGGACTGCTCGATCGCCACCACGTCGGCGGGCGACTCGACCACGCACAGCAGCGCGGCGTCGCGCTGCGGGCTGGAGCAGATATCGCAGCGCTCGGATTCGGCGAGCATGCGGCACTGGCGGCAGCGGCCGACGCGCGCCAGCGCCCGCTCGAGCGTACCGGCCAGCGCCTGCGCCGCCGGGCGCGCGTCCTGCAGCAGGTGGAAGGCCATGCGCTGCGCGCTCTTCGGGCCCACTCCGGGCAGCGCGCGGAGCGATTCGATCAGGGCGGCAAGCGCGGGCGAATGCTGCATTAGCGCCTAAAACGGCAGCTTCATGCCGGGCGGCAGCTGCAGCCCGCCCATCAGGCTGGCCATCTTGGCCTGGCTCGCCGCCTCGAGCTTGCGCGTGGCGTCATTGAGCGCCGCGGCCAGCAGATCCTCGAGCATCTCGCGGTCGTCGCCGAATGCGGCGGGCTCGATCTGCACGCGGCGCGCCTCGTGGCGGCCGTTGATCGTGATCTTCACCATGCCGCCGCCAGACTCGCCGGTCACCTCCAGCTGCGCGATTTCGGCCTGCGCCCGCTGCATGTTGGCCTGCAACGCCTGCGCCTGCTTGATCATGTTGCCCATGCCACCGCTCATGCCTGTGCTCCTTACGGGGCGGGCGCCGCGCCGGTGCTCAGCCCGGTCGGCGCGCGCGCACTGAATCGGGATTGATCGTCGCGCCGAAGCGCTCCTGCAGCGCGCGCACGGTCGGATCGGCCGCCAGCGCCGCGCGCGCCGCGGCCAG
>JAGWPD010000246.1 GCA_028870705.1 Gammaproteobacteria bacterium
ACGCACGCTCGAGCGCATCGCCGGGAGCGTAGTCACGATCGAGATCGACCAGACGCGTTCCTTCGATACCGAGCGGAACGTCTCGGCCCAGGCGACCGGATTCGTGGTCGATGCCGAGCGTGGCCTGATCCTCACCAATCGGCACGTGGTCACGCCGGGGCCGGTGATCGCCGAGGCCACTTTCCTCAATCGCGAGGAAGTCGAACTGCATCCGGTCTATCGCGATCCGGTGCATGATTTCGGTTTCTACCGCTATGACCCGTCGCGGTTGCGCTTCACCACACCGGCGGCGCTGCCGCTGGCGCCGGAGGCCGCGCAGGTCGGCCGCGAGATCCGCGTCGTCGGGAACGACGCGGGTGAGCAGCTGTCGATCCTCGCCGGCACGCTGGCGCGCCTCGATCGCCAGGCGCCCGAGTACGGCATCGGCCGCTACAACGATTTCAACACCTTCTACATCCAGGCGGCTTCGAGCACGTCGGGCGGTTCTTCCGGTTCGCCGGTGGTCGATGTGCAGGGCCGGGTGGTCGCACTGAATGCCGGCGGTTCGACCGGATCGGCGACGAGCTTCTACCTGCCGCTGGGCCGCGTGCAGCGCGCGCTGCGGCTCATCCAGCAGGGCCGGCCGGTCACGCGCGGCACCATCGAAACGGAGTTCCGCTACCGGCCCTATGATGAATTGCGACGGCTGGGCCTGCGCACCGACACCGAAGCGGCGGCGCGCCGCGCGCAGCCCGCGAACACCGGCATGCTGGTGGTGGAGCGTGTGCAGCCCGGTTCCGCGAGCGACAAGCTGCTCGCCCCGGGCGATGTGCTCGTGCGCGTCAATGACCAGCTGCTGACGGGCTTCGAGCCGCTCGAGGCCGTGTTCGACGACTCGGTGGGCGCTCCCGTGAAACTCGAGTTCGAGCGCGGCGGCCAGCCATTTACGGTGCGGTTGACGGTCGAGGACCTGAATGCCATCACGCCGGCGAGTTACCTGGAGTTTGGCGACGCGATCGTGCACACGCTGTCCTACCAGGAGGCGCGCCACTTTCACCTGCCGATCAGGGGCGTGTTCGTGGCCTCGGCAGGCTACACCCTGGATGCGGCCGGCGTGCCGCGCGGCGCGGTCATCACCGAACTCAACTCGAAGCCCGTCGCCTCGCTGGCCGACTTCGAGGCCGGCATCGCCGCGCTGGGCGATGGCGTGCGCTTTGCGGTGCGCTACGTGACGCTCGATGATCCGAACCATGCCGAGTTGCGAGCGGTCCACATGGACCGGCGCTGGTTCCCGGCGCGCCACTGCGTGCGCAACGATGCGAGCGGCTACTGGGATTGCGCCGACCTGCCGGTTCCGGCCGCCGCGGTACAGGCCCCGGCCGCCGGCGAAGTGGCGCAGCCGGCCGCGGGCAGTACGCCGGCCGAGCGCGTGCTCGCGCCCTCGCTGGTGGGCATGACCTTCGACATGCCGTACCCGATTTCGGGCGTCAACGAGCGCAATTACCACGGCACCGGCCTGGTGATCGATGCGGCGCGCGGACTGGTGATCACCGACCGCAACACCGTGCCGGTCTCGGTCGGCGACGTGCGGCTGACCTTCGGCGGCACAGTCGAGATCCCCGCCCGCGTGGTCTACATCCATCCGCTGCATAACCTGGCGGTGGTGCAATACGATCCGGCACTGCTGCGCGGCGCCACGGTGCGGGCCGCGAGCCTGGCGACCGCGCCGCTGCGCAATGGCGAATCGCTGGATGTCGTCGGGCTCGACGGCGGCGGCGAGCTCAGGTCGCGCGCCACGGCCATTGCCTCGATCGATCCGCTGGTGCTGCCGCTGTCACGGTCGATTGCGTTCCGCGACAGCAACATCGAGGTGGCGACGCTGGTCAACCCGCCCGACGACTTGGTCGGCGTGCTGGCGGACCGCGCCGGCCGCGTACGCGGGCTGTGGGCCAGTTTTGCCTCCGACAACGGCCGGGAACTGGTGCAGCAGAATCGTGGCATCAGCGCCGAGCTGATCGCCGAGACGCTGGAGCTGGCGCGCCACGCCACGCCGCTCCATTCGCTGGAAGCCGAGTTCGTCACCGAGACGCTGGCGGCGGCGCACGACCTGGGCCTGAGCGAAGCGTGGATGGCGCGCATCCAGAAGAGCAATCCGGCCAGGCGCCAGGTGCTGAGCGTCACGCGGCTGGTGGGTGGCTCGAGTGCCGCGGCCCAGCTGCAGTCCGGCGATATCCTGCTCGCGATCGATGGCAGGCCGGTCACGGAGTTCCGCGAGGTCGAGCGCGCGGTGGCGGCACGCGAGCTGGTGCAGGTGACCGTGTGGCGCACCGACGGCGAGCACACCTTGCCGGTCAGGACCGCGGCGCTGAGCGGGATCGACATCGACCGCGTGGTGTTGTGGCAGGGAGCGACGCTGCAGGCGAGCCATCGCGCGCTGAGCGCGCAGCGCGGCATCGAGCCGAGCGGTGTCTATGTGGCCTATTTCACCTACGGATCGCCGGCCAGCCGCTATGGCCTGGTGCCCGGACGCCGCATCGTCGAGGTCGATGGCCAGCCGACGCCGGATCTCGACAGTTTTCTGCAGCTGGTGACCGGCAGGCCCGACCGCGCTTCGCTGCGCATCAAGACACTGGCGATCAATGGCGCGCCGGAGATGATCACCTTGAAGCTCGACCGCCATTACTGGCCCGCCTGTGAGCTGCGCCGTCGGGGTGCCGAGTGGGAGCGCGTCGCGCTTGAATAGCCGTCCGGTCGTTTAGTATCGGCCCATGGTCAGGGCGACGCGGGCAACCCAGGGGGAGATCACCGCCGCCGTGCAGGCACTGCGCGACGGCGGGGTGGTCGCCTTTCCGACCGAGACCGTCTACGGCCTCGGCGCCAGCGCGCAGCAAGCCGCGGCGCTGCGCAGGATCTTTGCGCTCAAGGGACGGCCGAGCTCGCACCCGCTGATCGTGCACCTCGACGACGCGCGCTTCATGCAGCGCTGGGCGCGCGAGGTGCCGCCGGCCGCGGCGGCGCTGGCAGCCAGGTTCTGGCCCGGGCCGCTCACGCTGGTGCTGCCGCGCGCCGAGAATGTCCTCGACCTCGTCACCGGCGGCCAGGATACCGTGGCGATCCGCGTGCCTTCGCACCCGCTGGCGCTGCAGTTGCTGAGCGCGTTCGGGGGCGGCATCGCCGCGCCTTCCGCGAATCGCTACGGCCACGTAAGCCCGACCCGCGCCGAACACGTGCGCGAGGAATTCGGCGCGGCGGTGCGCGTGGTGCTCGATGGCGGCGAGTGCAAGCTCGGGCTGGAATCGACCATCGTCGCCTGCCTGCGCGGCGAGGTGCGATTGCTGCGGCCGGGCTACGTCAGCCTGACGCAGCTGCGCCAGGTGGTGGGCGAGGTGGCGAGCGGGCCGGACGCGGAGGCCCCGCGCGTGCCCGGTTCCACGACCGCGCACTACGCGCCGCGCACGCCGCT
>JAGWPD010000247.1 GCA_028870705.1 Gammaproteobacteria bacterium
AGCCGCGTCCCCGGCCGGCGCGCCGGCAGCGGGCGCCGCGGCGGCGACCGGCGCCTTGATGCCGGTGCGATGACGCAGCTCGGCGATCCAACCGCTGGCCGGCTGATCCTCGCCGCTCAGCTGCCGGTACTGCTCCAGCTCGCCGAGCGCCGCCGCCGGATCGCCCAGGTACAGGTCCAGCAGCACCGCCAGGTTGCGGTGCACCGGCGCGTAACCCGGGTCCGCCGCGATCGCCTGCATATACGCCGCCTTCGCGTCGGCAAACTTGCCGAGCGCGCGGCGCACCAGGCCGAGTTCGGTCCAGGCGACCGCATTGGCGGGCGCACGCTCGGTGCCGCGCTGCAGTGCCTCGGCGGCCTCGGCGAGCTTGCCCTCACCCTGCAGCACGATGCCGAGGTTGATCGAGGCTTCGGCGAGCTGCGGATACTGCAGTTCCATCTGCTTGAAATCGAGTTCGGCGTCGGTGGCCTTGCCGGCCAGCGCCGTGGCCACCGCGCGCGTGAAATCCGCGACCGCGCCGGCCGGCGGCGCAGCGCCCGCGGGCGCTGCCAGGGAGCGCAGCAGGTCGCACCACAGCTCGGTCTTCCCGAAGCGCGCCGGACTCATCTCGGCCAGCGCCTGGAGACTCTTGCGCACCGATTCATCATAGATGCCATCGGCAGTGCGCTTGGCATTGATCTCGTGGATCGCGATCGCCTGCTCCTCGAACGGGAAGGCTTGCTCTTCCAGCAGCGCGTCGAACTGCTCGCGCTCATCGGCGCTGAGCTTCTTGGGTCGCTCCGAGGCCAGCAGGTCGCGGCCCAGCGTCCGGTAGAGTTCGGCCATCTCATACGTGGCCGCCGTCGTGGTGGTGGCCACGTCGTAGGCGACCACCGCCTTGTAGCCGGTCAGCGCGGTCTCCATCGCCTGCTTCTTCGCCGCCAGCGATCTCTTCAACGGCGCACTCAGGCGCACCGCGCGGAACGCGTCGCGCGCCGGCTCCGCCAGCGCCAGGCGCGCCGTGGCGGCGAGGAAACGCGTGCGGTCGGTGCGCTGCGCGCCGGCGCTCGCATCCGCCTTGATGATCTCGTTCCGCCAGCGCGCGAGTGCGGCCAGGTCGCCCGACTTGAGTGCGCTGTCGGCCAGGCGCGCGCGCGCTTCCTCGGCATCGACCAGCGGCTGCGGGTAACGCTGCACGAACTGCTCGAGCATTGCGGTGGTGCGCGCGGCGTTGCCCGACTTCTCGTACAGGTCTGCGGCGCGCAGCGTCGCCTCACGCGCCACCGCGGGATCCTCGCCCGGCGCCGCCGCGATGCGCTCGAATTCAACCGCAGCCTGCGCACCGCGCCCGGCCTCGACATACGCGACCGCGAGCTTGCGGGTGATGTCGGCGGCGTATTCCGTCTTAGGATAGTCGCGCCGATAGGCTTCCAGCACGCTGATCGCCCGATCCCACTGCTTCGCATTGATCAGCGACGCGGCGGCGTCGTATTGCGCGGTCACTACCACTTTCGAGCCGGGCGCCGCGGTCGCCACCCGCAGGAAATCCGCGGCCGCGCCCGCCTCGTCGCCGGCCTTGCGCTTGGCTTCGCCCTGGCGGTACACGGCCGCCGCGAGCCGCTCGGTGAGATCACCGTGCTCGGGTGCGGTCGCCGGCGTGAGCTGCAGGGCGCGCTGGAACGCAGGCTCTGCCAGCGCGTATTCGCCCTGGTCGAAGTGCGACTGCCCGATGATCGTCCAGCCGATGCGCTGCTTGGCGGCATCGACCGGCGGATCGCGGGCCAGCAGCATTTCCGCCAGCTTGATCGCGCGCGGCAGATCATGCGCCGCGTACACGTCCTGGGCGGCGTGGGTCAGCACGGTGGCGCTCTCGGGGTGCGCCGGAAAGGTCTGTGCGAAGCGCACGCCCGACTCCATCGCGCGGGCGTGGATCGGCGCGCGCGCCGCGGGCGCCGCCAGCTCCTCCTCCTTCTGCAGGGCCACCAGCGCGGCATAACCCGCGGCGGCCGAGCGCGCGCCGATCGGATATGCATAGGCCGTACGCTCGTACTCGGTGGCGGCATCGGCATACTGGTGGCTCTCGAACAGCGCATCGGCCAGCAGGTAATTGTTCTCGGCCGTATCGGCATCGTCCGGGAACGAGGCCAGCAACTCGCGATACCAGCCGGCCGCGCGCGTGTATTCCTCGGCCTGCTTCGTCTTCTGCGCGGTCGCATGGTAGAACTGCGCCAGGTCCTTGAGATTGGTCTTGAGCTCGGCCACCACCTCCGGAAACGCGCCGCGCTGCCGTTCCTTCCAGAACGCAGCCTTGAAACCGTAGCTGCGCACGTATTCGGCCTTGCCTTCGACCACCAGGTCGGCGAAGCCGCCCTTCGCGTAAGCGTCGATCGCCTGGTTGGACAGCGTCGGCGCGTGCTCGTCGACCGGATCGCGCGCCACGAACGCGCGATAGGTCGAGGCGGCATCCTGGTAGCGCTGCTTGCTCACGTACAGGTCGCCGAGGCGCGAATACAGCAGCCATGCATACGGCGTGCGTCCACGGGTGGCGAGCAGCTGGTCGAGGGTCTGCGGGCCATCGAGGTAGGAGAACGCGATGCTCATCACGCGCAACGTGTCATCGCTCAGTTCACGGTCGGCGCGCGACAGGCTGTCCCAGCGCCGTGGCGCACCGCTCTTGCGATCCAGCAGCGTGCGGTCGAGCAGCATCATGAACGGCTTGAGGCAGGCTTGGTGCTCGGACTGCTTGAACAGCGACCAGCCGTCCTTGTAGAGGCTCTGGTCGTAGAAACCGGAACCGGCCGCGCCACGATCGATGACCTGCCGGTAGGCTGTCTCGGCATCGCCGTAGCGCTTGGCCGAGAACAGCAGTTCGCCACGACGGAACTGCACCTCGGCGATCTCGCGCGTATGCGGGTACGAGGCCACGATGCGATCGAGGGTCGAGAGCGCCAACTCGACCTGCCCGGTGGTTTCGTAGGCGCGCGCCAGCTGGTAGAGCACCTGGTCATTGCGCGGATAGTCCGGGTAGGCCTTGAGCAGCGTGCCATAGAGCCTGATGGCCTCGGCGCCCTGCATGTCGACCTGCGTCACCTCGCTCGACATGCGTTCGAGCTCGCCCGATTCGAGGTTCAGGTCGCCCAGACGCCGCAATGCCTCGGCGCGCAACCGCGCATCGGTGTTCTGCAGGTTGAGGAAATCGCGATAGCTCTGCATCGCCTTGGACGTGCCGCCGCGCACGGCGGCATCGGCGCGCACCTCGACCGGCCGCTTCGCAAGGTCGGCGATGGTCGCCGCCTTCTTCGCCGGCGCCGGGTCCCTGCCCGCCACGAACGCCGGCTGCGCGCCGACCAGGAGCGCCGCCAGCAGCA
>JAGWPD010000248.1 GCA_028870705.1 Gammaproteobacteria bacterium
CGCTTTGCATACTCCACGCTCGCGTCGTAGATGCTCATGCCGGTGCCCTCAGGAAGTAGACGCGTCACACCACCTTCGGTCCCGGGCGCGAGCCTATTGCGCAGCCGCACGTTCGCAAACGTGCCGCGCACCATTACCTCGTGGTTGCCACGGCGCGCGCCATACTGGTTGAAGTCGGCCGGCTGCACACCCTGCGCCATCAGGTACTTCGCCGCGGGGCTGCTGCTGGCAATGTTGCCGGCGGGCGAGATGTGATCGGTCGTCACGGAATCGCCAAGCAGCGCCAGCGCGCGCGCAGCGCGGATTTCGCCGATCGCGGCCGGCCGCATCGTCATGCCATTGAAGTAGGGCGGGTTCTTGACATAGGTGGACGCGGCATCCCAGGCGTAGACCTTGCCTGCGGGCACCTTGATCGCCTGCCAGCGCTCATCGCCGTCGAAGACTCCGCCATAGCTGCGACGGAACATTTCCGAGGTGATGTTCCGGTGGACGCAGGCGGCCACATCCTGGGGCGAGGGCCAGACATCCTGCAGGTACACCGGCTTGCCGCCGGTGCCCGTGCCGAGCGGCTCGGTGTTCAGGTCGACGTCGAGCGATCCGGCGAGCGCATAGGCCACGACCAGCGGCGGCGAGGCCAGGAAATTCATCTTGACCTCGGGGTGCACGCGGCCATCGAAGTTGCGATTGCCTGAGAGCACCGAGCAGCCGATGACATCACCGGCCTTCACGGCGGCGGATATCTCCGGCTTGAGCGGCCCGGAATTGCCGATGCAGGTGGTGCAGCCGTAGCCGACCAGGTTGAAGCCGATGCCCGCCAGCTCATCGAGCAGGCCCGCGCTGCGCAGGTAGTCGGTAACCACGCGCGAGCCGGGCGCGAGGCTCGTCTTCACCCAGGGACGCGAGCTGATACCGAGCCGGCGCGCATTGCGCGCCAGCAGGCCCGCGGCGATCAGCACGTAGGGGTTCGAGGTATTGGTGCAGCTCGTGATGGCGGCGATCAGCACCGCACCGTCGCTGACCTCGAAGCTCTTGCCACCCACGACCGCGGGCGCATGCCCGGAGGCACCCGCGTTCTGCTTCGCGCGCTCCTCGGCCATTTTCCGGTGGTGCGCCCGGTAGCTGCTCTTGGCCACGCGCAGCGGCACGCGATCCTGCGGACGGCTGGGGCCCGCAAGGCTGGGCTCGACCGTCGCGAGGTCGAGTTCGATGACCGCGCTGTAGTCGGCGGCCCGGGCGCCGTTGACTCGCCACAGCCCGGTGGTCTTCGCGTACGCCTCGACCAGCGCAATCTGCTCGGCGGGCCGGCCCGACAACCTGAGGTAGCGGATCGTCTCCTCGTCGATCGGGAACAGGGCGCAGGTGCTGCCGAATTCCGGCGACATGTTGCCGATCGTGGCGCGATCCGCCAGCGGCAGGTTGGCCAGGCCGTCGCCGAAGAATTCGACGAACTTGTCGACCACGCCGTGCTTGCGCAGCAGCTCGGTGACGGTCAGTACCAGGTCGGTGGCGGTCGCGCCGGGTTCGAGGCTGCCATTGAGGCGGAAGCCCACGACCTGCGGTATCAGCATCGTGACGGGCTGCCCGAGCATCGCCGCTTCGGCCTCGATGCCGCCAACCCCCCAGCCGAGCACACCGAGTCCGTTGACCATGGTCGTGTGCGAGTC
>JAGWPD010000249.1 GCA_028870705.1 Gammaproteobacteria bacterium
CCGAGCATCGCCGCTTCGGCCTCGATGCCGCCGACGCCCCAGCCGAGCACGCCCAGTCCGTTGATCATCGTGGTGTGCGAATCGGTCCCGACCACGGTATCCGGATAGGCCTGGCGCGGATCGCCGGTCGCGCTGCCGAACACGACGCGCGCGAGGTACTCGAGGTTCACCTGGTGGACGATGCCGGTATTCGGTGGCACCACCTTGAAGTTGCGGAACGCGCTCTGGCCCCAGCGCAGGAACGCGTAGCGCTCGCCGTTGCGCTCGAATTCGATCCGGTTGTTGTCGGCCAGCGCCTGCGCGGTGCCGTACTCGTCCACCTGCACCGAGTGATCGATGACCAGTTCGGCCGGCGCCAGCGGATTGACCTTGTCGGCGTCGCCGCCCAGCCGCGTGATCGCCTCGCGCATGGCGGCGAGGTCGACGACGCAGGGTACGCCGGTGAAGTCCTGCATGATCACGCGCGCGGGCGTGAACGAAATCTCGTGCGTCGGCTGGGCCTGCGGCTGCCAGTTGATGATCGCCTCGATGTCGGTGCGCGTGACGTTGACGCCGTCTTCGAAGCGCAACAGGTTCTCCAGCAGGATCTTCAGCGCGTACGGGAGCCGCGCCATGCGTTCGGCGCCCAGCGCCGCGACATTGAAGATCTGGTAGTCCTGCCCCGACACCGTCAGCGTCGAGCGCGTCTTGAAGCTGTCGTTCATGTGGCCTCCGTGGCGCGGCGGGTCACACGGACCGGTCGCCTGCGCCCATTATAGAGTCTCTTCGATCACGCCGCCGCCGAGACAGCGCGCGCCCGCGTACAGCGCCGCGGTCTGGCCGGGCGTGACGGCCCACTGTGGCGACTCGAACTCGACGCGCGCGCCGCCGTCGGCCAGCGGTGCGATGCGCGCGGCCTGGTCCGGTTGCCGGTAGCGGATCTTTACCGCGGCATCGATTGGCGCCGTCGGCGGCCGGACCAGCCAGTTGACCGCGCCGGTGCGCAGCGCCGCGGTAGCCGCCGCAGCGCGCTCGCGCGCAGCCACCACGATGAGCGCGTTGCGACCGGGATCCTTGCGTGCCACGTACCAGGGATCGCCGCTGGCGCCGCGCACGCCGCCGATCTCGAGGCCGCCGCGCTGCCCGAGCGTGTAGAAGTGCAGCCCGCGGTGCGTGCCAAGACGGCGCCCGTCGGCGGTTTCGATGGGGCCGGGCTGCAGCGGCAGGTAGGCCGCGAGGAACTCGGCGAACGGGCGCTCGCCGATGAAGCAGATGCCGGTGCTGTCAGGCTTGTTGAACAACGGCAGGCCGGCGCGCTGCGCCTGGGCCCGCACCTCGGCCTTGCTGAGCGAGCCGACCGGGAACAGCACCTGCGCGAAGCGCGCGCGCCCGACACCACAGAGGAAATAGGACTGGTCCTTGTGCGCATCCGCGCCCCGCAGCAGCATCGGCCCGGCCGGGTCCTGCCCGAGCTGCGCGTAATGCCCGGTGGCGAACCAGCGCGCGCCCAGCCGCCGTGCGTAGTGCAGGCACACGCCGAATTTGATCTCGCGGTTGCACAGCACGTCCGGATTGGGCGTGCGCCCGCGCCGGTACTCATCGAGGAACTCCGCGAACACCCGTTGACGGTATTCGGGTTCGAAGCTTACCCGGTGCAGCACGATGCCGAGCTCGCGCGCCGCGAGCCGCGCATCCTGGTAGTCCTGCGCATTGCTGCAATAGGCGTCCTGGTCGTCCCAGTTGCTCATGTACAGTCCGTGGACTTCGCAGCCGGCCTCGCGCAGGCGCAGCGCGGCCACGGCCGAATCGACGCCGCCGGACATGCCAACGACGACGCGCGTACCCGCTGCAGCGCCCACGTTCATGGCGCCGAGTATAAGGGGCGGTCGGGGTCGGGAGCGGCCGCGCCGCTATTGCATGCGTGCCGCGCGGCGGTGGTGCTGGTCGTGGCTGGCGAGCCAGGCCGCGTCGAACTCCTGCAGGTACTGGCGCGCGACCGGCGGGCTGTTCACGGCGGCGATGCCATCCCAGCGGTCCGAGCGCATCCGATAGACGATGCCGCGATCATCCGAGATGCAATAGGAGGCGGTGAGGTGATGGAACTGCGGCACGAGGATGCGCAGTTCGAGGTAGCTGGTGAGCCGCCGCGCCATCGACATGAAACGGCTCCCCGAGCCCGTGTGGCGCGTGTGGTCGCGCAGCAGCACGCGCACCTTGGCGAAGCTGTGGCTCAGCACGAAACGCTTGATGACCTCGATCACCTTCGGGTCATCGTAGAGCTGGGGTTCGAGGTCCGGGGTGAAGATCGAAATCAATCGCTGCCCGGTGGCGATGACCGCCGCGGTGGTCTGGCGCACGTCCGCGAGGCTGGTCAGCACCTGCAGTTCGTCGGCTGCCGGCATCGGCAGCGCCAGGATCACCGGCTGCGCCGGTCGCTCGGCCGCCGCGAGGCTTTCGAGCCATTGTTCGGTGGTTGATCGCTGCTTGTCCGACTTGGCCACGCCGTTTGCCTTATTTCAAGGGTGTAGGCACAGGCATGGTATGGAGCGGGCGCGCCGCCGCGAGTCGATCGGATCACGCTCCGCGGGCGCGGCTGTGTGACGCAGGCCGCAGTTCGGGCCGGCAGGCGGCTATTCGGGCAGGTCGAGCGCGAGTTCTGGCGCCAGGCCGACGTAATCGGCGGGGGTGAGCGCGGCCAGGCGCGCGCGCTCGGCAGCCGGCAACGGGAGCCCGGCCACGAACTGGCGCAACGCCGCGGCGTCGATCGCCGCGCCGCGCGTGAACTGTTTGAGCAGCTCGTAGCCGTCGGGCACGCCGTGCGCGCGCAACACGGTCTGGATGGCTTCGCCCAGCACTTCCCAGGCCTGCCCGAGCTCATGCGCGCAGCGCGCGGCATCGGCCGCCAGCTTGCCGAGTCCTGTCTGCAGCGCGCGCCAGGCGATCAGCGTGTGCGCGTGCGCGACCCCCACGTTGCGCAGCACGGTCGAATCGGTGAGATCGCGCTGCCAGCGCGACAGCGGGAGCTTGTCGGCGAAGTGGCGCCACAGCGCGTTGGCGACGCCGAGGTTGCCCTCGGCATTCTCGAAGTCGATCGGATTGACCTTGTGCGGCATCGTGGAGGAGCCGACCTCGCCCGCCACGGCGCGCTGGCGCAGGTAGCCAAGCGAAATGTAGCCCCAGGTATCGCGGCACAGATCGATCAGGATGACGTTGATCGCGGCGACCGCGTCGGCGTATTCGCCGATCCAGTCATGCGGTTCGATCTGCGTCGTGTACGGGTTCCAGTCGAGCTGCTGGCCGCCGACGAAGCGCGCGCTGATGGCGCGCCAATCGGTGCCCGGCAGCGCCGCGCGCTGGGCATTGTAATTGCCGACGGCGCCATTCCACTTGCCCAGTATCGCCACCGCCTGCAGCCGCGCGCGCGCGCGCTGCAGGCGCGCGGCGACATTCGCGTATTCCTTGCCGAGCGTGGTCGGGCTCGCGCTCTGGCCGTGCGTGCGCGCCAGCATCGGCACGTGCGCATGTTCGCGGGCAAAGGCGCGCAACGCGGCGACGAGCAACCCGAGCTCGGGCAACAGCACCTGTGCGCGCGCCCGGGAGAGGAGCCGTGCGTAACCGAGGTTGTTGATGTCCTCGGAAGTGCAACCGAAATGCACCAGCTCGAGCGTCGCCGGCGAGGCGCCGGCGGCGGCCAGTTCCCGGCGCACGAAATATTCGACCGCCTTGACATCGTGCTTGATGTGCGACTCGATCTGCTTGACGGCGGCCGCGGCCTGCGGGCCCGGGTCGCTCGCCAGCGCCGCGGCGCGCGCGGTCACCGCCGCCGGCAGCTTCGCGCCGGCGAGCTGCGGCACCGAGCCGGCCAGTTCCAGCAGCCACAGCGCCTCGATGCGGATGCGTTCGCGGATCAGCCCCGCCTCGCCGAACAGCGCACGCAGCGGTTCGGCCGCGGTTGCGTAGCGCCCGTCGACGGGAGAGATGGCCAGCAGGCGGGATTGGTCCATGCAGCGGGCGGGGCTCGCGGTTAGAATGCCGGAGTGTAGCGCGTTTTGCCGGATCGCCGGAGGGTCGGAGCGTCATGGGATCGAAGGGTTTCAGGCTGGAACGCGACAGCATGGGCGAATTGCAGGTGCCCGCCGGGGCACTGTGGGGCGCCCAGACGCAACGCGCCGTGAACAACTTCCCGATCAGCGGGCGCTCGCTGCCGCGGGCGTTCATTCGTGCGCTGGCGCTGGTCAAGCAGGCCGCCGCGCAGGCCAACGCCGAACTCGGCCTGCTCGAGCCGCGGCTGGCCGCCGCCATCAGCGGCGCGGCGGCGGAAGTGGCCGGTGGCGCGCACGATGCGCAGTTCCCGATTGACGTATTCCAGACCGGTTCGGGCACCAGCAGCAACATGAACGCCAACGAGGTCATCGCGCACCTCGCTGCGCGCGGCGCGCCGGACGTGCATCCGAACGACCACGTCAACATGGGCCAGAGCAGCAATGACGCGATCCCGACCGCGATCCACGTCGGCGCGGCGCTGCTGCTGCGCGAGTCGCTGCTGCCCGCCCTCGAGCACCTGGCCGCGGTGATCGCGGGGCGCGAAACGGATACTGCCGCGATCGTGAAGACCGGACGTACTCATCTGATGGATGCAATGCCGGTCACGCTCGCGCAGGAACTGTCGGGCTGGCGCACGCAGATCGAGAATGCGGCGGCGCGCGTACGCTCGGTCGAGCCGCGCCTGCTGTGCCTTGCGCAGGGCGGCACGGCGGTCGGTACCGGCATCAATGCGGATGCGCGTTTCGGCCTGGCCTTCTGCCGTGCGCTCAGCGGGCTCAGCGGCATCGAGTTCCGGCCCAATCGCAATTACTTCGAATCGCTGTCGGCGCAGGATGCGGCGGTCGAATTGTCCGGCCAGCTGAAGGTGATTGCGGTCAGCGTGCTCAAGATCGCCAATGACCTGCGCTGGATGAACAGCGGCCCGCTGGCGGGCCTGGGCGAGATCGCGCTGCCCGCGCTGCAGCCCGGCAGCAGCATCATGCCCGGCAAGGTGAATCCCGTGATTCCAGAGGCGGCTGCGATGGTCGCCGCCGAGGTCATCGGCAACGATGCCGCCATCACGGTCGCCGGCCAATCAGGCAATTTCCAGCTCAACGTGATGCTGCCGTTGATTGCCTGGAACCTGCTCGAGAGCATCCGTCTGCTGGCGAACGTGGCGCGGCTGCTGGCCGACCACGCGATCGCCGGCTTCAAGGTCAATCGCGCGCGGGTCGCCGAGGCGCTGGAGCGCAATCCGATCCTGGTCACGGCGCTCAATCCCGTCATCGGCTATGAGAAAGGTGCGGCGATCGCCAAGCGGGCGTATGCGGAGGGCAAGCCGATTCGCGAAGTGGCGGCTGCGATGACGGATTTGCCACCGTCCGAGCTGGCTCGGCTGCTCGATCCCGCCGAGCTGGCCAAGGGTGGCATCAAGGGCGGGACGAGCGGCGGCGGCTAGCCGGCGGGTGAACGCCTTGCCCGCAGACTGGCTGGCGCGGCTGCGCCGGGTGCTGGCGCCATCGCCCGATCACGACCCGGCCCACTGGCAGCTCGCCGGCCGGCCACTGGCGGAAGTGGCGGGCGCGAGTGTCGCGGCGGCGCGCGCGGCCATGCCGCAACCCCCGCGGGCGGCCGCGGTGCTGGTGCCGATCATTGATCGCCCGCACGCGCCCTCGCTGCTGCTGACCGCGCGCGCCGGGCATCTTCGGCACCATGCCGGCCAGGTCAGTTTCCCCGGCGGTGGCATCGAGATGGGCGATGAAGACGCGGTCGCGGCCGCATTGCGCGAGACGCGCGAGGAGATCGGCATCGAGAGCCGCTACATCGAGCCACTCGGCTTCCTGCCCGACCAGATCGTGCTGACGGGATTTTGCATCACGCCGGTCGTGGCGCTGCTGCGCCCGGATTTCAGCCTCAGGATCGACAGCGCGGAAGTGGCGGAGGTATTCGAGATTCCGCTCGTCTACATCATGGATGCCGGCAACTACGTGCCGGTGCGACGCATCCTGCGCGGCGTCGAAGTGACGTTGAACGACTTGAATTACCGGGGTCGCGTGGTCTGGGGCGCGACCGCCGGCATGCTGCAGGTGCTGCATCGCGTGTTGCAGGTCCGCCCATGAGCGCCACCGCCGCCGATCCGGCTGCCCGCCTCGAGGCGCTGCTGGCGCTGATGAGCCGGCTGCGCGATCCGCAGCGCGGCTGTGCGTGGGACCGCGCGCAGGCCTTCACGACGATCGCGCCGCACACCATCGAGGAGGCGTATGAGCTCGCCGACGCGATTGCCGGCGCCGAGCCGGCCAGGATCCGCGATGAACTCGGCGACCTGCTGTTCCAGGTGGTGTTCCATGCGCAGCTTGCGCGCGAGCGCGGCTGGTTCGACTTCGCGGACGTGGCGGCTGGACTGCACGACAAGCTGGTGCGCCGCCATCCGCACGTGTTTGGGGATGCGATGCCAGCCACGGCGTCCGACCTGTCACGTGCCTGGGAAGAAGCCAAGGCCAGCGAGCGCGCGGCGGCGGGCACCA
>JAGWPD010000250.1 GCA_028870705.1 Gammaproteobacteria bacterium
CGCCAGCGCCAGCCGTCGCCACGACGACCGCGTCGCGCCGGGGCTGGACATTCCCCGCTACTCGCTGCTTCGACCGCTGGGCCGCTCGGCGCGCGCCAGCGTCTGGCTGGCGCACAGCGCCGCGCTGCAACGCGCGGTGGCGCTGAAGATCAGCGAACCGCTCGAGGGTGAAGCAGGCGATGTGCAGCAGTTCGCGCACGAGTACACCGCCATTGCGGCGCTCCGCGACCCGTCGATCATCGACATCTACGACTATGGCGTGCACGAGGGCCGCGAATTCCTCGCGATGGAGTATTTCCCCTGCGGCGACCTCAAGCAGCGCCTGCTGCATCCGCTCGCCAGTGGCGAGGCCATCGCCTATGCCCGCCGCATCGCCGCGGCGCTGCGGGTCGTGCACGGCGCCGGCATGATGCATCGCGACCTCAAGCCGCCCAACGTGATGCTGCGCCCGGACGGTGCGGTGGTGCTGATCGACTTCGGGCTGGCCCGGCACATGAACGCGACGCGCAGCACGGCGATCGGCGTACTGCGCGGCTCGCCGTACTACATGAGCCCCGAGCAGGTGCAGGGGCGCGAGCTCGATGCGCGGAGCGACCAGTATTCGCTCGGCGTCGTCTGCTACGAGATGCTGACCGGCCGGAAGCCCTTCACCGGCCTCACCGCAATGGACCTGATGCAGCAGCATGTGTCGGGCGAACGCCCGCCATTGCCGCTCGAGCTCGCGGCCCATGAACCGCTGATCGCGCGGCTGATGGCGCGCGAGCAGGAAGCGCGCTACCCGGACATGGACGCCGTGCTGGCCGAGCTCGCGGGCCTCGCCGCCGCCACGCCGTCGCCCGCGGCCACTCTGGACGCCAATGCTGCCTGAGACGGACACGGCCGTGGCCGCGCACCCCGAGCTGCTGCGCCTGCGGGACGAGAACACCCTGCTCGGCGAACTGCTGCGGGTCGATCGCGCCGCGCTGCGCAACTTCATGGCCTTCGCGGCGCGGACGCTGACGCGCGTGCGGCTGCAGCTGCAGCAGCGCGCGCGCGAACCCGCACAGTTCCAGCGCAAGCTCGAGCGCCTGCACATCCATTACGCCCAGCTGCTGCGGCGGGCGATGGCGTTGCCGGCGCCCTCGCTGGTGCGCCAGTTCGAGCAGACCCTGCAGGCGCTGGCTGCGCCGCTCGCACCCGGCCGGCAGACCGGCGATGCGTTCCTGCCGGCGCTGGTGTGCATCGATGAGGTATTCCTGACGCTGTCGGCGATCGCGCACCGCAGCGGCGTGCCGCTGGCTGCGCGCCGCGCACCGCGCCGGCGCGGGCGCTTTCCGGGCGTTGACCCGGCGAGCGCACGCGGCGGCGCCGGCGGCGGCAATGCGCCGCAACTGGTGCTGGCGCTGCAGCAGCTCGCCGCGCAACAGGCGGCGGCCTTCGGCAAATCGGTGGAACTGACGACCATCGGCCTCGAGCAGGTACCGGAAATCCATACGGCTGCCTTCTATGACATGATCAGCCAGATGCTGCGCAATGCGATCGAGCACGGCATCGAGATGCCGGCGCAACGGCGCGCGGCCGGCAAGAGCCCGCAGGGCGCGCTGCTGCTGGAATACCAGCCACGCCACGGCGGCCAGTCGGAACTGGTGTTCCAGGACGATGGCCAGGGCCTGAACACGTCGCGCATCATCGAGGCGGCCGTCGCCTCCGGGCTGATCGCCGACGACGCGGTGCTCGAGCAGCAGCCGCGCCAGGCCTCGACGCTGATCTTCCATGCCGGGCTGAGCACGGCCGCAGAGCCCGCCGGCCGCGGGCTCGGAATGCGAATTCTTCGCGACAACGTCAAGCGTCTGCAGGGGCAGATCCAGGTGGCGACCAAGCGCGGCCAGTTCACGCGCATCCGCGTGCGCCTGCCGACACCGGATTCGGCCGCGATCCGCCCACTCGCCGCGCGCGCCTGAGCAAGGCTTGACAGGTTCCTGACCGGCGGGTGCAATGGCCGCAAGGCCATTGATGCACCTCGTAGACACCACCCTGTTCTTTTCGCCGACCAGCGGCGGCGTGCGCCGCTACCTGACGGCCAAGCACCAATGGCTGCGCAATCACACGGTGCATCGCCACTCGCTGCTCGTGCCGGGCGCCGCCACCGAACTGGCGCCCGGCGGCATCAGCACGGTCGCGGGCTGGAAGGTACCGGGCACGTTCAACTATCGCCTGCCACTCGCGCCACGCCGCTGGGAGCGGATGCTCGATGCGCTCGAGCCCGACCTGATCGAGGTGGGCGACGTGTTCCACCCGGCCTGGTGCGCAATGCGTACCGCACGCCGCCGCGACGTGCCGCTGCTCGCGTTCTTCCACTCGAATTTTCCGCGGCTCGCCGGCCGCAGGCTCGGGCGCCTGGTCGAGGCCGGGCTCAACCGCTACCTGCGGCGCGTCTATGAACGCATGGACCTGGTGCTCGCGCCCAGCCGCCTGATGTGCGGGCACCTCGCCGGGCTCGGCCTCCGCAACACGGCTTTGCAGCCGCTGGGCGTCGATACCGACATCTTCTCCCCGCAGCGCCGCCGGCCGGACCTGCGCCGCGCGCTGGGGCTGAGCGACGACACCCGCCTGCTGGTCTACGCCGGCCGCTTCTCGGCGGAGAAGAGCATCGATGTGCTGCAGGGCGCGATGCAGCGGCTCGGCGATCGCTATCACCTGCTGATGGTCGGTGGCGGCGAGTCCGCGCGGCCGGCGCCGAACGTCACGGTGCAACCGTACCGCCGCGACAGCATCGAACTGGCGACCACAATCGCATCCTGCGATGCGCTGGTGCATGCGGGCTGCAGCGAGACCTTCGGGCTGGTGATCATCGAGGCGCTGGCCTGTGGCATACCGGTGGTCGGCGCCGGCGCC
>JAGWPD010000251.1 GCA_028870705.1 Gammaproteobacteria bacterium
GGGGGACCGATCTCACGCGCCTGCTCGATCATGGCCTCACCTACAAGGACACCATCGAGCACTTCACCCAACACATGGACTTCAGCGCCGAGGAACTCGAGTGGATCATGGGCCGCGGCATCTGCGAGTGCCTGGAGTGGCCGATCTAGAGCCGGCAACGGTGCGCTGCGCCGCGTATCGTTGAGAAAACTGCATCACTGGGTTTCGCCTTTGACTGGTGCCAGTGCGGCTCCGCCGGGAGCAATATCGGCCACAGCGTCGGATTGCCGAATAGAAGAAGGGGGACAGGAATGAGCGGAAACAGCGCGCGAGGCGCCGTCACGACAATGGCGGTATTGGGTCTTCTGGGCCTGGGGCTGCAGCACACGGCGCTCGGCGCGACTGATCCCAAGTCGGCGTCCGGCTCCAGCCAGGGTCTCGAGGAGATCGTGGTCACGGCGCAGAAGCGCAGCGAGGACCTGCAGAAGACCGCGTTGGCGGTGTCGGCGGTCACTGGCGATACGTTGAAGAAATCCGGCGTGGTCGACGCACAGGGACTGACGGATGTCGTGCCCGGCGTCGAAGTCGGCCAGAACAATTCGAACACCACCTTTGCGATCCGCGGCATCTCGTCGGGCACCGATGCGACGCTCGGTGACGCCGCGGTGGCATTCCATCTCGACGGAGTATTCGAGGGCCGCCCGGCGGCGGCGTCCGGACTGTTCTACGACATACAGCGCGTTGAAGTGTTGCGCGGACCGCAGGGGACGCTCTATGGGCGCAACGCGACGGCAGGCGCGGTCAATGTCGTGACCAACCGTCCCAGCTTCGATGGCTACCAGGGTGATGTGGCCGTCGAGACCGGCAGTCAGTCCGAGCTGCGTACGGAGGGTATGTTCAACGCGCCGGTCAACGGCGAGTTCGCGCTACGACTTGCCGCCCAGACCCTGCGGCACGGCGGATACCTCAGCAACGGCTACGACGATGCGGATGATCACGCGGCGCGACTGCAGGCGCTGTGGAGACCCAGCAACAAAGTGTCGTTGCTGGTGTACGGTGACTATTTCCATCAGGGCGGAGTGGGCAAGGGACTCACCGAGCTCGGTCGCGTGACACAATGCGACCTGAATCCAGCCAGCCCCACCTACGCGCAGGACTGCACCATCAACACGGCACAGGATCCGGGCCCGTGGGCCAGCTGGCAGACCTCGAATGCCACGAACAAGGGCTACCTGTCGCCGCCTGGCTATACCGACAACCTGAGCTGGAGCGTGCACGCGGAGCTGACCCTGGACCTGGGTCCGGTCGTGCTGACCGAGATCCCGGCCTACCATCACCTGCGCGTCGATTATTTTGCATTGGGCAATTCCCTGGACAATTCGCAGTATGAACAGGAGAAGGAAACCTCCAACGAGCTGCGGCTGTCGTCGAATGCCGAGTCGAAAGCCAAGTGGGTGCTCGGCGCCTTCTATCACGATGAAGAGCAGCCCTATAAGCAGATCTTCTACGACAATGTGGCCGGAGGAATGGGGCTGGGTTCCTGCGCTGGCGTGGGCGTGCCTTCGGTCAGCGGCAACCCCGATTGCCTGATGCCGGGGCAGGGCGTGAGCCTGGTATTCCCGTACCCGACGATATCGAATCCGTCCTACGCGGCATTCGGGCAGATCACTTATCCGATCACAGCGGCTTGGCGCGTGACAGCGGGCATTCGCTGGAACCACGATCACAAGAACGTGGTTGGCGAAACTGACCGCGTCTATGGCGTGACGCTGCCGCCGGGCAGCCAGGATTTTCCGTATACGGTGCCAGCCACGACGCCGTTCGGCTCGCCGAACGGAGACCAGTACGCGGGGCAGACCATCTATCCGGGCACCACTGAAGTCGCCATTCGCAGCAATGCGGATGTGACCTGGACCAAGACCACCTGGAAGGTCGGCCTCGAGCATGATCTGGCCGACAACAAGCTGATCTATCTGAACGTGAGCACGGGCTACAAGCAGGGTGGCGTGTTCTCGGGCCTGCCGCCATTCAATGTCTACAGGCCCGAGACCATAACGGCCTACGAGTTCGGCTCGAAGAATCGATTCGCCGACAACCGCCTGCAGGTCAACGCCGATGCCTTCTACTACGACTACAAGGACTATCAGATTGACCAGCTGGAGAACCTGCCGGCCGGCGGCGATCCGGTCAACGGGTACACCTATTCCTTCGGCGACGACATCTTCAATGCGGACTTGAAGGAGTACGGCGCCGAACTGGAGACGCTGTGGGCGGCGACGTCAACCGATGAACTGGGGCTCAACCTCGCCCTCCTGCACGGTCAGTTCGGCAACTCCCTGTTCCCGATCCAGGCCAACCCGGCCAGGCCGCAGTCGACCACGATACAGATGATTGCGCTGAATGGAGTCACGCCGAGCAATGCGCCGCAGCTGACCAGCACACTGAGCTATCGGCACACCTGGCCACTCAACGGCGGCGCTTCCATGGCGCTGATGCTGATGAGCCACTTCGAAAGCGCGCAGTGGCTGGCCGTGGACCACGACGTGGTGACGACAGGCACGACGTATAACAGCGCGACCGGCGTGTACACGCCGAATGCGGCCTTGAACTCCTACGCCATCACCAGCCTGACGACCAAGCATTACGGCTCCAGACAGCGCGCGTATTCCCGCAGCCAGCTCGGGCTGACGTACCAGACGGCGGACAAGAAGTTCTCGGTCCAGGGTTTCGTCCGCAATATCGAGAACAAGGCGGTGATGAACACCTTCTCGTTCGGCGGCGACGGGGCCGCCTACGCGTCGGTCTCGCCGCCGCGGACGTACGGCCTCACCTTCGAGGCACGCTTCTGACCCGGTGAGGCTGCGGGTGGCAGGCCCGTCAGCGGCCCTCGCGCTTGTTCAGGTCACGCGAGGCAACCAGCTTCAGCGTCAGGTTGTCGGTGGCTGGCGTGAGCCCGAAGCCGATTCCGCCCTCGATCGTCCAGGGCTGCCCATTGTAGTCCAGCACTGCAAACACCTGGTGGGTCTGTCTGGCGGTCGGCAGGAACGCGTGCAGCGGACCGAAATCGTCATACTCCTCAGCCGCAACAGACCAGGTCCTGCTGATGTTGAAGGCAACGCGCGTCGCGGGTGCGAAATCGAGCTGGTCGAGGCCCTGGAAGGAGTTGTCCAGGATCGGATTGAAGACCAGGTCAAAGCGCCCGAGGTGCCAGCCCACGATGGGCCGCATCTCGCTGGTAAAGCGGTGCTCGTCCCAGTGATGGGCGTTGTAGCTGAATTCGAAGTTGATGCCGTAGAAGAACCTCCGGCTTGCGGCTTCCGGCACCGCGCACAGCGCGCGCAGCTTGAAACCATTGAAACTCAGGCTGCCGTCAGCCGCATAACTGTAGAGGGGCAGGTACAGGCCGGCTTCGAACCCGGGTGCCACCCCAAATGCCCATTCGGCTACGCCATTCAGCGAGTGGTTGGCTGTCAGGCCATCCGGCGTGTAGTTGTTGTGCCAGGTGAGGTTGAAGATGCCGGGCGCCGCGAGTTGGCCGTCGTATACCTGGATCTCGTCCGTCTGCGCGGGCGCGGCGCGGCTCGCAGCAGTCGCAGCGAGGGTCAGGGCGAGCGTAGCGATATGCCGCGCCCCTGCCCGCGGCGACGGCGGCGGTCGCGTAGCGTCGGCGCCGCTCAATTCAGCGCGCCGCCCGCTTCGCCAAGTACGCGCGCTGCAATCATGCGGCCTATCGGCAGAGCTGCCGTTGCCGCTGGCGACGGTGCATTGAGCACGTGCACCATGCGGGCCGTGTCTGCAAACATGAAATCGTGAACCAGTGTTCCGTCGCGCATGACCGCCTGCGCACGGATGCCCGCGGGATGCGGTTCGAGGTCACGCAGGGTGAGTTCCGGACAATACTTGCGGCACTGTTCGAGGTACCGTGCGCGCGACAGCGAGCCACGCAGCTCGGCGAGCGCCGAGCGCCAATGGCGCCGCATGACCCGCCAGAATCCGGGATAGATCAGCGTGTCCAACGTGTCGCGCAGGCTGAAAGCCAGGTGGCGGTAGTTCTCGCGTGCGAATCCGAGCACGGCGTTCGGGCCAACGGTGATGCTGCCATCGATCATGCGCGTCAGATGCACGCCGAGGAACGGGAGGTCCGGGTCGGGCACGGGATAGATCAGGTGCCGGACGATGCCGGCCCGGGATGCCGGCAGGCGGAAGTATTCCCCGCGGAACGGCACGATCCTCAGCCCCGTCGACAGACCTGCGAGCCGCGCCAACCGGTCGGATTGCAGACCAGCGCAGACCACCAGTCGCGCTGCCCGAATGGTCGAGTCGTCTGCCATGCACACTTCGACGGCATCGCCATGCTCCAGGATTCCGGTGACTTCGGCGCCCAGCCTTACGAGAGCGCCATGCTGCTGCGCCTGGCGCGCAATGGCCGCGCAAACCTGGCGGTAATCGACGATTCCGGTGCCTGGCACCAGCAGTGCGGCCACGCCGGCGATATGCGGCTCCAGCGCGGATAGCGCGGCGCCGTCGATCCTCTGTACCTCGATCTGGTTGGCAAAGCACCGCGCTTCGAGCGTCGACAGACGGGCAGATTCCGCAGCGTCTGTCGCCACGATCAGCTTGCCGCAGCGCTCGACGGTCAGTTCACTGTCACGGCAGAAGTCATAGGTGTCGCGATTGCCCTCGCGGCAGAGGCGCGCCTTGAGCGAACCGGGCTCGTAATAGACTCCGGCATGGATGACGCCGCTGTTGTGCCCGGTCTGGTGTGCGGCAACCGCGGATTCTTTCTCGAGCAGGATCAGGCTTGCGCCGCTTCGCCGCTGCAGCAGCGCCAGCGAAGTGGCCAGGCCGACGATGCCGCCGCCGATGACACAGAAGTCGAACCGCATTTGCCACCATCTTGCGTGGGCGCGCACGGTCGCGGCAATAGCTCATTGGTGAGCATTCCGCAACTCAATAGCCTGGAATCGGCGCAGCTCCGGATGGTCAGCGCCTGGGCAGCATCGGATGCTGCTTGAACCACTCGGCGATGAAGTCCACGAACACCCGCACCTTGCGCACCAGCTGCCGGCTGGGTGCGTAGGCGGCATAGAGCGGCCGTTCCGGAATCGAGTAGTCCGGCAGCAGCACCTGCAAGCGACCAGCCTGTACGTCCTGATAGACGGAGCGAACCGGCAGCAGGACCACGCCCATGCCGCTGATGGCGGTCTTCTGCAGAACCAGGTAGGTATTCGACGAGAATACGACGCGCGGGGGCTTGTGATGAAATTTCTTGCCGCCCTTGCTGAAGTGCCAGACCGGGTCATTGACGTGGATCAGCGAGTCGTGATGGGCCAGGTCGAGGGGTGTGGCGGGCGCCGCGCGGTCGCGCAGGTAGCTCGGCGCGGCGCACAGGACGAATTGCAGCGGCGCGATCTTCTTCACCATCACCGAGGAATCGCGCAGGTTCTTGGTGTGAAAGGCAATGTCGTAGCCTTCCTCGATGAAATCGTAGGTGCGCTCCGACAGGCCGCCCAGTTCGAGACGCACGTGGATCTTCGGGTGCTCGGAGGCGAAGGCCGCCACCGCATCGCCCAGATCGAGGCTGCCGATCCATTTCGGCGAGACCACGGAAAGTTCACCCTCGGCGTTTTCCCGCATCGCCACCATCGATGCGTCTTCCGCGGCGATTTCCGTCAGGATGCGCTGCGCAAACTGCAGGTATTTCTTGCCGGCCTCGGTCGCACTGACAGAACGGGTCGTGCGGTTCACGAGTCGAATGCCGATCTGGTGCTCGAGATCGGCGATATGACGCGACACCAGGGCCCGCGAAATGCCGAGCGCGCGTGCCGCGCCGGCGAAGCTCTCGTGGCGGACCACGGAGACGAAGCTCTTCATCACGGTGAACCGGTCCATGACGCCGCACCCTCGGGACGTTACAGGTCAGCTATACGCAACGATGAATCTAGTTCATGCAACGACGCCGTTGCAAATACTGCGCCCGGCGCCGGCCTACTTATCCAGCATCACGTTGAGCAAGGCAGACTGGCCGGCCGCAACCGCGTCCAGGGCCCGCCGCAACTCGGTCTCGAGCAGGGCGGGATCCGTGACGGTGATCCCCAGCATGCCAAAAGGCGCCGCGAATCCGGCCAGGTCCGGCTGCGTGCTGAGGTCCACGCCAGGGAAGTAGCGGGCATTCACCGCCGCCCCGTCCGGATAGGCGCGCAGGTGGTTGTACTTCATCGACAGGTACTGGCGGTTGTTGAACACGATCACCAGCAGCGGAAGTTGCAGGTCGCGTGCCGCTGCCAAAGAAGGCACGATGGGGTTATAGATGAAGGAGCCGTCGCCTATGAGCAGCACCACCGGTCGTTGCCGTTGCGCCAGCTTTACGCCAAGTGCGACGGCAATGCCTTGGCCAAGCCCGCCCTGGACATAGTAATAACGGTCGGCCTGGTCGAGGCGCAAGTGCTGCTGGATGACGCGGCTGTGGGTGATGGTCTCGTCGACGAAGATGGTCGCGGGCGCGCATTGCTCGCGCAACTCCTGCACGAGCCTGATCGCATCGATCGCCGCACCGTTGGCCGCGGCCTTGGCCTCGGCCTGTGCCGTGGCCGCAGCAAGCGCGGCATGCGCGGAGGCGTGACGTTCGCGTCGCTGCGCAATGAGTGCGGAGTCGAAACCGCGCTCACGCACCGCGGCGGCCGTCATACGCAGCGTTTCTTCTACGTCACCTTCCAGGTAAGCGTCCGCGTACAGCACCTGGTACACGATATGTGGCCGCTGCGGCACCTCATCTAGCACGATGGTGGTCGCGAGCGGCGGCCGGTTGCTCGGCGGGTACCACGGCGCGCGGCAGTTGACCAGCAGCACCAGGTCTGCGTTCGCCATGAACGGCTCGACGTTGCCGCCCTGATGCAGCGGGTGGCTGCGCGGGAAGTTGGCGCAGACAGCTGCCTGCGGTTCCACGACCGGAATTGCCAGCAGTTCGCACAATTCGACCAGCGCACGTGCGGCCGCGGGACTGCGGCCCGCGGTTTCAGTCATCACGAGCGGATGCTTCGCGGCAACGAGCCGCTGCGCGAGCTGCCCGATTTCCTCAGGCGGGCTGAGTTTGCGGCCTGCCGCCGCCGCTCCATGCGGAAACCTTGGCGGAGTCCATGCTTCCAGCAGCACTTCCACGGGCACGTTCAGATAGCATGGGCCCGCCGGGGCGCGCTGCGCCATCTCGGTCGCCCGGATCGTCAGTTCATGGACGGTTTCAATGGTGGGAGCCTGGTTGGCCCACTTGAAGATACCCGGCGCCAGTGCGTGCGGGCCGCCGACGATGGAAAGGTTGCGGTACCACTGTGACCCGGGATCGCAACCGGCGCGTTCACCGTAGGTGACGGACTCCGATGACATCACCAGCATCGGCGCGCCCGCGAGCAGGGCGCCGTGGATGGCGCAGGAACCCTGCAGCAATCCCGGCCCGGCATGCAACAGCACCGCCTGCGGCTTGCCGGTGACTAGGGCATAGCCGTTGGCCATGCCGACGGCAACCGTTTCATGCCACAAGTCCAGGTATTGCGGGCCCGGCAGCCCTTCCTGCCGCTGGCGCACCACGGCCTCCCACAGCGGCGCCCACTCCGAGCCGGAAGCACAGAAGACATAGTGCATCCCAAGGGCCCGGAACGCCGCCAGGACTGCTTCACCACCATCAATGTAACGCTTCAAACTTGCGGCCTCACTTGGAAGTTGGCAGCCACTCCAGGCACTCGCAGATGCCGCGGCCCATGATCCACTCGAGTTCCTCGGCGCTGAAGTCCATGTGTTGGGTGAAGTGCTCGATGGTGTCCTTGTAGGTGAGGCCATGATCGAGCAGGCGCGTGAGATCGGTCCCCC
>JAGWPD010000252.1 GCA_028870705.1 Gammaproteobacteria bacterium
AGAGCAGGAACGGCCCAGGCGCCGCGCGGATCGCAAGCCCTCCTGAGCCGCAGCGAACTTGACCGGGCGGCGCCCGGCTGGCCGGTTCGCGGGCGCGATTGCCGTACAATGGCGCATATACAAGAGTCCGCGCCACAGCACCGGGGATAACGCGCGCCATGTCGGGACGGGTCAGCAGGAAGGGTCGTCTGACCATGGCGGATCTGGCCAGGATTGCCGGCGTATCGACCATCACCGTGTCGCGTGCGTTGCGCCGCAGTGACAACGTCAACGCCGGAACGCGCAAGCGCATTCTCGATCTGGCGCATGAACATGGCTATCGCCTGAATCTGCCGGCACGCAATCTGCGCATCAACAGAAGTCATACCATCGGCGTGGTCATTGAAATGGATCCATCACCGGATCGGCCGATGACCGGCCCCTACCCGCTGGTGTTGCTGGGCGGCATATCGCAGGCGCTGACTTCGGCGGGTTACAACCTGCTGTTGACCACCTTGCACGGCATGGACAGCAACACCGCCAGCGCGGCTGAAGGTCTCATCCTGCTTGGTCAGGGTGCGGATGACACGGCGGTGCGCGCCATCGAGCAGATCGGGTTGCCTTGGGTGGTGTGGGGCGCCCCGCGCAAGGGACAGAATTATCCCGTGGTCGGGAGCGACAACGAGCACGGCGGCGCCGTTGCAGCCAGCCGGCTGCTCGGCCTCGGTCGGCGGCGGCTGGTCTTTCTCGGTGATACGCGCCACGCGGAAATTGCCGCGCGCTATCGCGGTTTCGCCCAGCTGGCGCAGGAAACCGGGGGCACCACGCTGACCTCCCGCGCCAGTCCCTTTACGTTCTCCGGTGGCGTCCACAAGATCGCCGAGTTGCACCAGGAAGGAATTTCTTTTGACGGTGTGCTGGCCTGCAGCGACCCGCTTGCCATGGGGGTCGTGCGCGCCCTGATCGACCACGGTCGGCGCGTGCCGGAGGATGTCTCCGTCATCGGGTACGACGACTCGCCCGAGGCCGAATCCTTCGTGCCGCCCGTCACCTCGGTGCGGCAGGACTGGCATACCGGCGGGACGCTGCTGGCGCGAAAAGTGATCGCCCTGATCGAAGGCAAGTCGGTCAGTTCGGAAGTCCTGGAAACCAGCCTGATCGTGCGCGCGACCTGACCGGCTCGCACGATTGCGGGGATGCAGCGCGGCACGGCAACCCGCCATCGCTGTCGTGACAACGATACCAATCGACGCTGGCCGCTAGCCCGAACCAAGCGCTTGCCGCCACGGCCCCGAACTTCCCTGCGAAGTACGGCTCGCAATTCAACTCTTGTCATTCAATAGGTTATGGCGATCTCCGGTCGCCTTCCACGGTGGCGTCACAGCTTCAGGAAGCTTTATGACATCGATAACTTGACATCGATAACATCGCGCGTAGTATCCCGGCCACGAGAGCTCGCGTGCGCGGCACCAAGAGCTCCTTTGCGGGGAACCACAATTCATGGCGGTCGATCTGCCACACGGCCTCAAGCCTTCGATCGCCGCTACTGGTGCGGCCAGCGACGGTTGGCACCTGGCGATGAGCGATGAAGGCCCATCGGGCAATGCGGCGCAAGCGGAGACCCTGTTCTGCCTGGCCAACGGGGCACTCGGCGTGCGCGGCGGGCGCGAGGAACAGCCCAGCGCGACCGACGGTGCACTCCTTGCAGGCGTGTTCGAGTCGGTGCCGATCCGCTATCACGAGGGGTTCCCCGGGTTCGCCCGCGCCTCCGACACACGGGTTCCGGTCGCCGACGGCAAGCGGATCCGCGTGCGCCTCGGCGCGCACGCCACCGATGTCGCCACCGGCAAGCGGCTCGCCTGCCGGCGCGTTCTGGATCTGCGCGCCGGACTGCTGTCGCGCAAGACGCGCTGGTGCACCAGCGACGGCCACAGCGTGGAGATCATCGTCGAGCGGCTCGTGCCACTCGATGGCGAGACGCTGCTGGCGCTGCGCTTCACCGTACATTCGATCGACTACCTGGGCCCGGTGGCGCTCGAGTCCTGCATCGAGGCGGGCACGGCGGTGGTGCGCGCGGAAGATCCGCGCGTCGGCACGGCCGCGGATGCCGCGCTGATCATCGGCAAGCGCCGCCTCGAGGGCGTATGCGCCGTGATGACCCAAAGTGCGCGCCGCTCGGGCATTCAGGTAGCCATAGCGCAGGCACATCGCATAGCCGTCGAAGTCACAGCCGGCAATCCGCTGTTTGACGACCCCGGCGCGGTGGGCCAGCGCTACAGCAGCACGCTCGTGCCGGGCGGATCCCTGACCATCGACAAGTTCGTTGCCTGGTCGTCGGGGCCGGATCCGGCCGATCTCGGCGCGCGCGCCACGTCGATCGCCTGCCACGCCGTGGGCGTGGGCTTCGACGAGCTCAAGCGCCGTCAATCACAGGCGTGGGCAGCGTTCTGGCGCAACGCCGAACTCGGCATCGACGGCGAGCCGTCGCTGGACCAGGCGCTGCATTTCAACCTGTTCCACCTGCGCCAGTCCACGCCCGCCGACGGCCGCACGGCGCTCGCCGCCAAGGGGCTGACCGGCGAGGGATACGAGGGCCACGTCTTCTGGGATACGGAAGTCTTCGCCCTTCCGGTATTGCAGATGACGGCCCCCGAGCTCGTGCGCGCCAGCCTCGCCTGGCGCCACCGCACGCTGGAACGTGCGCGCGCCCATGCGCGGGAAATGAATCACGCGCGCGGCGCCCTGTTCCCCTGGCGCACGATCGCGGGTGATGAGGCTTCGGCCTACTTTCCATCCGGCTCGGCCCAGTACCACATCAACGCCGACGTGGCCTATGCCCAGCGCCTGCATCACCTGGGAAGCGCTGAGCATGCCACCGCGACCGGCAATGCCGAGACGCTGTTCGAGACCGCGCGGATCTGGCTGCAGATCGGCCGCTACAGCGCCACGCGCGGCGGCGCGTTCTGCATCTACGAGGTCACGGGTCCGGACGAGTATTCCGCGCTGGTGGACAACGATTACTACACCAATCGCATGGCGCAGCTCCATCTGCAGCACGCCGCCGAGATCGCCACGGTGATGCAGCGCGATGCCAGTGAAGCGTTCCGGGAGCTGGCGGCGCGTATCGGGCTGGCGGCGACGGAACCGGCGGAGTGGCGGCGCGCCGCGGCGGCCATGTACCTGCCCGTGGACCCGCGTCTTGGCGTGCACCCGCAGGACGACAGTTTTCTCGACAAACCGCCGTGGCCGTTCACGGCCCAGCCCGGCGACGACCGTCCGCTGCTGTTGCAGTATCACCCGCTCACGCTCTATCGGCACCAGATCTGCAAGCAACCCAATGTCGTGCTCGCCCACGTACTGTGCGGCGAGGGCGTGCCGCTCGCGCAGAAACGCCGAGATTTCGACTACTACGAGCCGCTGACGGTGCATGACTCGTCGTTGTCGGCCTGCAGCTGGTGCATCCTGGCAGCGGAGCTCGGGCACAGCGAGCGCGCGCTGCGGTATTTTCGCGATGGCGCGCGCCTGGACCTCGACGATTTGCACGGCAATGCCAGCCACGGGGCGCACATGGCTGCCATGGCCGGAACGTGGCTGAGCCTGGTCTGGGGTTTCGCCGGCCTGCGGGTCGCCGGCGATGGCACGCTGAAATTCAGTCCCACGCTGCCGGCCGGCTGGACAGCCTATTTCTTCACACTGCTATGGCGCGGGCGGCGTCTGCGGGTGGACGTCAACGCCGCTGGCGCCTGCTACCGGCTCACCCAAGGCGAGCCGCTCACGCTGCAGCACCTGGGCACCGCGCTCACGCTGCTGCCGGAGGCCGCCATCACGGTGCCGCTGACGCCGCCTGCGCAGCCTCGGCCGGCCCGCCGCGTGCGCGCGGTCATATTCGATCTCGACGGTGTGCTCACGGATACGGCGGCCCTGCACTACCAGGCCTGGAAGCGCCTGGCGGATGAAATCGGCGTGCCCTTCGATGAACACGTCAACCAGCGGCTCAAGGGCGTCGCCCGCACCACCTCGCTCGACATCATCCTGGAGCGCGCCACCCGCGCGTTCCCGGCCGAGGAACGCCGCCACCTGGCCGAGAGCAAGGATCGCTATTTCAGGGAATCGATCGCCAGCTTCACACCCGCGCAGCTGTTGCCCGGTGCGCGCGCGGTTCTGGAGGCGCTGCGCGCACGCGGCATCCGCATTGCGCTGGCTTCCGCCAGCCAGAACGCCCCGGCGCTGATCGAGCGCCTGGGGATTGCCGCCCTGTTCGACCAGGTGGTCGATCCGGCCAGCGTTGCCGCAGGCAAGCCGGCTCCCGACATCTTCCTGGCTGCCGCGGCCGCGCTGGGCGTCGAGCCCGGCGAGTGCCTTGCTGTCGAGGACGCGGTGGCGGGTGTCGCCGCGATCAAGGCGGCCAACATGTTTGCAGTGGGAATCGGTGAGGCGCGGAACCTGACGGCTGCCGACGTCGTGGTTCCAGACGTAGCCTCCATGGAAATCGAGCGATTCCTGGAGGGGACCTGAGTGGCAAGCGGCGGCGGCAAGGTGCCGCGGCGGCTGACGGCATTGGCGATGCGTTCAACACAGCGGAGATCAATATGACTGACGACATCACGAGCAGAGGGGGTGTGTCCGGCGTGCTCCAGGCAATCAGGAGCTGGCGGCTGGGCATGATGGCAGGGTCCTGCCTGGCAGCGCTCGGCTTCGCGCCGGTGCTGCCGGCCGCGGACGAAGCCGGCAATCCGGAACAACTCGAGGAGGTGATCGTGACCGGCACGGCGGGCGGCGCCGAACTGCGCAAACAGGACGCCAGTTTCACGATCACGACCGTGACCGCCGAGCAGATCGAAGCGGCGGCGCCCAAGAGCAGCGCGGAACTGCTGACGCAGATCCCGGGTGTGTGGGTGGAGAGTTCCGGCGGTGTATCCGGAGCAAACATCAACGTGATCGGCTTCCCGGAAGCGGGCGATGCGCCGCACGTGACTTTCGAGATCAACGGCGCGCCGCTCTATGGGACCGAGTCGCTCTCGTTCATGGAACAGAGCTCGATATTCCGTATCGACGAGACGATCAGTTCCGTGGAAGGCGTCATCGGCGGTCCGGGTTCGGTGTTTGCCAAGGGCGAGCCTGGCCTCACCACGAATTTCCGGCTCAAGGAAGGCGGCGAGCAGACCAAGGGCATCGTCAAGTACACGGGTTCGGATTACAACCTGCAGCGCGTGGATGCCCAATTCAGCGGCAAGCTGGCCGACGATCTGTACTACATGGTGGGGGGCTATGTTTCGGCATCGCCCGGCATCCGTGATGCGCAGTTCCTGTCGGAGAAGGGACAGCAGTTCACGGTGAATCTCACCAAGAAACTGGAAAACGGCAAGATCGGCGTGTGGACCCGCGTGACCGATGACGTCGGTCAATGGCTGCTGCCGTTCTTCTCGAAATCCGGCAACGACCTGGGCACCTTCAGCCAGCTCGGCGACTACACGCGGATGCGACAGATCCAGGTGGGCAAGGACAGCAATGGTGACGCGACCTACGAGACCTTCGACTTCGCCAATGGCCGCGGCTGGAGAGGATCGGTCAGCGGCATGAATGCGGAGTTCAACACCTCCGACAATTCAGTATTGCGCGACAATCTTTCCTTCACCAGCGGCAATGCGGACACCTACGGCTTCGTGCCCGACGGCGGCGCGGTGCAGGTATCCGCTCTCGGCCTCGCGCCCGGCGCAGTCACCACCGCACATGGCGGCAATGTCCTGGCCCCGGGTGACTGGGTGCAGGAATACGGCTACTGGGTGGTCAAGAAGCAGATCCGGTCGCTGACCAATGACATCAGCCTGGCGATCAAGACCGGCCAGAACGACCTGACGCTCGGCTATTACATCGCCCAATGGTCAGCCCACGACTGGTGGTCGCTGAACAACCAGGCGCCGGTCCAGAACATCGCGCACGGCGACCTGCTCAGCGCCAACGTGACCTGTGCCCGGCTGCAGACGGCCGGCTCGGGCGCGGGATGCTGGAACTACGGCCTGGATTCGAACGGTGACGCGACGGCCAAGGCCTTTTACGTCGCGGACACCTTCCATGTGTCCGACAAATTGCGCCTCGACGGCGGCGTGCGTCAGGAACGGCAAACGCTCGATTATGCGGCCTCGTTCCCGGCTGCCGGCTCGGGCGATCATTTCCCGAGCGGCACCGTGGATCAGGTGGTGCCCAATGCGAGCGCGTCGAAGTTCTCGTACACCGGCGCCGTCGACTACGCCTTCACCAGACAGCGGGGCCTGTTCGGCCGCTATACCTCGGGTTGGGCATTCCCGAATTTCGACAGCTTCCGCGGTGGCAATGGCAGCGCCACGATCCAGGAGATCCGCGAATTCGAAGCAGGCTACAAGTACACCGGGCCGGTCTGGAAGCTGTATGCCACGGCCTTCTGGAATACCAGCGATGCCACCGCCGGCGTGCAGGGTTCCAACCCCGGGTCGGCCCCGCAGGCGTTCAAGTCCAAGGCCTACGGAGTGGTGCTCGATGGCAGCTACCACACCGGCGCGTTCGCAGTCGGGTTGAACGGCACGCTGCAACACGCCACCTATGACACCGTGGCGGGCAATCCGGCGCAGGAAGGCAACAAGATCCTGCGTCAGCCCGATGTGCGCATCAAGCTCACGCCCAGCTACAATCTCATCGCGGGCGAATGGGCGACCAACTTCTATGGTTCCATCGATTACATCGGCAAGCGGCCGGCGGACCCGGCCAATTCATTCTTTTTCGATGCGTATACGACGTTCGATGTCGGTGCGAGGATCAGCACGCCCTGGAAGTATGACCTCCAGGTGAGCGGGCAGAATCTGACCAATCGGCACGACGCCACGGAAGGCGATCCGCGCAGCTTCGTCGCGGCCAACTACCGGCCGATCCTGGGACGATCGATACAGTTCAGCGTCAGCTACAAACTCTAGCGTGCGATCGGGGTGGCCGGCACGGGCCGGCCACCCCATTTCTTCCGGGCTCATTTCCATCGCCAGGGCCAGTGAGGCGCCATGAACCGACTGCGCATGATTACCGGCCTGGTAATGATCTACATGATCTTTGCCGTCCTGCTCAACAGCGTCGGCACGGTGATCCTGCAGTCGATCGAAAGCTTCGGGATCAGCAAACCCCACGCCAGCCTGCTCGAGGCATTCAAGGATCTGACCATTGCGCTGACTTCGTTCGCGGTCGCCTCGTTCCTGCCTCTGCTGGGCTATCGGCGCGGCATGATGCTGTCGCTGGCGCTGGTGGGCGCGGCGTGCACGCTGATGCCGCTGTATCCGAGCTTCCGCACCACGGAGTTGCTGTTCACCTGCGTCGGCGTGGGCTTCGCGCTGACCAAAGTGGCGGTGTATTCCTCGATCGGACTGCTCACCACGGACAAGACCGGGCATTCGCGCCTCACCAACACCATCGAAGGCCTGTTCATGGTCGGCGTGCTGCTGGGCGGTTGGCTGTTCAGCGCCTTCATCGATCCCGTCGCGCCCGCCAACCCGCGCTGGTACAACGTCTACTGGCTGCTGGCCGCGCTCTGCGCGGGGGTGCTGGTGCTGCTCGCAACGTCCAGGCTCGACGAATCGGCCGCGCACACCGCCGCTCCCATGTCACATGCCGAGACTTTTGCGGGCATGCTGCGCCTGCTGGTACGGCCGCTGGTCTATTGTTTCCTGATCTCCGCGTTTCTCTATGTGCTCATCGAGCAGAGCTTCGGCACCTGGCTGCCGACCTTCAATCGTGAGATTCTCAAGCTGCCCAACACCATGAGCATACAGCTCGCGAGCATTCTCGCCGGCGCCACCGCGCTGGGCCGCATCAGCGCCGGTCTGGTGCTCAAGCGCGTGCGCTGGCATGTGCTGCTCAACCTGTGCGTGCTCGCGATGGGTTTGCTGGTGCTCTTGACGCTGCCGCTGGCCGCGAATGTGGTGGCGCGCCCCGATGTCGGCTGGTTTCATGCTCCCATCGCCGCTTACCTCATCCCGATGATCGGGATACTCATGGCCCCGATCTATCCGGTCATCAATTCCGTCGCCCTCAGTGCCCTGCCCAAGCCGCTGCATGCGCCGATGACCGGACTGATCGTGGTGTTTTCGGCGCTGGGCGGCACGCTCGGCTCGCGCATCACCGCGGTCGTGTTTGCGCGCTTCGACGGCATACATGCCTTTTATTTCTCCCTGCTGCCGATGACGCTGCTGCTGATCGCGCTGTATTTCTTCCGCCGCGAGACCGAACGCGTGGGTGACATCGGGTCCGGGAGGGTGCGATGAAGCGGATTGCTGCGTTTTTGGCCTGCGCCGCGGCCGCGACCGCGACCGCGACCACGGCAGACAATGTGGATCCGAGCTTCCTGTTCACGGCCACTGCGCGCGATCTCGACCGCTACTTTCCGGGCTATCTCGCCAACGGTTACACCTCGAGCATGACTTCGCCGCGCGGCACCGAGGGCAATCTCGCCTACATGGTCGCGTTCATGGACTATGCCAGCGACGACATTGCCCGGCCCGCGGCGATTCCAGGCTGGAGCGAAATCAACTACAGCACCGGCAAGAGCACGGCCGGCGAGTTCTGGCTCAATCAGGTCAAGCTTGGCGCCAGGGCCTTCAGCGATTACAGCCAGACGCTGAACATGTACGACGCCACGCTGGCCACCCACTACCGCTATTGCGACGACAGTGGCCGCGCGACCGACATCAGCGTGATGACTCTGGTCAGTCAGGATTCGCCGCACCTGGCCGCCACTCAGTTGTCGATCACGCCCGATTTCAGCGGCACCGTGCGACTGAAGTTCCCTTTCAATCTGTGGGCGCCGCACGTGCCACGATTTCCGATCGCCAGGATGGACGGCGAGCAGATGATGACGGCGGTCGCTGCCAACAACATGAGCGTGCTCGAGCCCGTCAACCACGCCACGGCTGATCGCGCGCCCGTCTGGTACCACGGCGACACCCACGTGCTGGCCGGCGACGGGGACACGGGCGATCTGACGCTCTGGCTCGACGCCCGGGCGGAACGGGGACTGACGATGTCCGCCGCGGCGGCGATCGGCCTGCCCGACGGGCTCCGTCCCGAAGGCGTCCGACTGGTTCGCGACGCCTACCAGCTGACGCTCGCGATCGATGTCACGGTCGCAAAGGGCAGGACGTACGTGTTCACGAAGTACGTGGCGCTGGCGCGCCAGGGCTGGGGCGGAGACGCACAGCAGAGCCTGGCGCTCGCCCGCGCCGCGCGGCAGCAAGGCTTCGCTGCCTTGCTGGCGGCGCACCGCCAGGCCTGGCACGAGCTGTGGAACTCGGACATCGTGGTCGACGGAAGCGCCGACGTGCAAAGGGCCCTGCATTCCGATCTGTATTACCTGCTGTCAAACTCGACGGTCGGCACGGCCTGGCCGATGGGCGCCTGCGGCCTGACGCCCAACTATGCCGGCCACGCCTTCTGGGACAGCGATTCCTGGGTGTTTCCGGCCCTCTTGCTGCTGCACCCGGAACGCGCCCGGCCCATCGTGATGTTCCGTCATCGCACCATGCAACCGGCGCGCGAGCGCGCCATCCAGTATGGGGCGCGGGGCACGATGTATCCGTGGGAGGCCGACCCCGAAACCGGCGTCGATCACACGCCGCACTTCGCTTACGGCGTGTATCGCGAGATCCACGTGAACGCCGATATCGCCATCGCTCAATGGCAATATTATCTGGCCAGCGGCGATCGCGACTGGTTGCGCGCCTACGGCTGGCCTGTGATCCGGGAGATTGCGCAGTTCTGGGCCAGCCGGGTCGAGTACAACGAGGCCGCGCACCGCTACGAGATCCATCACGTGACCTCGCCCGATGAGGCCTACGACGATGTCTCGAACGATTCCTTCACCAATGCGGCCGCGCGCAAGGCGCTCGACATCGCCAGCGCCGCGGCGCAGGCGGTGGGCACGAGGCCCGATCCGCAGTGGGCGCGGATCGCGCGCCAATTGTACATCCCGTTCTCGCAGCGGGAGCAGCGGCACCTTGATTTCGATGCGACGGTGCCGCACGACAAGGTGACCTGGATGGGTTCCTCGCTCTCGTGGCTCGCCTATCCCAACCTCGATCTGCCGATGAGCCCGCAGGTGCGCCGCAACGACTTCGCTTTCCAGCTCAATGAGCTGAAAGTGCACGGCGATGACCCGAACGAGATGATGATGGTGATGCTGGCTGTGCATGCGGCGGAACTGGGCGCAGCCGAAGTGGCGGAACAATGGATCGATCGCAATCTGGTCGGGTTCATCAAGCCGCCCTTCAATGTCCGCAGCGAGACCGTAGCCAACAACGCCGGATACATATTGGCCACCTCGGCAGGGTTCGTGCAGAGCTTCCTCTACGGGTTCACGGGCCTGCGTATCGACGATGCGGGCTTGTCCGCAGCCTATGCGCCCGTGTTGCCCGACGACTGGAAATCACTGACGCTGAGGAACGTCAGCTTTCGTGGCCAGCGCTTCGACATTGTCGTTGACCGCGACGCCAGCGGCCAGGTCAGGCTGTCGCGCAAGGCGCTGTAGCCGTGCCGCCCGCAGCGCCTGGGACACAGTCGGTGGCTACCGCCCGCGCGGCACTGCGCTGCGCCGGCCTGCTGGTGCTCTCCATAGGCAGCGTGCTCAGCTGGTCGGCGCCAACTACATACCGGCAACCGCGATCAACCAGCTCGAGGTGTGGCAGGCCGGCAGCTTCGATCCGGCGACAATCGAGCGGGAGCTGTCCCTGGCCGAATCGATCGGCATGAATACGGTGCGCGTGTTCCTCCACGATCTGCTGTGGTAGCAGGATGCGGCCGGGTTTCGCACACGCATAGACCAGTTTCTCTCCATCGCGGCCCGCCATCGCATCAAAGTGCTGTTCGTGCTGTTCGATTCGTGCTGGAATCCGCAGCCTCGGCTGCGGACCCAGCATCCGCCGGTTCCCGGCATACACAATTCGGGTTGGGTGCAGAGCCCGGCCGCGCATGCGCTCGAGGATCCACGCGAATACCCGCGGCTGCGCGCCTACGTGGAGGGCGTGATCGGCGCCTTCGCCACCGACGAGCGTATCCTGGCGTGGGATCTGTGGAATGAGCCCGACAATGAAGGCGGCACGGCTTATGCCACGACCGATGCCAGGCACAAGAATCTGCTGGTCGCCGCGCTGCTGCCGCAAGTCTATGCGTGGGCGCGGGCGCGCAATCCGCGGCAACCGTTGACGAGCGGGCTCTGGAAAAACGACTGGGTGGCGCGTGCTGCGCTCAGTGCCTTCGAACAGATGCAGGTCGAACAGTCCGACGTGTTATCGCTGCACAACTACAGCTGGCCGGAGAACTTCGCGCAAAGCATTCGCTGGCTCCAGCGCTTTCACCGCCCAATACTGTGCACCGAATACATGGCGCGCACCGTGGGCAGTATCTTTGACCTGATACTGCCGGTTGCCAAGCGGCTGCGGGTGGCCGCGATCAGCCGGGGACTCGTGCAGGGCAAGACGCAAACCAATCTTCCGTGGGATTCCTGGCAGCATCCTCACATCGGGCACGAACCGCCCGTGTGGCTGCACGATATTTTCCGCGCCGACGGCACGCCGTACCGGACGCGCGAAGTGGAGCTGATCCGCGCGCTGGCGCCCGCCCGCTAGCGCTGCGCCGGCTTGAAGAGCCCCGCGTAGGCCGGGATCTGTTTCGCCAGGGCGTCCCGAATTGCCGTGGCGGAGCGCAGGAAATCCAGATCCGGTTTCCTGGTACCCGCCGCGATCTTGTAGGCCAGCACGACCTCGCCCACATTTTCGCCCGCCGCATCGCGCAGCGGCATCATCACCACGTACTTCCTGACCGCATCATTGGGCCGGTGCCACCTGGGATCCAGGATCGTGATGCCCTTCTTGCTGATGTCCACATCATCGGGATCGTCCGCATTTCCGATCCGGTCGGGGAAGGAGCCGGCGAACATGGTGTAATTGTCGACGCCACCAGGTGGCACCCCATGCAGCGTCATGCTGACGAGTTCCGGGTGATGCGCCATGATGCGGTCCACCAGCTGCTGGGCGTGAATCGGCTGTGCGGGCGGCGCCCAGTTCTTCGGATGGGGCGCGTCCGCGGCTGCAGCCACGAAACAAGTCAGGATGCTCGCCGCGACGATGGCGACTGGATGACGGGCAGATAGTTGCATGGTCTACATCCCCACTGATACGGTCAGGTACACCAGCCGCCCGATGGGCGAGAAGCTGGACACGTCGGCATTGTTGTCGCTGTAGGCGCGCGGCGCGAGCGGTGGCATGGCATTCGCCAGGTTGTTCACGCCGACGGCCGCACGGACCTCCTTGAACCCGCGGGGCGCAAACACGCTCTCTGCGCGCAGATCCCACGTCGTATAGCCGCTCACGTGGACGGGGGCCAGGTTGCCGCCAGCACCCGTGTCGGTGGTCGGCGCCGCCCAGGTATTACCCAGGCTGAGCGTGAAGTCGCGCACCGACCAGGCAAGCGAGGTGTAGAAGCGGTAGCGCGGCAGCGTGCCGCCGAACACGCCATTGTTGGTCGTGTGCCCGGCGTACTCGATGTAGGTTTGCCCGGGCAGTCCCTGGAAGGTGAACGACTGCATCAACGTGCCGTTGGTGCGCAGGTCGAAGGCGCCATGATCCTGCGTATGGAGGTTGTACTCCGCGCCGAAGTTCCAGCTCTTCTCCTCCAGTTGCGACAGGTTGCGGAACTGGTCGACCAGGTAGAGCCGGTTGGCCTGGTTGGGATCACCCAGGCCCGCGCCGTTGGTCAGGAAGGTTTTCAATGCACCGGGTGCCGTGAATGGATTGGTGGCCCCGGAGCCAGGAAAGCCATCGACGGCCAGGTTGCCGAAGAACGGCGAAGCCGAACCCAGCGTATTGACGCTGTTCAGGATCGTGTTGAAACCGATGCCGCCCTGGAAGCCCGACAGCGTGATATGGGAATAGTCGGCGTTGAGCGTGAACCCCGGCGCGAATTGCGGCCTGAACACGAAGCCGATCGTGCGTGAATTCGAAGTGGCCGGCTGGAGTGCGGGATTGTTGCCGTCCTCGCCGTTGAAGGGCATGCCCGCGTAGCTCGCGCCGAACACGCCCTGGATGACGGCCGCGCCGACCTGGCGGGTATCCGTCGGTCCGTATTCCGAATACAGAGTTGGCGCGATGAAGGACTTGGCGTAGTTGCCGCGCACCGTCAGCTGCTTGCCGAAGGGCTGCCAGCGGAACCCGAGCTTCGGTACCGTGGAATTGCCCGCATCGCTGTAGCGCTCGCCGCGCACCGAACCGGTCAGGTCCAGCACGCGCAGTCCGGGCACGCTCAGTTTGTCGCTGGTGACGGGAATCCGGACTTCCAGGAACGCACCGCTGATCGTGCGGCTCTTGCTGAACGGATCGGCATAGGTACCGCCCAGCCATTGCTGGTCATTGCCGCTGACCAGTTGGGTGACCGGGTCGGTCACGCGTCCATTCGGGTCCGTGCTGCCCGACAGACTCTCGCGCCTGAGGCTGACGCCTGCCGCCACGCCGACTTTGCCGGCCGGCACGCCGAAGGGTTCGCCGACGATCTTGGCGTCCCAGCTGACGAGGTGACTGGCTGCGCGAATCCGCTCGGTGCCAAACACGTTCGCCAGCGACGCCGGGGAGACGCCGGCGTTGGCAGCGAGGGCATTCAGGGCCGGCTGCGTCACCATGGGGCCGGTCAACGAATAACCGCTGTGCACCGAACTGTAGGCGCCTCCCGCGAGCGCGTTGCCCGACGCATCGTAGCCGCCGGCAATCGCCAGCGGCAGGTTGGGTTTGTAGATCAGTCCACCCTGGAGCTGTTCCAGATCGCTCTCGCTGTAAACGGCGGCGGTCTCCCACTGCCAGCCCGCGCCCAGCGTTCCACGCAGGCCCGCCGTGAACCGGTAGGCGTTGACGGTGTTGTTGAACGTGTGCCCATAGGGCAGATAAGTGAACACCACGCCGCTCATGGCGCCCGTGAGTGGATCGTAGGCAGAGCCCGCCGGCACCGTCAGGCCCGCGGCCGCCACCGGCAGCCAGCGCGTCCAGCTCTTGCCCTGGGAGGCCATCAGGTCGCCGAACAATTCGACGCTCCCCGTTGCTCCCAACGGCAGGTGGAAGCGGCTCACGAGCGACTTCATGTCCTGCCGCATGAGGATCGTCTGGTACGGCGCGACATTGAATCCGCCGCGGATCGCCGCCGCAGTGGTCGGCAGGTAGGTGCCGTTGGCAACCAGCTGCGCCATGCTGGTGGCGGTCGCGGCGGTACCGGTCGGGTTCAGGGCGCCGGGAGAACTGACGTACGGATTGAGGATATAGGCGCCGCCGCCGACGACGCCGGGCACATTCGAGCTGATGTTCACGAGCGGGTTCGAGAACGCACGTTCGTTCTGGAACAGCGGATCGGAATAGGTGATGCTCGCCGTCGCCGTGATATTGCCGCGGCCCACGGGCATCCCGCCCTGGACGAATACCGATCCTTCCCCATAGTTCGAAGCGGTGCCCGCACGCACTCCCGCCCGCAGTCCCTGGTAGTTGGACTTCAGGACGAAATTGACGACGCCACCAATGGCGTCGGAACCGTAGAGCGAGGATGCGCCATCGGTCAGCACGTCGACGTGATCGATGGAGTCGGCCGGTATCTGGTTGACGTCGACGAAGTTCTTGCCATTGATGCCACCGATGCCGCTGTTGGCGACACGCCGGCCGTCGACCAGCACCAGCGTGGGCAGGTTGCGCAGCTGCAGCTGGGAGCCGCCCGCCGTGTTCTGGTTGTTGTTGTTGGCATTGCTGTTGCCCGCGTTGCTGCGCCCCTGGAAGGCCGGAATGCTCTTGCGGAGCATTTCCAGGGCGTTGCCGGTGGTGCCGGTCTGCCGCAGCTGCGCGGCATCGAGCGTTTCGACCGGCACCGCGATCTCATCGGGCGCAGTCGGGATGGCGGTGCCCGTCACGATCACTTCTTCGAGCGTATCGCCACTGGCATCCGCCGCCTGGGCGCGGCCGCCGGCGATGGCAGCCGCGACCGCCACGACGAGGGCGGTCGATAGCGTGTCTAATTTGCGGATCATCGTCATTTCCCCCCTGCAGTGAATCCAGGAACCCGGCGGACCGGCAGTCAGCGAGCCATCCTAGTCCATGGGACTGATGTCAAACCACATGATGGCGGCGCCGCTCTTGCGCTCGCCAGGCGATACCGCGACGAACAGGCGGCGCAGCTGCGGGACCAGGATCCCGGTCTTGGCGCCCGCAGCACTCGCCACGGAAGCGAGCGGCGTGACGCCGCCGTCTTCGGCAAGGGCATAAACGGCGATGCTGCCAGCGCCACCCGGCGCGTAGATGCGCCGATTGGCCACGTCCAGCAGTTCCTGGTCGCTCCAGCCGGGACCATCGTAGACGCCCAGCGTCGCACCGCTAGACGAATCCATCGCGATGAGCTTGCCCGGCTTGCGCGTCACGACGTAAACGCGGCGCGAGACGGGATCGAACTGCACCATGGCGTTCTGCTCGGCAGCGCGCACGGGCCAGACGCTCGCGACCTCATGACGGGCCGGATCGACCACCGCCAGCTGGTTCTTGTCGGTCAGGTTGATGTAGATGCGCTGGCCACCGGGTTCGATCGCCAGCGCCTCTACATGGTTGGCATCGAAGTGGGTCTCGCCGATGTGGCTGCCCGTCTGCGGATCGATTTCCTCGAGCCAGGATTCGTTCAGGTGCACGTCCTTGCCGCCCGTGACCACGAACAGGTGGCCGCTCGCGGGATCCACGGCAATCGAATCAGCGCCCGGATGAGTCTTGATCTCACCCTGGCGCGCGTAGCTGTCGGCGTCCAGGATCTTGATGGACCCGCTCCCATCGGTGAGCAGGAGGCGCGAGGTACCGGGCACCAGGTACGGGCTGTGCGGTGTATCGAAGCCCTTGATGGTCCGCAGGTGCTTGCCGGTGTGCAGGTCGAACACTTCCAGCGTCCCGTGGTCCTCGGCGGCCAGCAGCAGCCGGTTGCGGGCCGGATCCACCTCGAAATGGTCGAAGTCCCCGCTGTAGCCCGGCAGCTCCGTGCGCCCGGCGTACACCAGCGGCGGACGGGGTGCGACGGTCTCGAACAGCGCTGCCGCATTCTCGATGCGCGGCTCGAGCTGCGCCCGGATGGCGTCCGCCGCCGTGTGCAGGGCTGCCTGGTCCACACCGGCGTGATAGGCATAGACAATGCCGACCGCGCCGATGACCGCCCCGGCGCGGTCGTGCAGCTGCAGCTCCACCTCGAAGCGCTTGCCGGTGGAATTCACCTCCAGGTTGGGCTTGCCGGTGTACACGCAGCGCATGTCATCGTTGTCGCCCTTCTTGCCGATGCGGCCGATATTGGAACCGGCGATCACGTTGTAGTCGCTCTCGGGGGGCGTCGCGTGGATCGCGAAGATCAGCACCTCGGGGTGCTTGGCCAGCACTTCGTCGACCAGTTGCTGGGCGCGCGTGTGCAGGCGGGCATCGCTGTCGTACGGAAACGGATCGGTGAGATTTCCGGCAGTGGAAACGCGGCGGCCGAACCAGTGCTGCACCTGGCGGGCCTGTTCGAGCATGCCGGCCGGCGGCACGCTGCCGCGAGCGAACCCGACCTCGAGCGTACCGACGGCATCGCCCGACACGTCCAGCAGCGGCAGCAGGACTGTCGTGCCGCGTGCGCCCTCCTCGACCCGCCCCGCCGGGGGGATGAATCCGCCGGCAGCGGCCATGTACGCCTGGCCGACGCGGGCAGGATCGGTGGCTGCAACCACGACCGGGGGGCCGTTGGCAGCCACGGCGGCGCTGATCACCAGGCTCGCAACAGCCGGGTGCGCCGCGACCGCGGGACGCACGAGTGACTGGGCATAGCTATCCACTCCGGCACCGCGCGCCGCCGCGACGCTGCTGGCCAACGCAAGAAATCCAGCCACCAGGATCCGCTTCATCCCATTCCCCGTAGTTGATTGTGTCTTTGTGCCAGGCCGTTATAGGCGGCCAATCTGAAACAAGCCTGAACTCAGTGCGCCGATCCGGCGCCGGTCGACTTCGGCGCGACTCGCCCGATGGCGAGGACGGCAAACGAGTCCGGAATCAGCTCCGGCTTGCCGCCGGGCGTGGCTGCGGTGAAACGCGCCGTCGGGACGTAAACCGTGCCCGTATCGGCGTCCAGTGCCAGCGTGCGGGCGCCCGGGCCGGTCCTGACGGTCGGCTGCCGGACGAATTTCTGCGGAGATTCCACCTGGTACACGTCCAGCAGCCCCTCCCGATTGGAGACGAACACGCGCGAGCGCCTGGCATCGAAGGCCACGCCGTCGGGATCACCGCTGATGGGCAGGATGCTGACCAGCCGGCCCGTGTCACTGTCGAGGATCGCCATCTTGCCATTGCCGCACACGGAGAAAACGCGGTGCCGCTCCCGGTCGACCGCCAGCCCGGTGGGCTCTTCGCAGGGCGCCAGCGACCACTCGCCGGTCTTGCGCAGCGTGGCCGTGTCGAGCACATGCACGACCGACTTGCCCTCGTCGTTGATGAAGGCATGGCCGCGGCCGTCGAAGCCGATCTGCTCGAGCTTCACGCCCCCGAGGGCAATCGTTCGCACGATCGTGTCCGAGCGGGGGTCGATGATGGTGAGATCGCCCGTCTCACCGCCGTTGACGACGAACAGCCGGCCGGACTGGCTGTCGTACTGGATGGCGTCGGGCTTCACGCCGGTCGGGCCGATGCGCTTGCTGGCCGCGAGCGTCCGCGGATCGAATACCGACACCTGCCGATCCAGGCCATCGCTCGTGTAGACCTTGCCGAGCGCGCTGATGATCTCGATGCCGTGCACGCCGTGCATGCCGGCGAGCTCGCCGACCTTGTTCCCGGCGGGCAGGGCCAGCACTTCGACGCGATTGCCGTGCGCCACGTACAGGCGCGGCTGCGCGCTGTCGACCTTGAGGTAGTCGTAGCCGGTATCGTTGCCGCCAATCGCAAATCGCGCGATGATCCCCAGCGCGCCGTCCGCCGCGGTTGCCGCCGGAGCGGCCAGGATAAGGCTCAACAGTACGCCTGCGGGGGTGGTGACTTTCACTGCCTTCATCGCTGCTCCTTAAAGGTTGCCGTCTCCGGCGCAACTGCTGCGCGGAACGGCAGCGTAGAATGACAACCTGAAATCACCATGAAAATCCTCATTGTCGAAGACCAGCAGAAGCTGGCATCGCTGCTTCGACAAGGCCTGGCGGAAGCCGGCTATGCGGTGGATCACGCCGGCACCTGCGCCGCAGCGCACGACGCGCTGAGCGAATCCAGCTACGACGCCATCGTGCTCGATCTGGGCCTGCCCGACGGCGACGGCCTCGATGTGCTCAGGAGCTGGCGGAAGGCCGGATTCAACGAGCCCGTCATCATCCTGAGCGCGCGCGATGCCGTACAGGACCGGATCCGCGGGCTGGACGTCGGCGCCGACGACTACCTGCCAAAGCCGTTCAGCCTGCCCGAATTGCTGGCGCGCCTGCGCTCGCTGCTGCGCCGGCATGCCAACATCAAGGATACGGTGCTGGAACACCGCGGCATCCGCTTCGACACGGTCGGGCGCAGCGTGAGGTTCAATGGCGAGGCGGTGGAACTGACCAGCCGCGAGCTGGCCTTGCTGGAGATCTTCATGCAGAACGCGGGCCGCCTGCTGCCGCGCACGCTGATCTGTGAAAAGGTCTGGTCATCTCCCTACGAGGTCGACGCCAATCTGCTCGATGTATACATGAGCCGGCTGCGCTCCAGGTTCACGCCGCCCGATGGAACCGTGCTGTTCAAGACGGTGCGCGGCGTGGGGTTCAAGCTGCAATGAGATCAATTGGCGCGCGGTTGGCAGCCTGGTACGCAGCGGCCGCTGCGATCACGCTGGCTTGCGCATCGCTCGCGGGCTATTACATGCTGCGCTCCTACCTGATCGCAGGGCTGGACGTCTTCAATCGCTCCGAGTTCGAGCAGATCCGCACGCGCCTCGGGCCCGACGTGTCCACCCTGACGCCGCCCGAAATCGAGCGCCGCATCCGCGAGGTCACCGAGGCCGCCTCGGTCCTGTTCTACATCGACGTCCACCATCGCCATACGGGCACGATATTCTTCTCCAAGAACCTGCACGGCCAGCCGGTTCCCGACATCAAGGGCCTGGATCGCTACGACATTGCGTTTCCGGGTGCCGGCATGCTGCGCGTGGGCGAATTCGTGCTGCCGCCGTTCGATGTCATCATCGGCACACCGGAGTCCCAGCTGATCGCGGTCATGGAGGGTTACACCGAGGTCACCAGCGCGCTGGTCGTCATCATGCTCGCGGTGAGCGTCGTCATCGGGCTCGGGCTGAGCCGCATGGCACTGCGCCCCGTGCGTCTCATCAGCGACACGGCCAGCCGCATCCGTTCCGACAACCTCGGCGACCGCATCCCCGTGCCCGCGGTGCAGGACGAAATCTCCGCGCTGGCACAACTCCTGAATGCCATGTTCGACCGCTTGCAGGCCTCGTTCCAGAACGTGCGGCGGTTCGCGGCCGACGCCTCGCATGAGTTGAAGACGCCCCTGTCGCTGGTGAGGCTGCACGCGGAGAAGATCCTCGCCAGCGGCGGACTGGACGCGGAAAGCGAGGAACAGGTCCACTCGATCCTCGAGGAACTGGCACGGCTCAATGCGACCATCGAAGACCTGCTGTTCCTGTCCCGCGCCGAGGCGCGCTCGATCCATCTGCAGCTGGCCGCCCAGGATCCGGCCGCGCTGCTGCAGTCCTTCGGTGTGGATGCGCAGGTACTGGCCGAGCACCGCGGCCTGCACTACGCCTGGCGCCACGCCGGCACAGCCGAGTGTGAGTTCGAACCCCGCTACATGCGCCGTGTGCTGCTGAACCTGCTCAGCAATGCCATCGAAGCCTCGCCGCCCGGCGGCCAGATCCGGCTGCGATCTTCGATCGATGCGGCGGAGTGGCGGATGGAACTCGAGGATGAGGGCTGCGGCGTGCCGCCCGGCGAGCAGGAACATATCTTCGACCGCTTCGTGCGGCTGGGCGCAGCCAAGCCTGGAACTTCGGATGGCAGCGGCCTCGGGCTGGCGATCTGCCGCAGCATCGTCGACCTGCACGGAGGCCAGATACGCGCCCGATCCGGCCAGGGTGGCCGGGGCCTGTGCGTGGAAATCGTGCTGCCGGTGCGGGTCATCGCGCCCGCCCTGGTCAGCGCGCTGCCGCTCAGAGCACCAGTGCCGGCGTGACCGCCAGCGCACCGGCGCTACGTGAGGGTCGCGCCGCTGGCCGGATCAGGCTTGCCGCGGATCAGGCTCGCAACGAAGCCGATCGCGGCGGCGATTGACAACCACGCGCCTGGCATGGCGCGATTGCCGGTCGCGTGAATCAGGTAGGTGGCGAGGACGGGGGTGGAGCCGCCGATCGTCGTTGCCAGGCTGTAGGCCACCGAGAAGCCGGCGGTCCGCACTTGCGCCGGAACGATCTCGGTCAGATGCACGACCATCGCACCGTTGTAGCTGGCGTAGAGGAATGACAGCCAGAGCTCCACGGCCAGGAGCCTCGAGAACGAGGGCGCGTGTACCAGCCAGGACATGGCCGGATATGCCGTCAGCACCGCCAGTCCGGAAAACAGCAGCAGCAGCGGCCGACGCCCCGTCCGGTCCGATAGCGCGCCCATGACCGGCAGCCACAGCAGGTTCGCCAGGCCCACGCACAGCGTCACCAGCAACGCGTCGCTGTTCGCCAGATGCAGGATGCTCCGGCCATAGGTCGGCGTATAGGCGGTGATGGTGTAGAAGGACACCGTCGTCATCAGCACCATGGCGACGCCCCGCAGGATGATCCGCCAGTGCGTCAGCAGACTCCGATAGATTTCCGCCGGACGCGGGTGATGCCTGCGCGCGGCAAATTCGGTCGTCTCCTGCAGGCTGCGTCTTATCATGAATACGAACGGGATGATCAGGCAGCCAACGATCAGCGGGATCCGCCAACCCCAGGCCGCCAGCGCATCCGGCGGCATCCAGGCCGACAGCGCATAGCCCAGCAATCCAGCAAAGGCCACCGCAACCTGCTGGCTCCCGGACTGCCACGAGACATAGAAGCCCTTGTGGCCGGGCGTCGCCATTTCGGACAGGTACACCGAGACGCCGCCGAGCTCGACGCCAGCCGAGAACCCCTGGCAGAGGCGCCCCAGCACCACCAGGATCGGCGCGAACAGTCCGATGGTCTGGTAGCCAGGCACCAGCGCAATCGTCAGAGTGCCGACGGACATCAGGGCCAAGGTCACGAGCAGCCCTTTGCGCCGGCCGATGTGGTCAATGTACGCGCCGAGGAATATGGCCCCCAGTGGCCGGACCAGGAATCCGACCGCGAAGGTGGTCAACGAAAACATCAGCGATGCGAACTCGCTGCTCGCCGGGAAATAGGCGCGGCCGATCGCGGCGCTGAAATAGCCGAACACCATGAAGTCGTACATTTCCAGGAAGTTTCCGCTCGCGACACGGAACACCGTCCTGGCCATGCCAAGTCGTTGCTGGGCAGAACTGCGCTTGTGCAAGAGATCCCCCGTTCGGCCCTGGTGTGCAGTGGCCGCGCGTATCACGACTGCGGTGCGGTCGGTGGATGGATGGTGCGCGCGCCGAGCTGTCAGGATGCTGTCAATTCGGGTGCCCGGGCGAGCGCCGACGATATGCCCCCTGGCGCGCCAGTCAGGCTGGCGCGCCAGGGGGGAGTGGCCCGGCCGGATCGCCTGCCTAGAGCTTCACCTTGGCCGCGAGGTACCAGGTGCGTCCGATCACGTCGTACGTCGCGGCATCGGTCCTCAATTCGAGCGTGCCGATGAAGGGTGGGGCCTTGTTGGCGAGGTTGTTCACGCCGGCGCTGACCGTGAGCGAATCGGAGAAGGCGTAATGGAAGTCCGCATCGAAATAGCTGACCGCCGGCACCGGCTTGGTCAGGTCATCGAGATTCGCCATGCCGCCGATATAGCGCCAGCGCAACGAGGCCGTGAACGGCGAGTTCGCGTAAGTCAGGTAGCTGTTGGTCTTCCAGCGCGGGTGCGAATAGAGGTTCTCGCCATCGGAGGTGACGAAGGTGTCGCTGATCGCGCCCTGGTAATTTGTGGCGGCGGACCCGTCGGACGGAGTGACGGTGTACTTGTTGAGATAACTGATGATCGATCCGACTTCCAGGGAGCCGGCCCTGGCGGACATGCCCAGCCGGTCGAGACCGAAGCGATAGTCGACCTGGGTATCGACACCGGCCAGCTTGAACTCGTTGTAGTTGAACAGCCCTGAAGTGAGCAGCGAAATCTGCCCCGACGTGGCATCGCGGGAAATGCGCTGGCAGTACGCATTGGCCGCCGAGAAGCCCGGATTGGCCGTCCCGCCGTAGCAGCTGGCGAGGATCTGTCCGGACGACAGGCTGGAGATCGCTCCGGAAATCGCCATGTTGTAGTAGTCAATCGAGATATTCAGGCCGTGCAGGGGCGTGAGGACCATCCCGATGGACCAGGACTTGGCCGTTTCCGGCTGCAGGAGCTTGTTGCCGCCGCTCTGGACGGGAACCGTCACGTTGGCGCCACCAAATGAATAGGTGGCTGAACCCGCCGCCGCCGACTGGGCCGCGCACAGCGCCTGAACCTGCGCACCGTTGGCGCCCGTGCGGTAGGTGCTCAGGACATCGCAGGGATCCCCACCGTTGAGGCTCAGCTGGCCAACACCGGTGCCGGCATAGAGGTCGGCGAGGCTCGGCGCGCGGAAGGCCACGGAGTAGCCGCCGCGGAAGCGCACGCCCTCGACCGCTGTCCAGCTGGCATCGGCCTTCCAGGTGCTCTTGCCCGCAAAGAGGTCGTACTTCGAGAAGCGGTATCCCAGATCGAGCGACAGATCCTTCGCGAGCGCCTTGTTCTCGAGCAAGGGCAGCAGCAGCTCACCAAAGGCTTCCTTCGCGTTCTGGGACCCGCCCGACGGGGTGTCCGAGCCGTAGGCCAGGGTGTCGCCCGTAATGAACATGGAATCAGGCTGGTAGGCGAACTCCGACTGGCGATAATCTGCACCGAGCGCGAACTTCGCCTCGCCGGCAGGCATGCTGAACAGCGGCCCCTGGATCGACAATTCGACATCCTTCGCAGTCAGCACGTCGGTCGAATTCTCGGTGCGCCCGGCGTAGGTCAGGCAGGCCGCACTCACCGGCTGCAGGCCGAACGGGTTGTAGTTGCATCCGCCGGCGCCTTCGTTGGCCAACACATTATTGATGGCGGACAGGCTGATGTCCCCGTTCGCCTGGCTGGCGTAGGCGCTGCGCCCGTACGAGGCATAGAGATCGTACGTCAGGCGGGTGCCGGGAATGTCGCCCTTCAGGCCGGCCAGCCCCTGCCAGACATCGTAGTTGTAGTTCTCGATGCGATTGCCCCAACCGAACATCAGCTTGGAGTAGCCCACTTTGGCACCGGCCGGAGCTGTTCCGCCGTAGGCCGAGTTGATCAGCGAGAGCAGAGCCGGGTTCGCCTGCACATAGGGGTTGCTCACCGGGATGTACAGCTCGATGCTGCTGTTGTTGGTCTTCGTGCTGCCCGGGCTGGTGGCATCGAGCGCACTGGAGTGCGAGAAATTGAACTGGCCGTAAGCGGTGACGTGATCGTTGAGCCGGTAATCGACGCTGCCGAGCGCGTTGTACTTGGTCAGCGGCACCTGCACGGCGAAGTAGTTGCCCAGCACCACGCCCGCCTGCGTGCAGCTGGGAGACAGCTGGGCACCTGTCACGCTTCCGACGCCCTTGTAGTTCTGTGCGCAGCCGAGTGAGCCAGGCACGACGGTGGTGAAGATCGTGCCATCGGTGTTCACGCCGATGGCCCCATTGTACGGGCCGCTGCCCGGGTAGGGCGTCGTGCCGGCATAGCCTGCCAGGATCGCGTTGACGCTCGCAATCGTCGGCGCGGTCGCGCCGGCGCCAAAGCCGCCCTTGTAGATCATTCCTTCCGGCGGGCGGCCGAGGAAGCGCACCGTGGGCTGCCTGAAGAAATCCCGCTGCGAACCCATCACCGCGTCGCGCTTCGCGTACTCGAACGCCAGCATCACGTTGCCGCGGTTGTCGTCGATCTTGCCGCCGATAATGCCGCTGACTTGGGTGGTCCCGCCATCGCCGTTGGTGCTTGCGCCGTGCTGGACGTCCAGTTCGACGCCGGAGAAATGCTGCTTGAGCTTGAAGTTGGCGACACCGGCGACGGCATCCGAGCCGTAGGCGGCCGAAGCGCCCCCGGTGATCACCTCGACGCTGTCGATCAGCGCCATGGGTATCGTGTTGAGGTCGATGGCGCCATCGGGCGTCGACGGCATGAGCCGGCGTCCGTCCATCAGCACCAGCGAGCGATTGCGGCCGATGCCGCGCAGGTCGCTGTAGGAGGCGCCGCCGCCGAAACCGACGCTGCCCTGCACGTCGCCGACCTCGGCCGCACCCTGCGCGGCCTCGAACTGCGGCATCTGCCCGATCACGCGGTCGAGCGACGGCTGGGCGGCCGCGGCGATGGCCGAGCTGCTGAGCGTGGAAATCGGGCTCTCGGCGTTGTAGTCGCGGCGCGAAATGCGCGAGCCGGTCACGATGATTTCCTCGGGTACCTCGGACTTGTCCGCGGTCGTGGCCGCTGGCGCGGCGGCTGGCGTACCGGGATCCGCAGCCCAGGCCGCCGGCGACCCTGCCGCTATCCCCAGCAAAAAGGCGAACAGGCCGGTGATCCCGGCGTGCTGACGGCGCGCTGCCTGACAGGCGCCCGGTTCGACGTGGCGTCGCTTGCTCATGGTCTTCCCCCAATGCGGTTTATTTGGCCTCCGGCGCCCGGGACCATCGGTCCCGGGCGCCAGCGGGGCGATCCTGCACGCGGATAGCTTTCAGGATGCTGTCACGTGCCCGGAGGCCGGTTGTTCGGGCAGGACGAGCCGCACGAGCAGGCCACGCCCTCCTTCACCGCCTGCGCTGGCAAGCTGCAGGCTCGCATCCATGGCCGCGACGAGGGAACCCACGATCGCCAGCCCGAGTCCACTGCCGACCCGGTCCTGATCGCGCTTGAGCCGATAGAAGCGCGTAAATACCTTCTCATATTCTGCAGGCGGGATGCCGGGCCCGTCATCTTCCACTTCGATGACCGGCGCCCCTTGTTCCCCGAGCAGGCGCACGACCACATGGCCTCCGGGCGCGTTGTATCGAATGGCATTGTCGATCAGGTTGGCAAGGATCTCCCGCAGCGTGATCGGATCGACGCGTGCCAGGCACGCCGCCGCGGCCGCCTCGTAGTGCATGCCAACCCCGGCCTGAGCCGCCTGGGCGAGGTGTTCCTCGGCCACCTCCTGCACGAGTGGCCGCAGGTCGATCGGATCGCCGGCACTCTCCACGGCCACCGTTCCCTCCGCCTTGGCCAGCTTGAGCAGCTGGATCAGCAGCCGCTGCAGCCGGTCGGCCGCCTCGCGGATGTCCGCGAGCGAGGCGCGGGCGGGATCCGAAGCGGGTATCAAGCCGGCGAGCACCGAAATATGCGTCTGCAGGATCGTCAGCGGCGTGCGCATCTGGTGCGACGCGTCGGCCGTAAAGCGGCTCATGGCCAGCTGCAGCCTCGCCGCCTCGAGCGAGCGGGCGCGCAGGGCCTCGAGGGCCTGCGCCATGCTGCCGAGTTCGTCCGGGCTGCCCGGCGAGGGCACGGGTTCGTCGTAATCGCCGCGGCTCAGGCGCGCGATCGTGCGCGTGAGCAAGCGCATCGGCCGCGCGAACCGGCGTTGCACGACGACGAGGGCGAAGGCGCCGAATATGACCACGGCAGTCAGATCGAGCCCCGCGATCAGCAGGATCCGCAGCGAGGTGGCACGCAGCGATTGCGCGCGCCCGGTTGCCTCGACCTGCGCCTGGCGCGCGATCGCCAGCACGGCGTCGAACGGACCATCGCACAGGGAGGTCCATCGATCGCTGGCAATCGCCGGCGCACGCGCGCTGCCCAGCCCGCCGACGATCGTGTCGATGACCTGCTGCGCACGCGTTGTCCGCTCATGCGCGCGCGCTGCGAGCGCCTGCAGTTCCCGGGAGGCGCCGGGTCGAGCCAGAAACTCATCCAGTGAGCGCCACGCGGCCTCATAGATCGCCCGGTTGGCGATCCAATCGTCATGCAGACCGCCGTCCAGGGATTTGTCTGCCGCCACGCTGGGGCGGAGCATGGAGCACTGCTGGCCATAACGGTCGCGGATAACCCAGGCGAACTGCCGCACCTGCACGTACTCGGCGATCTGTGCATCCCCGATGCGCACCGCGTTTCCCAGCGCTGAGGAGGCCCGCCCCAGAGTCAGCATCATCTGATGAATGGCCGTGCGCCAGCCGTCGATCGCGTAGAGGCTCCGTTGCGCGCGCGCGAGTGCCGCCTGGCGCCCGACTTCATCATGGCGCTCGACCACCCGTTGCCACGAATCCTGGATGTCCTGCGCCAGACGCAGGTTGCCCTCGACCTGGGTACCGCGCAGCGCGCCGAGCGCCACCGCCACCGCGCGCGAGGCCTCGTCGTAGGTGCGCCGGATGACCGGCCGTGGATCGTCCTCTTCGATCAGCGCCATGCTGTCCTGCGGAACCTGGGCGCGCACGCTGACCAGTGCGCTGAACAGCGTCTGGTCGGTGTCGGCCAGGCGGGCGATGCGGCCGGCCACCGAGAAGTTGCTCCACGCGCGGGCGGCCAGGATCAGGGCGGCCACGAGCAGGCCGGACATCAGGATGCCCAGCGAGGCGACCATGAATCGGGTGATCGAGGAGCGGAACACGTGGCAGGCTAGGGCGCAGCCGCTCAGGACGGATCCAACAGGTACCCCAGGCCACGCATCGTCCGGATCGGCGGACCGTCTGGCTCGAGTTGTCGCCGCAATCTGGCTACGTGCACTTCGAGCGCATTGGGCGCCACTTCATCGTCGTAACTGTAGACTTCAGCCAGCAGCGCCCGCTTGGAGACGACCTCACCAGCCCGGGTGACGAGGCATACCAGCACGGCCCACTCCCGTGGCCGCAGCTGCAACGTGCGGCCGGCCACTACCGCCGTGGCATGGGCACGATCGACCGTGAGCGAACCGGCCGAAATGACCGGATTCGGATCGCCGTGCTCGCGTCGCAGCAGTGCGCGCACGCGGGCGCTGAGCTCGCTGGCGTTGAACGGCTTGAGCAGGTAATCGTCCGCCCCCAGGTCGAGCCCCTGCACCCGATCACTGACCTGGTCGCGCGCGGTCAGCACCAGGATCGGCGTCCGGCAGCCGCGGCCGCGCAGCTTGCGGATGACCTCGAAACCCGAGATGCCCGGCAGGCCGATGTCGACGATGAACAGGCTGCAGGGATCCGCGCTGGCATAGCGCATCGCGGTCTCCCCGTCGCGGGCCCAATCGGCCGCATGCCCGGAGGATTTGAGCAAAGCCATGACGCCGCGTGACAGCGCCGGATCGTCCTCAACCACCAGAATGCGCGCCACTCGACCCCCTGCTTGCACCCGCCGGTATCGCGCATCGCTGCGGGCGGCACGAGCGCTGCGCAATGTCAGCCCCGCGCCGGGGACTGTCAAGCCGGCGGCGGATCGTGCCCGCCGCCAGGAGCGGCCACGCCGGAAGTGCCCTGCCCTGCGGGTTGACCGACCGGCCCGGGCAGCCACACCCGCGCAATCAAGCCGGTGCGGTCGGTGCGGTTGACCAGCTGGACGCGCCCGCCGCGCCGCTCGACGATTGCGCGCACCACGGCAAGCCCGAGGCCGCTGCCTTCGGAGAGATCGCCCGGCGATCGATAAAACCGTTGAAATACGGCCTCCAGCTCCGCCGCGCGCATGCCGGAACCTTCGTCGATGACCTCGATGCGCACGCCGCCGGATTCCGCGGTGGTCGCGACCACCACGCGGCCGCCGGCGGCGGTGTATCGCAGCGCATTATCGAGCAGGTTTCCGATCAGCAGCACGAGGTCCTGGGGGTCTGCGGCCACTTCGAGCAGGCACGGCACCGGGTGCCGCAGTTCCACTCCACGCGCCCTGGCAATGGGCCCGTAGACATGGAACGCCTCCGCGACCGCAGGATCCACGGCTGTGCCAGCCGGGCCAGGCCCATGCGGCGACTCGCTACGCGCCAATGCCAGCAGGTGATGCGACAGCCGGACGGCCCGGCGGATCCCGGCACGCAACTCGGCCACGCGCGCGGCACGTTCCGCGGCCTCCTGTGAACCGTCGAGGACATCCGCCTGCAGTTGCAGCGCGGCCAGTGGCGTGCGCAGGGCGTGTGCGGCATCGGCGATGAAGCGCCGTTCGTGCTCGCTGGCCAGCGCCACCCGGCTGAGCAGGCGGTTGATCTCCTCGATCAGGGGCCGCACCTCCACCGGCAAGCCGCCCGTGGGCAGCGGATCGAGCGCCACCGGCGCCCGGGCTGCCACCGCTCTTGCAGTCTCATTCAGCGGCAGCAATTGGCGCCGGATTACGGCGGCTATGATTGCCGCCAGGATGGGGATCATCAGTCCGACCGGCAGCAGCGCGTCGAATGCGGCGGCCGCCGCTGTTTCCCGGCGAAGATCCAGCTGCTGCGCCACGGCGATACGGTGCGCAGCCGATACTGCCGAGTAGACGCGGTACTCAATGCCCCCCACTCTGACCTGGCCAAACCCTGACCAGCTGATTGGCGGCAGTTGCACGTTGGGCGCCGAGGCATACAGCACCTGCCCCCCGGCATCGCGTACCTCCACGATATAGTCCTCGTCGATATCGTAATCGGTGTCCGTATCGTCAGTGCGGCGGAGCGCCGGCAGCCGTGGCGGCACACCGGTTGAGCGCGCTGCCAGGAAGGCAGCCACCTGCTCCATCTGATGATCGAGCATGCCATTGGTTTCCTGGCGCGTCTGCAGATAGGTATAAGCCGCCGATATGCAGCCGACCAGCAGCAACGCCCCCCACAGCGGAATCAGCAGGCTCCAGCGCAGCGAACTCACGGCCGCTCGCCGATCCGCCAGCCGACACCGCGCACGTTCTCGATCACGCCTGCGCCCAGCTTCTTCCTGATGCCGTGGATGATGAACTCCACCGCGTTGCTCTCTACGGCATCGACCCAGCTGTAGATCTGCTCCTCCAGCTGGCCGCGCGACAGCACGGCCCCGGGCCGCTCGAGCAGGGCATACAGCAAGGCGAACTCGCGCGCACTCAAAGGGACGGTCGCGTCGCGTAATTTCACCGCGTGCGTGACCGGATCCAGCCTCAGCTCGCCGTGGCTGAGGGCCGGCTGCACGCGCCGCTCGCGACGGCGCAGCAGACTGCGGATGCGCGCGCGCAACTCGGCGAATTCGAACGGCTTGACCAGATAGTCGTCGGCGCCCGTATCCAGCCCGGTCACGCGGTCGGCCAAAGCATCGCGCGCCGTGATCATGAGCACCGGAATGCCATTGCCCGCGCTGCGCAGCGCCTCGAGTACCGAGAGCCCGTCGCGTCCGGGCAGACCCCAGTCGAGCAGCGCGAGGACGTAGCCGGCCTGATCGTCCCGCAGCGCGGCAGCGGCGGCCACGCCGTCGCGGACCCAGTCGACAGCGTAACCGTCGTCGCGGAGGCCGCGCATCAGGCTCGCGCCAATCATGGGATCATCTTCTATCAGCAGGATGCGCATCGTGGTAGGGCTGCTCCCGACAGATGTTCCGCCAACCGGGCGAATCGGTCAGGCCGCCGCACCGTGGACGGCCTGACCGCGCACGAATATCTGCTATTTGTGCTCGCCTTGCTCCTTGCGGGCCTCGGCTTGCTGCTGCCGCGGTGTTTCGGTGGTCTCGGACACGACTTTGCCGGTCTTGGCGTCGACCTGCACTTCCGTGATGTTCCTGGTCGTCGCCTTGGAGATGTCGAAGGACCAGATCAGCTTGCCGTGCTCCCGCTCCAGTTCGGAGGACTTGATCGTGCCGCCGGGAACTTTGGCGAGCGCGGTTTGCGAGGCGGCTTCAAGGCTGATTTTCGCCTCGGCCTTGAGCGCATCCTGACTATCATTGGCAGCCCAAAGCGTGGCTGAGCCCAGGCCGGCAACCAGAGCCGCGACTGCGACTGCTGCCGTGTGGTGTTTAATGTCCATCTGTATTGACCTCCAGGTGTCTTGAATAGCGTTGGTTGACCGGTTCATCCCGGTTACATGCACCCTAAGCGAACCGACTTAGCGCCGACTTAGGGCCTGCTTGCGGCCCGGCGACCGGCATAGCGCCGATCGTGGAGAATGCCCGTCACCATGACCCATGCCACTGCCGCCGCCGCCGCGCGCCCGAGCCCCGGGAAGCCGGGATTGGCCTCCGCCCCGATTCCGGAAATGCTCACCGCCCTGCGCGTCGACCCCGATGCGGGCCTGGCAACGGCCGAAGTGGGCGCGCGGCGGCTGCAGCACGGCTACAACGAAATCGCAGAGCGCAAGGCGCACGCGCTCCTGGCGTTCCTGAAGAAGTTCTGGGGACTGTCTGCCTGGATGCTCGAACTGATCATGGTGCTCTCGGCCGTGCTCGGCAAGTATTCCGACCTGCTGGTCGTGAGCGCACTGCTGGTGGTGAACGCCGTATTGGCGTTCATGCAGGAACAGCGGGCCTCCGGGGTCATCACAGCCCTGCGGCGGCGCCTGCAGGTGAGCGCGCGAGTGCGGCGGGATTCCACCTGGCAGGTCATTCCAGCCCGCGAACTGGTGCCCGGCGATGTGGTGCGGGTGCGGGCCGGCGATATCGTGCCAGCCGACGTGCGGGTCCTCGCCGGTGCGCTCGCGGTGGACCAGTCCGCGCTCACCGGCGAGTCGCGGGACGTCGGCAAGGCCGCCGGCGACGTGCTGTCATCGGGTTCCGTCGCCCGCAACGGCGAAGCCACCGGCGTTGTCATCCTGATCGGCGCCCAGACTTACTTCGGGCGCACCACCCAGCTCGTGCAGGAGGCACGGCCGGCACTGCACATCGAGGCCGTGGTCGCCCGCGTGGTGCGCTGGCTGTTCGTGATCGTGGGCGCCATGTTGCTCCTGGTGGCGGTGCTCTCGCTGCTGCGCGGCGCACGGCTCATTGAAATGATTCCGCTGTTGCTGGTCCTGCTCATGGGCGCCGTGCCGGTCGCCCTGCCGGTCATGTTCACGGTCAGCATGGCGCTGGGGTCCAGAGAGCTGGCCCGGCGCGGCGTACTGGTGACGCGCCTCAGTGCCGCGGAGGATGCCGCGACGATGGACGAGATCTGCGTCGACAAGACCGGCACGATCACCCTGAATCAGCTGACGGTCACCGCCGTAACGCCCCTGGACGGCGCGACGGAAGCCGAGGTGCTGCAGGCGGGCGCGCTCGCATCACAGGAAGCCAATCAGGATCCGATCGATCTCGCCTTCCTGGCGGCCGCCCGCGAGCGCCAGGTATTCCGCCAGCTACCGGCCGCAACGCCCGTGTCCTTCAGGCCTTTCGATGCGGCCAGCCGCAGGACCGAGGCGCTGGTCGATCGGGGTGGCCAGCGTCTGCGGATGATGAAGGGCGCGGTGCGGACGATTGCCGAATCATGCGGCCGCACGGGACCCGCGCTCGCGGAACTGGAGGCGCAATCCGCCGCCTCGGCCGCCAAGGGCTATCGCACGCTGGCCGTTGCCAGCGGCACTGTGGACGGCACCCCCACCCTGCTCGGCCTGGTTGCGCTGCTCGACCCGCCGCGGCCGGACGCAGCGGGACTGATCGCCGAACTGCGCGGCCTGGGTATCGCAGTCAAGATGCTGACGGGCGATGCGCTGGCCGTGGCCAGGGAGATCGGCGCGGGTGTCGGGTTGCCAAACATCCGGCGCGTCGCGGATCTGAAGACCACGGGCGAGCAGGCCGTCGGCGGGTCGGCTGATGCGCTCGCGGGCTCCGACGGTTTTGCCGAGGTATTCCCCGAGGACAAATATGTCGTCGTGCAACGCCTGCAGGCCGCCGGACACGTCACCGGAATGACGGGCGATGGCGTGAACGATGCGCCGGCGCTGCGCCAGGCCGAAGTGGGCATAGCCGTCAGCGGCGCCACGGACGTGGCCAAGAGTGCCGCCAGCGTGGTGCTGACGGAACCCGGATTGACGAATATCGTGACGCTGGTCGAACAGGGCAGGTCGATCTATCAGCGGATTCTCACCTGGATCATCAACAAGATCAGCCGCAGCATACTGAAGGCGGCCTTCGTTGCCGTAACGTACGTGGTGACGGGCAAGTTCGTGATTTCCGCCTTCGCGATGCTGCTGCTCACTTTCATGACGGATTTTGCCAAGATTGCCCTCGCCACCGATCGCGTGCGCGCATCGCGCGCACCGGAAACGTGGAACATACGCGGCTTTGTCCAGGTGGCCGTGGTGCTCGGCATTGCCATGCTCCTCGAAGCGCTCGCGCTGCTGTGGTTTGGCTGGTGGCGCTTCAATCTTGCGGCCAGCGACGGCGCCCTCCATACATTCAGTTTCCTCGTGCTGCTCTACTTCGCCGCGTTTTCCGTGGTGTCCGCGCGCGAACGGCGCTCCTTCTGGTCGACCATGCCGAGCCGGACACTGCTCGCCGCACTCGTGGCGGACGCGCTGGTCGGTACCGCGCTGACGCGCGTCGGCCTGCCGGATCTCACGCCGCTGGGCTGGTGGCACACGTTCGGGATATTCGCCTACGCCATGTTCTCCTGCCTGGTCGTGAATGACGCGCTGAAGGTCGCGTTGATCAAGTGGCGGGTTCCCGCATCGCCTGGAGCATACTGTGGCTGAGCGCACGCAGGCGCCGCTCGCCGCCCGGATGCCAAATTGAAGATCAAGCCTTCGATCGCCGGCCCCGCCCTGCTCTCGGCGCTGCTGTTCGGCGTGACCACGCCACTGGCCAAGCCGCTACTGGCCTCGACGCCGCCGCTGCTCGTCGCCGGTTTGCTGTATCTGGGCAGCGGCCTCGGTTTGAGCCTATGGGTACTCGCCCGGGAACGCGGCACATTCACGCTGGGAATCGCGCGTGGGGACTGGCCATGGCTGGGCGGCGCGATCGCAGCCGGTGGCATTGCGGCACCGGCATTGCTGATGTACGGATTGTCGCGAACCGACGCCGCCACGGCTTCGCTCCTGCTCAACCTCGAAGTCGTCCTGACTGCCGTGCTGGCGTGGGTCGCATTTCGCGAGGCGACCAGCGGCCGGGTCGTGCTCGGTTTCAGCGCCATCCTCGCCGGCTGCCTGCTCCTTTCCTACGCCGGATTCGTCTCGACCCGGAACACGATCGGATCGATGCTGGCCATCGCCGGGGCGTGCCTGTGCTGGGCGCTGGACAACAATCTGACCCGAAGGGTCTCCGCAGGGGATGCGCGTTCCCTCGCGGCCGTCAAAGGGCTTGCCGCCGGTGCGACCAATACAGCGTTGGGCCTCGGCGTCGGCGCCACCCTCCCGGACGCGCTGCACGTCGCTGCGGCGCTCGGACTGGGCTTTCTCGGTTACGGCGTCAGCCTCGCGCTTTTCGTGTATTCACTGCGCCATCTGGGCACAGCGCGCACGGGCGCCTATTTCGCCACCGCTCCGTTCATCGGTGGCGCCGTGGCCATCGCCATGTATGGCCAGAATGGCGGCTGGGAGTTCTGGGCCGCGTTTGCCTGCATGGCAATCGGCGTGTGGCTGCATCTCACCGAACACCATGACCACGATCATGTCCACGAGGCGACGACGCATCGCCATGCGCACGTGCACGACGAACATCACCAGCATGCGCACGCTCCGGACTGGGACGGAGTCGAGCCGCATTCACACGAGCATGTCCACGCCCCGTTGCGGCACAGCCACCCGCATTTCCCGGACCTGCATCACAGGCACAGCCACTGAGCGGCTGCAATCGCGACCAGACCATGGCATTCGAGCGAAACTCCCGCCCGGAGCGGTGGATCCGATGGGACCGACTACTCGGACGAGTAGACTTGCCCGCTGGCGGCGCCGATAACCTGCTTACGAGTCCATTACGGACGAACTGCTAATCTGCCGGCCGTGCGTGGACCATTCCAAGACCGGTTCGCAAGTGGATCACCGCAGTAGCAGCAGCCGACGTGAACGTATTGCTCATCGAAGACAGCGCCGATCTCGCCGCCAACGTGGGGGAGTTCCTGGAATCACGCGGGCTGACGGTCGACTACGCCTATGACGGACGCTCCGGACTGCACCTGGCCGCGAGCAACCGCTACGACGTGCTGATCCTCGATCTCAATCTCCCGGGCATCGACGGCCTCACCCTGTGCCGGCGGCTGCGCGAAGGTTCGCACCGTGATCTGCCCATCCTGATGCTCACGGCGCGCGACACCGAACACGACAAGTTGACGGGCTTCGAGGCGGGCACCGACGACTATCTGACCAAGCCGTTTTCGCTCCAGGAGCTGCTGGCACGCTTGCGCGCGCTGGCACGCCGCGCCTCCGGCTCCAGTCAGGAGGTCACGCTGGAAGTGGGCGATCTGAGCTTCGATGCCAAAGCCCTGGAAGTCCGGCGCGGCACCCGGCGAATCGAGCTGACGCCGATCGAATTGCGGCTGCTGGAACTGCTGATGCGTGCCTCCCCCGGCGTCGTGAGCCGCGGGCAGATCGAACGCGCGGTCTGGGGCGATGCGCCGCCGGACAGCGACGCGGCGCTGCGCGGTCACATACACGCGCTGCGCGCGGCGATCGATCACGGCATGCAGCACAAGCTCCTGCATACCGTGCACGGCATCGGCTACCGGATCGCGGTCCAGAATGAACTTTAGGCTCAACCTGCGCGCGCGCTTCTGGCTGGCGATGCTGTCGATCGTGGCCGTGCTGTGCCTGGCCTTCAGCATCACGGTGCATGAATTCATCGAGCTGCTGGAGCGCGAGATGGTCAACCGCACACTGGTGCGCGAGATGCAGGAATTCACGGCCGATTTTGCCCGGCACCCGGAGCATGCCCCACCCGCCGAGGCGGGCCTGACCGGATTCATCGTGCGCACCGCCGACGACGGACGACGCCTGCCGCCGCGCATCGGCCAGCTGGGCGTCGGCCTGCACTGGCACGTCGAGGTCAACGAACGGCAGTATGCCGTGGCCGTGGAAGATAGCGGCGCGAGCCGCCTGTACCTGATGCTGGACATGGAGCCGGTCGATTCGCTCGAAGACAGCGTCCTCACGACCGCGGCCATCGCCGGATTGCTCGCGCTGGCGCTATCGGCGGTGCTGGCGATCGGGCTGTCGCGCGCGGTGATGCGGCCGGTGACCGAACTGGCCATGGCCGTCACCGCGCTTGATCCAAGGCGGCGCGAACTGCGATTGCATCAGCGGTTTGCCGACCGCGAAGTCAGTAGCATCGCGGCGGCGTTCGACGACTACATCGGGCGACTGGCGGGCGTGCTGGAGCGCGAACAGGCCTTCACCGAGGACGCCAGTCATGAGTTGCGCACGCCATTGGCGATCATCGCCAGCGCCGCGCAACTGCTGGCGGAGGAAAGCCAGCTGTCGACGCTGGGCCAGGAGCGGATCGTGCGCATCCGCAGGGCCTGCACCCAGATGGAAGCGCTGATCGAGACGCTGCTGTTTCTGGCGCGCGAGGACAGCCGCACGCCCGCACAGAGCTGCGCACTCGACGAGATCGTCCGCGAGGCGGTCGATGCCGCCATGATCGTCGCGGCCGAGAAGGCGGTGGCCATCGACGCGGAACTGCAGGCGGTGAGCGTGACGGCGCCACCCGGCATGGCCGCCTGCGTAGTCAACAATCTGCTGCTCAACGCCATCAGCTTTACCCCGCGCGGGTTGATCGAAGTGAAGCTGACGCCGGCGGAACTCATGGTGCGGGATACCGGCGTCGGCATCGCCCCCAGTGATCTGTCGCGGATATTCGAACGACGCTATCGGGGCTCCACCAGCCGGGGACTGGGCCTGGGGCTGTACCTCGTCAGCCGCATCTGCGAGCACCTGCACTGGACGATCAGTGCCGACAGCGAGGAAGGCGTGGGAACGACATTCCGGATCAGGCTGCAATCCGCGGCGACGACCGGTCAGCCTGAAGGAGCGCCCACGTGAGCGCTGGCCCGGCTGAGCGTGCTGGCGCACGGTGGGCGCTGTCCACTCTGTCCGCACTGTCCGCACTGTTGCTGGCCGGTTGCGCGACCTACTCGCCGCGGCCGCTGCCGGCACACCCCGATCTGGCCTCGGCGGCTCCTGCGAACGGGGCCGCACTCGATATGGATACGGTTGCGACGATCGCCATGCTCAACAATCCCGATCTGAAAGCGGCGCGTGCCAGGGCGCGCGTGGGCGTGGCCCAGGCGTTCGCCGCCGGCATCCCGCCCAATCCGCAACTGTCGGGCAGCCGCGATCTACCGACCGGCGGCGTGGCGGGGCTGGTCACCGCCTATAGCCTCGGACTCGCACTCGATCTCCAGTCGCTGATCACGCAGCCGCTCAGGGCCGGCGCTGCCCACGCGGCCCGCGACCAGGCGCTACTCGATCTGCTCTGGCAGGAATGGCAGACGGTGGCAATGGCGCGCACCTTGTACGTGAGCAGTTACTTTGACCAGGGCAAACGGGAATACCTGGCGCAGGCCGACGCGAATTTCACCCAGCAGAACCAGGGCACCGAGCGCGCACTGCAGGCGGGAGACATCGGTCTCGATCAGGCCGGCGGCGACGTGGCCGTGCTGGCGGACATTCGCAGCCGGCAGGGAGCGGCGCAGCGCAGTGCGCTGCAGGCGGATCAGGCGCTGCGCGCGCTGCTGGGCCTCACGGCCGAAGTGCCGATGCCGCTGCTGGCGCTGGCCGAACCTGCGGTGCCAGACCACGATGCGGTGGCCGCGGGCATCGCCAGACTCCCGGGCGCGAGACCGGATCTGCTTGCCCTGCAGGCGGGCTATCGCAGCCAGGAGCGGCGCCTGCACCAGGCGGTGCTGGCGCAATTCCCCGGCATCTCGGTCGCGTTCGGCAGCGCGCGCGATACCAGCGATATCCACACCCGTTCGCTGGGCGTGACGCTCAATCTGCCGCTGTTCGACCATGGCCAGAGAGACATCGCCGTGCAGCGCGCGACCCGCGAGCAGCTGCGTGCGGAATACCAGGCGCGCCTCGATCTGGCGAGTGCCGACGCCTGGCGCCTTTGGTCCGAAGCGCAGCAACTGCAACTGCAGATCCGCGAGGCCAGCGAGCGCCTGCCACAATTGCAGCGTCTGGCGGTCAGTTCAGCCAAAGCCTACGCCGCACGCGACATAACCGCGACCACTTACCTGACCACGTTGTCCACGGTGTTGAACAGCCAGACGGAACTGTTCGACCTGCGCGCCTCGCTGTGGAGCGATGTCATCGCGCTCGGCACGGTGCTGGGTACGCAGGTCGAGCCCGTCACTGCCGCGCAAAGGACCCAAGCCCCATGAAAGCGACGTTTCCCTTGAGTGCACGCCTGGCCCGGACGCTCGCCACGGTGACGCTGCCGGCCATCCTGCTGCTGCCGCTGGCGGCGTGCTCGCAATCGGGGGGTGAGCCCGAAGTGGTGCCGGTCGCCGCGGTCGCGACGGCGCCCGCCATCGAAGGATCACTGTCCGCGAACGCCGTGTCCTACGGCACGGTGACATCCGCTCCGCGTCACACGTTCATCGTGGCCGTGCTGCACGATGCGGTCGTGAAGAGCGTGAATGTGCGCGACGGCGCGGCGGTGCAGGCCGGTGCAGCGCTGGTGACGGTCGGTCCGGCGCCGACCGCGATCGCGCAATTCGCGCAAAGCAGTTCGACGCTCGATTTCGCCACCCAGGATCTCGCCCGGGTGGAACGCTTGTATGCCGACAAGCTGGCGTCCAACGACCAGCTGGCAGCAGCCCGGAAGGCCAAGGCCGATGCGCAGGTGCAGCTGGAGCAGCTGCGTGCCACGGGCTCAGGCGCTGCCGAGGAGGTGTTGCGCGCACCGTTTGCCGGGGTGATCAGCGGCCTGCGTGCCACGGCGGGCGATCGGCTGCAGGCGAACACCGTGCTGGGCACGCTCTCGAGCAGCACCGATCTGGTCGTCCAGCTCGGCCTTGAGCCCCGTGATGCGGCCCGACTCGCGCCCGGCGCCGCCGTCCGGCTGGTCAGCCCACTCGATGCGACCGTGGTGCTCTCCGGCCTGCTGACTTCGGTGGGCGCTTTCGTGGATCCGGTCAGCCGGCTGGTGAAGGCCGTCGCGTCCATCCCCGCCACGCCACCCGGCCGCGTTACGCTGGGGATGACGCTGATCGGGCACCTGACCCTGCCGCCACACAAAGGCATACTCATTCCGCGCACCGCGCTGCTGGAAGATTCCCAGGGCACCTACGTCTTTGCGGTGATTGGCGGCAAGGCGCATCGGCAGGCGGTGCAGGTCGTGGTGGAAACCGACGATAAGGCGCTGGTCTCCGCTGGGCTGGCCGCCGGCACGCGCGTCATCGTGACGGGCAACGCGGCGCTGCAGGAGGGCACCGCGGTCCAGGAGCCCAAGCCGTGAACTGGGCCCAATGGGCCTCGCACCACCGGCGCTCCATCCTGTTCCTGCTGGCGGTCATCGCCATCGGCGGCGTGATCAGCGGGCTCAACCTGCCCGTGGCCCTGTTCCCCCAGGTGAGTTTCCCGCGAATCGCGGTGGCGATAGAGGCGGGTGACCAACCCGCAGCGCAGATGGTCACCCTGGTCACGCGACCGGTCGAACAGGCCATCAAGGCGGTGCCTGGCCTGCGCAGCATACGTTCAACCACCAGCCGCGGCAGCGCCGAGATGTCGTTGAACTTCGACTGGGGACTGGACATGGCCGTGTCCACGCTGCAGGTGCAGGCCGAGATCAATCGCGTTCTGCCTGCCTTGCCAGCCGGCACCAGTTTCACCGTCCGCCGCATGAATCCCAATGTGTTTCCGGTGGCCGCGTACAGCCTGACATCCAATTCCCTCGACCTGGTCAAGGTCAGGGAAATCGCGCAGTACGAGCTCGTGCCACTGCTTTCATCCATCACCGGTGTCGCACAGGTGGAGGTGCACGGGGGTGCGGCCCGGGAAGTGCGGGTGGATGCCGATCCCGGCCGGCTGGCGAGTTATGGCCTGAGCATGGACGACGTGGCCAAGTCGCTGTCGGCCGCCAACGTGCTCGCGGCGGTCGGACGCACCGCCGACCGGCACAAGCTGCTGCTGGCACTGTCGGACACCCAGTTGACGACGCCCGACCAGGTGCGTCAGGTGATCGTGCGCAGCGGGCCCGATGGCGCGATCCGCCTTGCCGATGTCGCACGCGTATTCGAGACCGCCGCGCCCAGCTGGACCGTGGTCACCGCGGACGGACATCCGGCGGTCATCGTGCAGGTCAAGCAGCAGATCGACGGCAATTCTGTGCAGATCATCCGGGACGTCAATCGCGCGCTCAGCGCCTACGCCTCGAGGCTGCCGCCCGATTTCAAGATCAGCAACTGGTACGACCAGAGCGAGCTGATCCTGGGTTCGGCGCACAGCGTCTTCGAGGCGGTGTTGATCGGCGTGGCGCTCGCGGGCCTGGTGCTGTTCGTGTTCCTGCGCAATCTGAAGATCACGCTGATCACCCTGATCGTCGTGCCGGCGGTGCTCGCGGCCACCACGCTGCTGCTGTCGGTGCTCGGCATGAGTTTCAACATCATGACCCTGGGTGGCATGGCGGCCGCCATCGGCCTGATCGTCGATGACGCCATCGTCATGATCGAGCAGATCGAGCGCCGGCTGCACAGCGATGGCGAGGAGGGCCGCGCGCAGATCCGCGCCGCGGCCTGGGAATTCCTCAAGCCGCTGGCGGGATCCTCGGCGGCCACCATCGTCATCTTCATTCCGCTCGCCTTCCTGACCGGCGTCACCGGCGCGTTCTTCAAGGCCTTGTCGCTGACGCTGTCCGCGGCCCTGATAGCCTCGTTCCTGGTCGCTTATTTCGTCATTCCGCTGCTCGCGGAATTCGTGATTACCTCGAAGGAGGCACAGGCCGAGGCGCATACCGGTCCTGCGCTCGCCTGGGTACTCGGCCGCTACCGCGCGCTGTTCGAGCGCCTGCGCGCGCGCCCGTGGCTGCTGGTGCCGGTGATTGCGGCTTTCCTGCTGCTCGGAGGTTTCGCCTACACGCAGGTGGGCAGCGGCTTCATGCCGACGCAGGACGAAGGCGGCTTCGTGTTCGACTACCTCTCGCCTCCCGGCACTTCCCTGCAGGATACGGACGCCATGCTGCAGCAGGTCGAGGCCATTCTGCGCTCGACACCCGAGGTGCTCACCTACTCCCGGCGCACCGGCCTGCAGCTCGGCGGCGGACTGACCGAGTCGAATACCGGCGACATATTCGTGCGCCTGAAGCCGCTGCCGCGGCGCGATATCCAGGTGGTCATGGCGGAGATCCGCGAGCGCGTCGGCCGCACCATTCCGGGCCTCGATGTGGAGACGGCGCTGCTGATGGAGGACCTGATCGGCGATCTGACCGCGGTACCGCAACCCATCGAGGTCAAGATCTTCGGCGATGATCCGGCCGCACTCAATGCCATTGCGCCGCAGGTCGCCAAGGCCATAGCCGTCGTACCGGGCGTCACGGAAATCAGGGACGGCGTGATCATCGCCGGCGACGCACTGGATATCCGCGTGGATCCGCTGAAGGCCGGCCTGGAAGGGCTCGATCCGGACCAGGTCACCAGGCAGGTAAAGGCCTTCCTGTCCGGAACCGTGGCGACGCAGCTGCAGAATCTCGATCGCAGCATCGATGTGCGCGTCTGGCTGCCGCCGGAACAGCGCGCGACGCCCAACGACATCCGCGCGCTGCGCCTGACGGCCCCTGATGGCCATCTGGTACCCCTGGGCAGGGTGGCGCAGTTGCAGCTGGTGACCGGCCAGCCGCAGATCACGCGCGAGAATCTCAAGCCGATGACGGCCGTGACGGCGCGCATTGAAGGCCGCGATCTCGGCAGCACCATCGCCGACGTCAAAGCGGTGCTGGCGAAATCCACGTTGTTTTCCCAGGGCACCTACTACGAGCTGGGCGGACTCTACGCCCAGCAGCAGATCGCGTTCCGTGGGCTGATCGGCGTGCTGATCGCCGCCTTTGCGCTGGTGTTCTTCCTGCTGCTGTATCTCTACGAGCGATTCACGCTGGCGCTGTTGATCATCGCCATGCCGTTGCTGGCGATGGCGGCGGTGTTCATGGGGCTGTGGCTCACCGGCATCGAGCTCAACATTTCCGCGATGATGGGCATGACCATGGTCGTCGGCATCGTTACCGAGATTGCGATTTTCTATTTTTCTGAGTATGAGCTGCTGGTCGACGATGGCATGACGCACGAAGCGGCGATCATCGCGGCCGGCAGCAATCGGCTGCGACCGATCGCGATGACCACGATCGCGGCGATTCTGGCGTTGCTGCCGCTGGCCCTGGGCCTCGGGCAGGGCTCGGCGATGCAGCAGCCGCTGGCGATTGCGATCATCTCGGGTCTGATGGTGCAGATGCCGCTCGTGCTGATCGCGATGCCCATTGCGTTTGCGCACTGGACTCGCCGCCAGACGCTTGCCCCCTGAGGACCTGCGGCGTGACCACGCCTGGCTCGAGCCGGCATTGGGATGGAGTCTGTGGCCGGCTTACCCGGGAGCGGCGCGCGTACGCAGCTACACTCGCCAGGCACGGCGACGGACGAGCAGGAACGCGGCGGGCAACACGAACATCGTCAGCAGCGTGGCGCTGATCATGCCGCCGACCATGGGTGCCGCGATGCGGCGCATGACCTCCGAACCCGTGCCGCTGCCCCACATGACGGGCAGGAGTCCCGCGATGATCACCGCAACCGTCATGGCCACTGGCCGCACGCGCAGCGCCGCGCCTTCGATGATGGCGGTGCGCAGCGCCTCGGCCGCACCGCTCCGCTGTCCGCCTGCGGCATTGACGGCCTGGTTGATGTAGACCAGCATGACGACGCCGATCTCGGCGGCCACGCCCGCCAGCGCGATGAACCCGACCGCCGCTGCCACCGACAGGTTGTAGCCCAGCAGGTAGATCAGCCAAAGCCCCCCCACCAGTGCGACCGGCAGCGTCGCCATGATCAGCATTGCATCGTCGAGCCTGCGGAAAGTCAGGTACAGCAGCACGAGGATGATCAGCAAGGTGGCCGGCACGACCAGCCGCAGGCGCGCCGCCGCCCGTTGCAGAAACTCGAATTGCCCCGACCACGCCAGGGCATAACCGGGCGGCAGCCTGACGTCCCGTGCCACCGCCGCCTGCATGTCGTGCACGGCAGCGCTGAGCGCACGACCATGCAGGTCGACATAGACCCAGCCGGAAAGTCGGCCGTTTTCGCTCTTGAGCATCGATGGTCCGTCGCTGATGGAGATCGTGGCGACCTCTCCCAGGGTGATGGCCGCGCCGCTCGGCGTCACCACCGGCAACGCGCGCAGCTTGGGCACCGAGTCGCGCAACTCCCGTGGATAACGCACGTTGATGGGAAAGCGTTGCCGCCCCTCCACGGTCTCGCCGATATTGTCGCCGCCGATCGCTCCGGACACGATGCTCTGTACGTCCGCAATGTTGAGCCCGAAGCGTGCCGCCGCTGTCCGATCGATGCGCACATCGACATAACGTCCGCCCCGCAGCCGTTCGGCGAACGCCGAGGTGACGCCCGGCACGGCACTCACCGCGCGTTCCACCTGCAGCGCCAGGCGATCGACCTCCGCCAGATCGGGTCCCGCGACCTTGATGCCCACCGGGCTCTTGATGCCCGTGGCGAGCATGTCGATCCGGTTGCGGATTGGCGGCACCCAGATGTTGGTCAACCCCGGCACCTGCACCAGATGATCGAGCTGCTGCACGAGTTTCTCCGGTGTCAGGCCCGCCCGCCATTGGTCACGGGGCTTGAACTGGATGGTGGTTTCGAACATCTCCAGCGGCGCGGGATCGGTGGCCGTCTCGGCACGGCCCGCTTTGCCAAAGACGCTGGCCACTTCGGGCACGGTCTTGATCAGGCGGTCCGTCTGCTGCAGCAGCTCGCCGACCTTGCCGGCTGAAATGCCGGGCAACGCCGAAGGCATGTAGAGCAGATCGCCCTCGTCGAGCGGCGGCATGAACTCCGCGCCGATGTGCTGCAGGGGGTAGAGGCTCGCGAGCAGGATCAGCGCCGCCAGAGCGAGTGTGGAGCGGGGCCAGGCGAGCGCGCGGGCGAGCGCTGGCCGATAGAGCGCCACCAGCGCGCGGTTCAGGGGGTTGTGCTGTTCCCGCGGAATGCGACCGCGGATGAGGTACCCCATGAGCACCGGGACCAGCGTCACCGCCAGGCCCGCGGCGGCGGCCATCGCGTAGGTTTTGGTGAAGGCCAGGGGCGAGAACAGTCGCCCCTCCTGCGCCTCCAGCGTAAACACCGGCATGAACGAGAAGGTGATGATCAGGAGCGAGGTGAACAGCGCCGGACCGACCTGGGCGGCCGCCTCGCCAATCACCTGCCAGCGTGCCTCGCCCTCGAGCCTTGCATCGGCATGCTCCCTGTGCCACGCCTCGATGTGCTTGTGCGCGTTTTCGATCATGACCACTGCGGCGTCAACCATCGCGCCGATGGCAATGGCGATGCCGCCCAGCGACATGATGTTCGCGTTGACACCCTGGTAGTGCATGACGATGAAGGCCATCAGGATGCCCAGTGGCAGCGTCACGATGGCCACCAGCGCGGAGCGCAAATGGAACAGGAACAGGACGCATACCAGCGCGACGACGATGAATTCCTCGATGAGCTTGCCACGCAGGTTGTCGATCGAGCGCGCGATGAGCCCGGATCGATCGTAGGTCGGCACGATCTGCACTCCGGCAGGCAGGCTGGCCTTGAGCGCGGCGAGCCTGGCCTTGACCGCTTCGATGGTAGCGAGCGCATTCTTGCCGCTGCGCATGATGATGATGCCGCCCGCCACCTCCCCTTCGCCATTGAGCTCGGTGATGCCGCGCCGCATCTCGGGGCCCAGCCGCACCTGCGCGACATCACCCAGGGTCACCGCCACACCCGCGGCAGTGGACTTCAGCGGTATCTCCTGAAAGTCGCCGAGCGATGTCAGGTAGCCCGAGGCCCGCACCATGTACTCCGCCTCGCCGAGTTCAAGTACCGAGCCGCCGGTCTCCTGGTTGCCTTGCTGGACGGCCTCGATCACCTGCGCGGGGGTGATGCTGAACGCCCGCAATCGCGCCGGATCCAGCACGATCTGGTACTGGCGCACCATGCCGCCCACCGAGGCGACTTCCGCCACATTGGGCACGGTCTTGAGTTCGTATTTCAGGAACCAGTCCTGCAGGGCGCGCAGCTCGGACAGATCATGTTGCCCGCTGCGGTCAACGAGCGCGTATTCGTAGACCCAGCCGAGCCCGGTCGCATCGGGCCCGAGCGAAGCGCGCGCCTGCGCCGGGAGCCGGGATTGCACCTGGTTCAGGTACTCGAGCACGCGCGAGCGCGCCCAGTAAGGGTCGGTGCCGTCCTCGAAGAGGATGTACACGTACGAATCGCCGAACATCGAATAGCCGCGCACGGTGCGCGCGCCCGGAACCGAGAGCATGGTGGTGGCCAGCGGGTAGGTCAGCTGGTTCTCCACGATCTGCGGCGCCTGGCCCGGATAGGTCGTGCGGATGATCACCTGCACGTCCGAAAGGTCCGGCAGCGCATCGAGCGGCGTGCGCAGCATGGCCCAGAATCCCCAGGCCGCGAGCAACGCGCTTGCCAGCAGCACCAGGTAGCGGTTGGCAATCGAGCGGCGAATCAGCGCGGCGATCACGGACTCGCTCCGGGTGCGGCCAGCCGGTTGAAGGCCGACTCGAGGTTCGCCTCGGAATCGATCAGGAATTGACCGGAGCGCACCACGGACTGGCCCGCCGTGAGTCCGGACAAAATCGCCGTCTTGCCGTCCGCTTCGACGCCCGTGGTCACGTTGGCGACTGCGAAGCCACCGCCATCGCGCGCCACGATCACGACGCTCCGCTCGCCCGTGGTGATGACGGCTTCGCTCGGCACCCATAGTTGCGGGCGCGCGGCGCGCCCCGGAAACGCAGCTTCGACATACATCCCGGGACTCAAGCGGCCGCCCGCATTGTCGACGGCCACCCGCACGCCGATGGTGCGGGTGACCGGGTCGAGCGCCGGCAGTACGCGCAGCACCTTGCCGGTGAACACCTGTCCGGGATAGGCAATGGTACTGATGTGCACGCGCTGTCCTGCGGCGACGGCCCGTGCCTGGCTTTCCGGCAGCTGCCCATCGACCCACACCGGATCGATGCGGTTGATGCGCGCCAGGACCGTGCCGGCCGTGAAGGCAGCGCCTTCGCGCAATCCGAGTTCCGTGACCACGCCAGCCACCGGCGCGGTCAGTTCGAAACGGGCCGGCGGTGTTCGCGATTGCTCGACTTGCAGTATCGCGGCATTCGGCACGCCGAGTACCACCAGCCGCTGGCGCAGCGCCGCGCGCAGCGCGGAATTCCCGGCAAACGAGCCGGCTGACAGTGCGAGGTATTCCCCCAGGGCTTCGCGCCAGGCCGGTGCGTCGACTTCGGCCAGAACCTGCCCGCGGCGCACGTGCTCGAGCGCGGTGCGAATGATGAGCCGCGTCACATAGCCATCGACACGAGGCTGCACGATGGCCTGGGCCGCGTCATCGTAGGCCACGATCCCGACGGCGTTGACCACGGGTGAGATCGCGGCACGCTCGACCCGCCCGAGCCTGATGCCCAGCTGCTGCTGTGCGGCGGTGCTGACGTGCACGTCAGGCTCGCCGGATGCGGCATTGGCATTGTCGTCGGCATAGACCGGCTGCAGCGGCATGTCCATGAAGGGAGACTTGCCCGGTTTGTCGAACCTCAATTCGGGTCGCATCGGGTCGTGCCAATAGAGCACGCGCCGCTCGGGATTGGCAGCAGGCACAGCGCTCGCTGGCGATGCACCGCCGCCCGCCGCATGGTGCCCGGCCCGCCACTTCGACCAACCCACGCCAAGCGCCAGACCTGCGATCAGCACGACCAGCAGTGACGCCAATTGGCGCGTCCAATGCATGTTTGAGTGGCTCATGGTGCGTTGCTCCCGGTCGAGAGAAAGTTGAGATAAGCCCAGGCGCGCCCGTAGCTGCCGTAGATCTCGGCAAAGGAGAGTTCGAGATTCAGCTGGTCGCCAAGCACGGACAGCGCCGTGCTGGCGTCGGTGGTGCCCGCGGCCAATCCGGCCAGAGCGGCGGCTGATCGCGCCCGCGCCAGCGGCAACCGCTGCTGTTCATAGAGCGCCACGCGATCGCGCCCCGCCTGCCAGTCGGCCAGCGTCGCGGCAAGTTCCGCCGTGTGCATCCGGAATGCGGCCTGGCGGTCCGCTTCGAGCTGCCGCACCGTGGCGCGTCGCGCCGCGATCACGGGATCGGCGCGTGAGGCCGCAAACAACGGCAGGCTCACACGCACTTCCACGGAGACCATGTTCGAGTAGCCCGGCCCGCGCTGACCATAGGAGACTTCGCTGCTCCAGTCGGGTCGCCGGTCGGCCGTGGCCACCGCGATCGCCGCCTTCGCCTCCGCCACCCGCGCATCGAAGGCGCGCAGTTCCGCGTGCCGATGCACGCCGGCCTGCAGCGACGAAGCACTGGCCGGCAAGACCTCGAAGGATGGCGGCGGCGCCAGCGGTCGAGCAGCCAACGTGCCAATCCACCGGGCGAGTCCGGCGCGCGCGGCAAGCGCCTGCTGATGCGCAACCAGCAGCCGATCGGCAAGTTCGGCCGCGCTCGACTGCGCTTCGAGCAGCTCGGCGCTGGCGGCCCGGCCATTGGCCAGGGCATTGCGTGCGAGCGTCACCTGCAGTTCGTAGTTGGGTTGCAGGGCCGCCAGTGCCTGCACGGCCTGTTCGGTCGTGAGCACCGCGATCCACGCCTGTGCCGTCGAGAGCGAAACGTCCAGCCGGGTTTGCGCAGCTTCCGTCAGCGCCGCGACCGCGCGAGCCTGCGCCATCGACCGCTCGGCGCTGCGGCGGTGGGCGTTGCCGAACGACTGCATGACGCCGACTTTCCGCATCGTCATGAAGTCGCGGTCCACGCTCCACGCATCCGGTCCATTGACCGGGAGATTCTCCACGCCGGCGATGATTTCCGGCGCCGGCAGGCGACCGGCGGCGACCGCCTCCGCATTGGCGCTGTCGGCCGCCGCCAGGCGCGCTTGCAACTGCGGCGCCGATCGATTCGCCTCGGTCACGGCTGCTTCGATCGTCAGGGGTTCATTCGTGAGGGGATCAGGGGCCGCCGCCGCGGCGAGACCTGCCCAAAGGCACGAGGCCCAGGTAATCCATCGAACTGCGCTCATCGGATCTGCTCCAGCGTAAGTGCCGAATGCGCCACGCCGCTGCGCACCTGCACAAGGGCCGGGGCGAGTGGTGGACGTGGAAATTCCGGTTCAGCCAGGAACCGGCGAGCAGAACTTAAAGACGGAGCCGACGAGTCCGCAGATAGAGGGGCCGGCGGTCTGTCGAGGCCCAGCCGTCATCAATTGATCCGCCGACCCGGAGCGTTTGCTCTGCAGCGCCCGCCGCGACGAGGCTGAAGCCGGGATCGGGCTGCAATTTGTCGGCCGCAGCATACCGGGGCCCCGGACGCGCCTGGACGCAGACAGCCGCAGCAATGGCCGTATCCGGCGCCGCAAAACAACAATCGCCGGTTGCCTGCGCTCCCCGTGGCCGCGAATCCGGCACGCCACATGGAGCGCGCTGTTCGCCCTGGCAACAATCGCGCGCGGCTTGCCGCGGGGCGCACAGCACCACGGGCGCCGCCACGAGCAGCGCGGCGAGTACGCACAGGGCTCTCAGGCTACGGCCGAACAAGGGCTCCGTCCTCTCCAGAATCGGGTACTGACCCGCGACAGTGTAGCTCAGCCAGGCCCATCGGCAACCGTGACGCAGTACCGGATTGCCGCATGCGCCTTGCAACGTCAGTCCACTTTACGGCTCGACCAATGGATGTGCGCGATTCGCCAGGTCTGCGAATCCCGATTCAGGACCATGGTCTCGGTGGTGATGAGTTTTTCCGGCTTCGCGCCAGCGGCAGTGAGTTCGGATTCGGTGGCCACCCACGCCTGATTTCCAGCCGCCTGACCGGCGCGCGAAAGCACGCGCACTCTTGCGCCTTGCAGGAATCGGGCATCGGCCTGAAGATGGTGCGACGCATATTCCTGGCGCGACCGCTCGACCTGGCCTGCTTCGTAAATCAGGACCGTCGGCTCGAGCAGCCTCGCGGCTGCGGCCGTGTCGCCGCCAGCAAGCAGCCTCTGGAAATCGTCCACCGTAGCGGCAGCCCCGGCCGCAGTCGGCGCCACCGGGCGAGCCTTGCCAGGCTGCGCGAGTCCTGCAGTGCCGGACGAAGGCTCTGGCCCCGCTTCCATGGCGCCTGCTTCGCCATGGTCGTCCATTTCCATGCCAGCGTGGTGGTGGTGGTGACCGCCTTCACCGGAATTGATGATTTCCTGGTACGCGGCCGGCGTGAGCCCTGGCAGTTTCTGCAGGAAGGCGACCATCGACCAGATGCGCTCGTCGTCGTGTGTCAGACCCCACGCCGGCATGCCCGACATCTTGAGACCGTGCTTGATGATCCAGAATTGCTGCGCGGCGCTACGGTGCGCGCCGGGCTCGGCGAGTTTCGGCGGCTGCGGATAGAGACCGACGCGCAATTCCGTGTCGCCCATGCCTGGCGCCAGGTGACATCCGGTGCACATTTCCGCGTACTCGCCGGCGCCGCTCGCTATGAAACTCGCATCCCCGAGATTGCCCGGGACGCTGATGTCGCCTGTCTGCCGCCCGATATAGCGCTCGCGCGCAGTCTGCACGAGCCGCGCCGTCAGCCCCCAATGAGCATCATCCGCGGAAAAATTGAAGCGCCCGGAGTACACGCCAGCCGCAACGAGCACCGCGAGCGCTGCCAGGACCAGGGCAGTGATTCTGAAAGCCTTCATGAGTCACCTTTCATCTGGTTTGAATGATCCGCCGGACGGGCCCGCCAAAATCAGGATCGGAACTCACTCGTCGCGCCACCGTGCCCGCCGGCGCCTGGTACCAACCCGGATCGCGGTAGTCATTCGCCGCCAACCCGCGACGCACCTTGACGGTCGTGAACATGCCGCCCATCTCGAGGGCGCCGTACGGTCCAGTGCCGCCCATCATGGGCAGAGTGTTGGCGGGACCCGGCAGCTTCATCGCTTCGACGTGTTCCTGGTGGGCCGACATGCCATCGGCCCCCATGTTCATCATTCCCGGGAGGAGCGCTTCGAGGTCGGCGTCCGATGCGGCGATACGTGCGCCGAGCACGTTGGGGATGCCGTGGCCCATCGCGTTCATCGTGTGATGCGCCATGTGACAGTGCAGCGCCCAGTCGCCGGGGACTGCTACGAACTCGAGGTCGCGGGTCTGGCCGACACCGATGAGTTCGGTCACTTCCGGGCGCCAGCGTTGGCGGGGCCAGCGCCCGCCATCGGAACCGGTCACGTCGAACTGGTGGCCGTGCAGATGGATGGGATGGTTGTACATCGACAGATTCCCGATCCGTATGCGCACCCGCTCGCCGGCGCGGACTACCAGCGGATCGATTGCCGGGAACACCTTGCTGTTGAAAGTCCACAGGTCGAAATCCAGCATGATCGATGGATCGGGGCGGTACGTTCCCGGATGCAGCGACCAGTTGTGCAGCAGGAAGGCGAAATCCCGGTCAATCGGCTCGGGTTCGCCGCCTGCCGGGTGAATGATGAACAGCCCCATCATGCCCACCGCCATCTGCACCATCTCGTCGGCATGCGGGTGATACATGTGGGTGCCGTGCTGGCGGAGCGTGAACTCGTAGGCAAAAGTCTCGCCGGGCCCGATGGCCGGTTGCGACAACCCGCTGACGCCGTCCATGCCCGAGGGCAGGAGGATGCCGTGCCAGTGGATCGAGGTCGGCTCCGGCAGGCGATTGGTGACGAGAATCCGCACGCGGTCGCCTTCGACGGCTTCGAGGGTCGGCCCTGGAGTGCCGCCGTTGTAGCCCCAGCACTTCGCTTTGCAGCCGGGCGCGAACTCGTGATCCACTTCTTCGGCCACGAGATGGAATTCCTTCACGCCTGCTTTCAGCGTGTAGGGCAGGCTCCAGCCGTTGAGCGTACGAACCGACCCCGTGGATCTTCCTGGCCGTGCCGGCGCCGCCCTGGCATCAGCCGCCGGGGTGCCCGCGGCCGCGTCCACGGCGGCGCCGAGGGCCGCGGTTCCGGCCGCCAGAATCAGCGAACGACGGGACACGGTCATGGATGCGCTCCCGAAATCATTTCAATGGCCGCCAGCGGCTCGATGGCCGTGGCGCGGTCCGTGCGGCCGGCCAACCCCGGAAAGCGGCCGCCGGTGGCGCGCATCAGCCCGACGTAGGCACTCCAGTAATCGCGCAGTGCATCGACGTAGGCCTGGTAGCCTTCGTACTGATGTTGCTTGGCGGCGAGCAGTTCGATGGTGCCGATCAGCATGTAGTTCTGCTGTTTCTGGCTCTCGTCCACGATCGTGCGTTGCACGGGCAGCAGCTGGTCGCGGTAGATCGTCACCGCCTCGCGGGCCGCCGCGAGTGTCGCGAGCCGCGTCGCCACCTCATTGCCGATGGCGAGTTCCAGCGCGTGCACGTCGGCGGCCAGCACGTCCACGGTCGCCTGGGCGCGGCCTGCGGAACCATCACCCTGATTGAACAGCGGCAGACTCAGGCTCGCACCGGGACCTGCAATGGTCGCGGATGCAACGGCGCGATTGCCCCCGTCCTGCTCGACTCCCATGCCGATCGTCGTCTCGCCGAGCCAGCGCCAGCGGCGCGCGTGCCGGTTCGCGACCGACGCGAATCGCAGCGCTTCGCGGGCACTCATCAGGTCGAGGCGGTTGCCCAGCGCCACTTCCCGCAGTTTCCCGCCGTCTGGAATATCGGCCATGGGCGGCAGGAACTCGCCCACCAGATCGATCGACTCATCGCTCCCCGCGCCAAGCAGTGTCAGCAGGGCGTTGCGATCCGCCGTTTCCGCGGCGTGCGCGCGCAGCATCTCGGTCCGTGCCAGATCCTCGGCTTCGCGCATCCGCGCCAGCTGCAGCGCCGTGATATTCCCGGCATCGAACAGCTGTTGGGCGTAGTTCGCCGCGACCTGAGTGCTCCTGGCGATGCGATCCCGCATCGAGGCCACGGTCCGGCTGCCGACGTACCGGATCTGCGAGGTCCTCACGTCGGCTTCCAGGTCGAGCAGCTCGCGCGCCACCTGTTGCTCCGCGAGCAGCACGCGGCTTTCACCGCCCGCCTTGCGAAAGCGCGCGAACAGGATTTCGGTGAAATTCTGAGACAGGCTCCAGTCGACCTTGCGGGCGCCTGCGCCACCGCTGAGGCGTGCATACCCCAGGGTCGGATTGGACAAGCGGACCGCGTCGTAGAGATCCGCCCGGACGAAACCGAGCCGGGCGTAGATCGCAGCGACGCGCGGATTCCTGAGCAAGGCGATTTGCACCGCGGCGTCCGCATCCACTGGCCGGGCGAGCAGGTCCTTCAGCAGCGCATCCGGAGCGCCCCGACCCCGGTCTGCAGCGGCGACCGCGGCGGACACGGCCGAGCGGCTCGCATACAGGCCGGATGCACTGTCGCGAAGCTGCTCCACGCGCGGGGTCGCGCAGCCGGCCAGTGCCAGCAGTGCGACGGGCACCACCAATTTCGTTCCGATCACCGGCGACGGCTCCTGCGATGGCGTCGATCAATCCCTCAGGTACGCGCCGCGGCCGGCAATCCCTCACCCGAGGGATGGGTAGAATGGCCGCGTACATGGCATGAGCAGACTGGCAGCGGAGTGAGGCTTATGTTGCAGGAAGAGTTGAGCGCACTGGCCCGGGCGCCCCTGGATCGCTCCCTGGACGGACTCGAGTCCGGTATCTGGCGGGTGGTCGAGGCGAAGACGAGCGAGCGTCGGGCCTATCGGGGAATCGTCACGATGCAACTCGTGATCCTGGCCATCGGTGTGGCCGGTAGCCTCGGCTTCGGCCGCCAATGGGCCACGACCCACAATGCCGCGGGACCTCACGGCGTATTTTCCCCCTACACACGCCTGGTGGCGTCCAATCTGCTGGTTGGCGAGCCGCGATGAAAAAGGACGCGGTCGCGCTGGTGATCCTGACTTTCGCTGTTGCGGTACTGGGCGGTTGGCTCGGCGTACGGCTCGGCCAACGGGAGCTGACTTCCAACCTGGGTCTCGACCAGGTGCTGCATCATGACCTGTCGCTCACCAAAGGACAGGAACGGCGGATCGAAGAACTTGAAGCCAGCTTCTCCGTGAAGCGCAAGTCGCTGGAATCCGAGATGCGGGCAGCCAACCGCGAGCTGGCGCAGGCCATGGTGACGGAGCATCGGATGAGCCCTGCGGTCGAGCAGGCCATCGGCCACTTCCATGTGGCGATGCGTCAGCTCCAGGAACTGACGACCGCACACGTACTGAGCATGCGCGAGGAGTTGACCCCGCCCCAGGCTGCAATCTTCGATCGGTCGGTCGTCAGGGCCCTCGACGCGGACGGACCGTGAGTGAGCCGGCGGCGCCCGCTGACGTGCGCCTGGCGGCAGCGGCACGACACGGGGATCGCGCCGCTTTCGAAACGCTGGTCTCGCTCCACAAAGCCAGTCTTTACAGGCTCGCCCGCCGTTCCACCGGCAACGGGGATGATGCCTACGATATCGTGCAGGACACCTTCGTCTCCGCGTGGCTCGCACTCGCGAGATTCAATCCGGCGCATGCCTTCGGGCCCTGGATCCGGACCATCCTGCTCAACAAATGCCGCGACTTCTCGCGGCGCCGCGCGGTCCGCAACCGGATTCTCCAATGGTGGACGTCCGGCGTTTCGCCACCGGGTGAAGCGGCGTGCGCCGACGTCGAGGCAGACTCCGCACTACAGGACCGCGCCCGCCTGAGGTCACTGGATCAGGCCATTGCGAATCTGCCCAGCCGCTACCAGGTGCCGCTTATACTGACGGCCCTGCAGGGACTGAGTCACCGCGAGGCGGCCGACCAGCTCGGGTTGACGCCCAAGGCGGTGGAACTACGCGTTCACCGCGCCCGCAAGCGACTCCAGGAACTGTTGCGAGGGGACGAGCCCTGACTCCGCCCGAGGGATTGACCCATGTGGCTTGAGGCCGAGCGCACACGACGGCGGAAATGCGCCGTGCTCGTCGTCATGCTCGTGGCCGTGCCGACTTTTGCGCGGGCGGACGATGATGATGCGTCCAGGCTCGAAGAGGTGGTGGTCACGGCCACGCGTTCGCCGGGCCTGATCCGCGATGAGCCGCTGCACGTCGAGACCGTGCCGACCGAGGAGATCGAGGAGAACCTGACGATCCGGCCGGGGAACCTCACTGCGCTCCTGAAGGAGCTGCCGGGCGTGCGCATTCAAGCGTCGGCGCCGGGACTGGGCGGTGCCGGCATGCAGCTGCGCGGGATGCCGGCGCGCGACACGCTGGTCCTGACCGACGGCTTGCCCCTGCTGGGCGCCGAGCCCGATGCCTTCGGACTGCTGCAGACTCCACCGCTCGATCTGGCCCGCGTGGAGGTCATCAACGGGGCCGTTTCCGCGCTCTATGGAGGTTCCGCGCTCGGCGGTGTGCTGAATCTGGTCTCGCGCACGGCGGACTCCGAGCCGGGGATTCTCGCCAACGTGACCGCCCGCGGCGGTGAGGACCTGGTCGGATTCCTTACCCACAAGGGCGGCTCGCCGTGGAGCGAGACGCTCACGGTCGGTATGCACGATCAGTCGCGCGTGGATGTCAACGGCGACGGCTGGGCGGACCTGCCCGGCTATCGCCGGTATACGCTGCAGCCGCGAGTCTGGTGGCGCGGGACCCAGGGACGCTCCCTGTTGCTCACGGCCGGCATTGTCGATGAGGATCGGAGCGGCGGAACGGTAGCCAATGGGGTGCTGCCGGACGGCCGCGTTTTTCCGCAACACCTGCGCACCCGGCGTTTCAACGCGGGAGCGGTCAGCCAGCTTCCCATCACGGACGCCGACACGCTCAGCGGCCGCTATTCGCTGACCTCGACTCACCTCGACCGAAGCTTCGGCAGCCAACGGATCGAATCGACGCAGACGACGGCGTTCGCCGAGGAAGCAGTGAACGGCTCATTCGGGGCGCATCGCTGGGTGGCGGGCGTGGCCTTCGAGCACGATGGGCTCAAGGTGCCGGCTGTCCCCGGCGTCGGCTACGCCTACGATGTGCCAGCGGTGTTTGCCCAGGACACCTACACGGCGGCCCCATGGCTGGTCGTAGCCGGGAGCGTGCGCGTGGACGCCCACAATGACTACGGGACATTCGTGAGCCCGCGCGCATCTGCGCTGTGGCGGGCACCGCACAGCGCGTGGAGCCTGCGCGCCTCGATCGGGGCGGGATACTCCGCGCCGACTCCGCTGCTCGATGACATCGAGGCAACGGGATTTGGTCCCCTGTCGCCGCTGCGCGGCCTGCACGCCGAGCGCGCGACGACGGCCTCCATCGATGGCAAATGGGCCGACGATGGCTGGGACATCAACGTGAGCATATTCACCTCGGAGATCCGCGATCCGCTTGCCGTCGTGCCGACGGGCGGCCAGTTGCGGATCATCAATGCCCCGGGTCCCCGGCGCGCCCCGGGCGCGGAGCTCCTGATCGGCTATGTGGCCGGGCCTCTGCACGCGATTGCGTCGTTCAGTTCGATTCACGCCACGCAAGCCGATCTGACGGGCGCCCGTCAGGGTGTGCCGCTCGTGCCACGCGAAACCGCCTCCCTGGATGCGATCCTCGAGAGCGAACAGCGCGGTCGCATTGGCTTTGAGCTCGATTACACGGGGCCGCAGACGCTGGAGAACGACCCGTTTCGTGCCACGAGCCCGGCTTTCGTTGCGGTCAACGCGCTGGCGGAGATCCGTTTCAAGGGCATCGGGGTATTCCTCAACGCGCTCAATCTCACGAACGTGCGGCAGACCCAATTCGATCCGCTGCTTCGCCCCGGCCCGGGGCCCGGCGGCAACCCGATCACCGACGTGTGGGCGCCGCTGGACGGGCGGACCTTCAATCTCGGCATCCGCCTGGAGTTATAGCGCGCGCTGTCGGGCGCAGCGGCCTCGGCAACTCACGATGTGATGATTTGCGAACCGGCTTCCTCTTACACTAGCGACAGTGTCGGCCACGGGCCCACGGCTCGAGCGGTTCTCCAATGACAAATCTGAACTCCAAGCTGGAGCGCCTCGCTGAACAGACGCTGTTTGCGAGCCGTTGGCTGATGGCGCCTTTCTATCTGGGAATGGTCCTTGCCTTGGTGCTGCTGTTGATCGTGTTCGGCCGCGAACTCGCCGCCGAGTTCGCGCATGTCCAGACCGTGAATGCCGAAAGCGCCGTCCTGCTGGCGCTGTCGTTGATCGATTTGTCCCTGACCGGCAACCTGCTGCTGATCGTGATGTTTTCGGGATATGAGAATTTCGTATCGCGGATGCAGATCGGCGATCACGAGGATCGGCCCAGCTGGATGGGCACGGTTGATTTTTCCGGCATGAAAATGAAGTTGATTGCATCGATCGTCGCGATCAGCGGCATCGCCTTGCTGCGTACGTTTCTGCCGCTGAGCGATCCGGACTCGAAGATGGACAGCCAGCGCATCGGCTGGATGGTCGCCATTCATCTCACGTTTGTCATCTCAGGCGTGCTATTGGCGGTCATGGACTGGATTACATCCAAGGCCGAAGCGCGCGGTCCCACCGGGCATTGAAAGGCCGGCGATCGAGGCTTCACAGCCCGGACCGCCAGCGGGTAGCTGAGGCTCGGCCCGGCCGCGCGCGGGCGCCGTTACGGCGCCCCGAGCGCTCCGGCGCCCGAAGCGAGCGCACCGATGATCGGACAAGGCGCCTGCGGACCGGACGCCTCGCAATCGGCGAGCAGGTGCCCAAGCACCCGCTCCATCCGTTGCAGCGCCGCGAGCTTGTCACGCACGTTCTTGAGGCGCGCGCCGGCAATCTGCCGCACTTCGGCCCGGGTGCCGCCGTCCTCGAGCCGCAACAGCTCGCGGATTTCCACGAGCGCGAAGCCCAGTGCCTGCGCGTGCTTGATGAATTGGACGCGATGCAACACGCCGGACGAATAGCGGCGCACGCCAGCCGCGGCCGGAACGGGCAGCAGTTGGCGCCGTTGGTAATAGCGGATCGTCTCGACCCCGACCCGCGCCGCCGCCGCGAGGCGCCCGATGGTCATGCCGGCCGCGGCCACCCCGGTGCGCGCGGGCCGGTGCGAGCGGCGTTTGCTGGCTGCATGCATGGCTTGACTCCGTACCTTGGTACGGAGTTTAGAATCCCAGGCATCGATCGGGCAAGCACTCAAGGACAAGCTCATGAACTGTTGCACGGGCTCCCATCCGGAACATGCGCACGGCCAACGTGCGCACGCGGATTCTCCGACCGAGCGCGATCCGGTCTGCGGCATGCTCGTCGACCCCGCGGCTGCAGCAGCGCAACCGCAGCACGACGTGGTCTACACCTGCCCCATGCATCCCGAGGTGCGGCAGATCGGGCCGGGCAATTGCCCGAAATGCGGCATGGCACTGGAACCCGTCGAGGCGACACCGTCGGACCGTCCGAGCGCTGAGCTCAGCGACATGACCTGGCGCCTGTGGATCGGCGCGGCCCTCACTGCGCCGCTGTTCGTCCTGGAGATGAGCGCCCATCTGCCTGCGCTGCAGCTCCATCGCCTGGTCACACCGCAACTCTTGCAGTGGATCCAGCTGCTGCTTGCGACACCAGTGGTCCTGTGGGCGGGCTGGCCGTTCTTCGAGCGGGCTTTCGCCTCGGTACGGCATCGCTCCCTCAACATGTTCAGCCTGATTGGCCTGGGGGTCGCGGCAGCGTATCTCTACAGTCTGTTCGCTAGCGTTGCGCCTGCCCTGTTCCCGGCCGGACTGCGGAACGACCACGGCCTCATCCCGGTGTATTACGAGGCCGCCGCCGTGATCACGGTGCTCGTGCTGGTCGGGCAGGTGCTGGAGTTGCGCGCCCGCGAACACACGAGCAGCGCCATCCGGGCGCTCCTCAACCTCGCGCCCCGCAGCGCACGACGGTTGCGCGCCGATGGAACGGAGGAAGACATCGGTCTCGATCAGGTGCGCGCGGGCGATCGATTGCGCGTACGTCCGGGCGAATCCGTACCGGTCGATGGCACTGTCCTGGAAGGATCGAGCCCCGTCGATGAATCCATGGTCACGGGCGAATCGATGCCCGTGGAAAAGGCGCCGGGCGCCGGGCTCATCGGCGGGACGATCAATGGCACGGGAGCGATCGTCATGCGTGCCGACAAGGTCGGCGCCGATACCATGCTCGCGCGCATCGTGCAGATGGTCTCCGCGGCGCAGCGCAGCCGTGCTCCCATCCAGCGGCTCGCCGATGTCGTCTCGAGCTGGTTTGTCCCGGCCGTGATCGCAGCCGCGGCGCTGGCATTCACCGCCTGGCTCATCTGGGGTCCCGCGCCGGCATTGGCGTACGCGCTGGTCGCCGCCGTGTCGGTCCTCATCATTGCCTGCCCCTGCGCGCTGGGTCTCGCTACGCCCATGTCCATCATGGTCGGCGTCGGCAAGGGTGCGAGCGCAGGCGTGCTCATCAGGAACGCGGAAGCACTCGAGCGTTTCGAGAAGATCGACACACTGGTGGTCGACAAGACCGGCACGATCACCGAAGGCAAACCCCAGGTCGTTGCCGTGCGGGTCGCGCCGGGATTCGACCAGTCGACAGTGTTGACGCACGGTGCGAGCCTCGAACGCGCGAGCGAACATCCGTTGGCCGCGGCGATTGTCCGAGCCGCCCTCGAGCGCGGCAGCGAGTTGCTGCCGGTGGCGGACTTCGCCTCGGTCACGGGTCAGGGCGTCAAGGGCACGGTCGCCGGGGCACTCACGCTGATTGGCAACCGTCGACTGCTGGCCGACGCACGGCTGGACCCGCTCGCCCTGGAATCCGAGGCCGACGGGCTGAGGCGCGATGGTGCGACCGTGATGTTCGTCGCCATCCGCGGCCAGCTGGCCGGTCTCATCGCGGTCGCCGATCCCATCAAAGCCACGGCGCCCGCGGCGCTGGCGAGCCTGGCAGCCGATGGCGTCCGGATCGTGATGCTCACGGGCGACAACCGGATCACCGCCGCAGCCGTCGGCCGCAAACTGGGGCTGACTGAAATCGAAGCGGAAGTGCTGCCGGACCAGAAGCACGCCGTCGTGCGGCGCCTCCGCCGCGAGGGACGCGTGGTGGCGATGGCCGGAGATGGCGTCAACGACGCGCCGGCGCTGGCCGAAGCGGACATCGGCATCGCCATGGGCACGGGCACGGACGTGGCCATGCACAGTGCAGGCGTCACGCTGGTGAAAGGAGACCTCGCCGGCATCGCCCGGGCCCGGGCCCTGAGCCGGGCGACGATGCGCAATATCCGGCAGAACCTGGTGCTGGCCTTCGTCTACAACGTGCTGGGAATCCCCGTTGCCGCCGGCGTGCTGTATCCGTTCTTTGGTCTGCTTTTGAGCCCGGCCATTGCAGCGGCAGCCATGTCGCTCAGTTCAGTGTCCGTGATCGGCAATGCGTTGCGGCTGCGCCGTACAAGGCTCTGAGGACGATCTCCCACCGGCTGCTGAAATCCTGAGGCCGCTTCAGGCCGAATTCAGGTTCCAGGTCCAGGCTCCCCGCATTCTTTTGGGTGTCCCGTCGACACACCAGACGTCATTTGCAGGGGGAAACGGTCATCATGAATTCGAACAAGTCGCGCGTGCGCAGCTCAGTCGTTCACTCGCCGGTGGCTGCGCGCGCGGCCTGCGCGCTTGCAGCCGCGCTGGCGCTGGCATTGCCAGCGGCCAGGCTGCAGGCG
>JAGWPD010000253.1 GCA_028870705.1 Gammaproteobacteria bacterium
CAGCGTCGTCGAACTGCACACCGGCGAGTATGCCGAGGCGCGCGGCGCGGCGCAGGTGCAGCAGCTCGAGCGCCTGCGGCTGGCGGCGCGGCACGGCGTCGCGCGGCGGCTCGAAGTGCATGCCGGCCACGGCCTGAATTACCGCAACGTTGGCGCGGTGGCGGCGATCGCGGAGATCACCGAGCTCAACATCGGCCATGCGATCATCGCGCAGGCGGTGTTCGACGGCCTCGGCGCGGCCGTGCGCGAGATGCGCGCGCAGATGCAGCGCGCGCGTCGATGATCTTCGGGATCGGCGTCGACGTCCTGAAGCAGCAGCGCATCGTGCGCACTTACCGGCGTTTCGGCGGGCATTTCGTCGATCGGCTGCTGTTGCCGGCCGAGCGCGCGCAGCTCGGGCGCACCCGGCGCCCAGAGCGCTTCCTGGCGATGCGCTTCGCCGCCAAGGAAGCCGTGGTCAAGGCGTTGGGCACCGGCTTCGCGCACGGCATGTGGATCCGCGACGTGGGCATCGTGCAGAACCCCTGGGGGCGGCCGGAAGTGGTCTGGTCGCCGCGCGGCGAACGCGTGCGCCGCAAGCTCGGCGTTGGCGCGGGACACGTCACGCTGACCGACGAGGCCGGCCTGATCGTGGCCGTGGCCGTACTCGAGGCCGCCGCGCCGCGCCGGCGGCCGTCGCCGCGAGCGGCTGCGGGACGGCGGCCGCCAGCGCGCGCGCAACAGCGTGCGCAACGCGGGTCGAAACAGCGCGGGGCGCCGCGGCCGTGAACCGGCTGGTGTTCGACATCGAGACGGTGCCGGATGTCGAACTCGGCCGCCGCTTGCTCGGGCTCGAGGGCCTCGCTGACGAGCAGGTCGCCAAGGCCATGTACAGCGCACGCCGCCAGGAAAGCGGCAGCGATTTTCTGCCGCTGGAACAGCACCGGGTGGTGGCGATCTCCTGCGTGCTGCGCAGCCGCGAGCAGCTCAAGGTGTGGAGCCTCGGTGAGCTCGACTCGGACGAAGCCGGGCTGATCACGCGTTTCTTCGACGGCATCGAGAAATACACGCCCGACCTGGTGTCCTGGAACGGTGGGGGCTTCGACCTGCCGGTGCTGCACTACCGCGCTCTCAAGGCTGGCGTGCGTGCGCCGCGTTACTGGGAGACGGGCGATGAGGACAGCAGTTTCCGCTACAACAACTACCTGAGCCGCTATCACTGGAGGCACCTGGATCTGATGGACGTGCTCTCCAGCTTCCAGGGACGCGCGCGCGCCTCGCTGGCCGACATGGCGGCGCTCCTCGGCCTGCCCGGCAAGCTCGGTTTCTCGGGCGCGCAGGTCTGGGACGCCGTGCTCGCCGGCCAGCTCGAGGCGGTGCGCAATTACTGCGAGACGGATGTGCTCAATACCTACCTGGTGCTGCTGCGCTTCGAGCTGTTCCGGGGCCGGCTCGACGCGGCGGATTACCGGCATGAGTGCGCGCGCCTGCGCGAGTTGCTGCGCTCATCGCCAGCCGCGCACCACCACCAGTTCCTCGCGGCCTGGGAGCAGCCCGATTGAGTCGCCGCGGGCCGGCGGTCGCCGAGACCGGCCGCGTCGAATCGCTCAACCATGCGGGCGAGGGCGTGGTGCGCGGGGGCAAAACCGCCTTCGTGGGCGGGGCATTGCCGGGCGAGACGGTCAGCTTCATCCGCCGCCGCCACCATCGCCAGCATGACGAGGCGCAGCTCGTCGCGGTGCTCGAGCCCGCGGCCGAGCGGGTCCAGCCGCGCTGCGCGCACTTTGGCGTCTGTGGCGGCTGCGCATTGCAGCACCTCGACAGCGCCGCGCAATTGCAGATCAAGGAGCGCCAGCTGCGCGAGAGCCTCGGGCGCGTGGCGCGCGTCGCGCCGCGTGAATGGCTCGCGCCGCTTGGCGGGCCGCAGTGGCACTACCGCCGGCGTGCGCGCCTCGGCGCACGCTTCGTGCATGCGCGCGGCCGCTCACTGGTCGGATTCCGCGAGCGGCTGTCGAGCTACATTGCGGACCTCGGGCGCTGCGAAGTGCTGGCCGGGCCGGTCGGTGATCTGCTGGCGCCGCTGGGCGAGCTGCTGAGCGCACTGGCGATCCGCGAGCGCGTGCCGCAGATCGAGGTGGCGGTGGCCGAGAATGCGGTGGTGCTGGTGGTCCGGGTGCTCGATGCGCCCGGCGCCGACGACACGGCGGCGCTGCTGGCGTTCGAACGCACGCATGGCGTACGCATCTGCCTGCAAAGTGGCGGACTCGACAGCATGCGCCCGCTCCGGGAGGCGCCGTTGCAGCTTGAGTACAGCCTGCCGGAGTTTGCGCTTCGATTGCGGTTCGAGCCCGGTGATTTCATCCAGGTCAATGCCGAGCTGAATCGTTCGCTGGTGGCCCGGGTCGTCGGGCTGCTGGAGCTCGATGGCGAATCGCAGGTGCTCGACCTGTATTGCGGGCTCGGCAATTTCACGCTGCCGATCGCGCGCCGCGTGGCGCGGGTGGTCGGCGTCGAGGGCGAAGCCGCGCTGGTCGCGCGGGCGCGCGAAAATGCCGCGTTGAACGGCATCGGCAACGCCGAATTCCACAGCGCCAACCTGGCGGGGGCGGATTTCGCTGCGGCGCCTTGGGCGGGCCGCGGTTACTCTCATGTGCTGCTCGATCCGCCCCGCGTGGGCGCGCGCGAGGTGCTGCCGTTGCTCGCTCGGGTAGCGCCGCGCCGCATGGTCTACGTTTCCTGCCATCCCGGGAGCCTGGCGCGCGACCTCGGCATCCTCGTGCACGAGCTGGGCTTCGAGCTCCTTGCCGCCGGCGTTGCCGACATGTTCCCGCATACCGCCCACGTCGAGTCGATCGCGGTGCTGGCTCCCGCCACGCGCAATCGGAACCAGCCATGACGCTCGGACCGCTGATGGTCGACGTCGCCGGGCCGCAGCTGGACGCGTCGGATCGCGAAGTGCTGGCGCATCCGCTGGTGGGCAGCGTGATTCTGTTCGCGCGCAACTATGTCGATCCGGACCAGCTGCAGCATCTGGTGGCGCAGATCCACGCGGTCCGCTCCCCGCGCCTGCTGGTCGCGGCCGACCAGGAGGGCGGGCGCGTGCAGCGCTTCCGCGCCGGCTTCACGCCGCTCCCCCCGCTCCGCCAGGTCGGCCACCAATACGATGTCGGGCGCGGCGCCGGACTCGAGCTGGCGCGTCGCCATGGCTGGCTCATGGCCGCGGAGCTGCTCGCGAGCGGACTCGATATCTCGTTCGCGCCCTGCGTCGACCTCGATTACGGCCTGTCGGAAGTGATCGGCGATCGCGCCTTCCACAGCCGCGCCGCGGCGGTCGGCGAGCTTGCGGTCGCTTACATGCATGGTATGCGCGACGCCGGGATGGCGGCGACCGCCAAGCATTTTCCGGGACACGGCGCCGTGGTGGCCGATTCACATCATGCGCTGCCGGTCGACCGGCGCGAATTCGGCGAGCTGGCGGACGAACTCACGCCCTACCGGCTGCTGATCGCCAACGGGCTGCCCGCCGTGATGGTCGCGCACATCCTGTTCCCGCAGTTCGACGCGCAGCCTGCCAGCCTGTCGCGCCGCTGGATCACTGGCGTGTTGCGCGGCGAGCTGCGCTTCAACGGCGCGGTCTTCGCCGATGACCTGTCGATGGCGGGGGCCGCGGCCTTCGGCGACATCGTCGCCCGCGCCACGCAGGCGCTGGCGGCGGGGTGCGACGTGCTGCCGGTGTGCAATTCGCGACCCGGCGTGCTGCGATTGCTCGACGAGCTGCGCCTGGCTCCCGACCCGGCTTCGCACCTGCGCCAGGCGCGCCTGCGTGCCCATCCGCGCACCGACCGCGCGGCGCTGCTGGGTTCCGACCACTGGCGTATCTGCCGCGCGGCGCTCGAGCAGTGCCGGCAACCGCCGGCGCTGAAGTTCACGTGACGCTGCCGTCTGAATGGAGCGCCGGTTTCCTCCGCGGCATCATCGATGGCGCGCCCGAGGGTATCGTGATCTGCGCAGCGGGCGCGGCAGATCGCGCCCTGCTGTATGCCAACGCGGCCTTCGAACGGCTGACCGGCTACGCAGCGACGGAACTGCTCGGCACCGACCTGCGGCGGCTCCAGGGAGAAGATCGGGGCCAGGAGGGGCGCCAGCGGCTCCGGCTGGCGCTCGAGCAGCAGACCGGCGCCCGCGCGGTGCTGCGCAACTATCGCAAGGACGGCAGCCCGTTCTGGCACGAGGTGTTGATCGAGCCGATCCGCGACGCCGCCGGCGTGGTCACGCACTACGCGGGTTTCCATCGCGACGTGGGCGAATTCCCGCGCGCGCCGGGCACGCGCGCCGCGGCCGGCATGCCGGCGTGGCTGCGCGAGGACCGGCTCACGGGGCTCCACACGCGCGGCTACTTCGAGGAACTGCTGCGACACGATTGGCAGGACGCAATGCGCGAGCAGCGCACGCTCAGCGTGCTGATGTTCGACTTCGTGGCGCTCGGCGCCTACAACGACACCTTCGGGCGCCAGGCCGGTGATGCCTGCATCCGCCGGCTCGCCGGCGTGATCAGCGCCTGCTTCCGGCGCGGCTCCGACCTCGTGGCGCGCTGGGATGGCGGTACGCTGGTGGCGCTGGCCCGCAACGCGGAAGCGGCCGGGCTCGAGGCCTTCGCCCACATGATCACGCAGCGGGTGCTCGGCCAGCGCATTCACCATCCGCGCTGCGCGCCCGGCAAGTACGTGGCGATGAGCGCCTGTGTCGCCACGCTCCTGCCGAGTGCCAAGCTCCAGCCCGAGAACCTGCTGCGCGGCGCCGAACGGGCGCTGCAGCGCGCGCGCGCCGACCGCAGTGGGCGTATTGTCAGGGCTGGCGCCAAGGACTTCACCTGAATCTGTTGCCTATCGTGAGGGAACCATGAACACACCGATATCGAAACTTGCTGTCGCCATCATGCTGGCCGCATTGGCCGGCCCGCCGGCCGTGCATGCGGCCGATGCCGCGTTGGCCGGCGTGGCGGGCAACTGGCAGACCGAACCCGATGGCGGGGCGGTCGGCATCGTCCAGGTCAGCGTCGATGCCAGCGGCAATCTCCAGGGCCGCATCGTTGGCGGGAATCACCCGGGCCTCAAGGACGTGATGAACCCCGACCCGGCGGCGCGCAACCTGGCGCTGCGCGGCCAGGTGATCCTGCGGGACATGAAGTACGACGGCGGCGGCCGCTGGTCCGGCGGCACGATCTATCGCGCCAGCAACGGCAAGACCTACAAGTGCAACGTCACGCTGGGCGCCGACGGCAGGCTGAACGTGCGCGGCTACATCGGCTTTGCGCTCCTCGGCAGCACGCAACAGTGGGTCCGCTACACCGGCACCTCGATGGACCTGCCGCCGGCGCATTAGCGCCGGTGCGTGCGCGAGCCGACGATGCCGGCCGACTGCTGGCGCGCCCGGCTCAGGCCAACCGGTTCAGGCCATTATAGGCCGCGACCCGGTAGGCCTCGGCCATGGTCGGATAGTTGAAGGTCGCGTTGGTGAAGTAGCGCATGCTGTTCAGGTCCGCGCTGGCCATGACGGTCTGGCCGATGTGGACGATCTCGGCCGCGCCATCGCCAAAGCAGTGCACGCCCAGCACCTGCAGGCTCTCGGTGTGGAACAGGAGCTTCAGCATGCCGATGCGCTGGTCGGTCATTTGCGCGCGCGCCAGGCTCTTGAAACTGGTGTGGCCGACTTCGTACGGCACCTTGCGCGCCAGCAGTTCGCGCTCGGTCAGGCCGACCGAGGAAATCTCCGGCAGCGTGTAGATGCCGCTCGGTACCAGGTCGAGCCGGAGCGGCGGCTGCGACGGATCGAGTATGTGCAGCACCGCGCGGCAACCCTGCACGTAGCCGGCGCTGGCGAGCCCCGGGGGGCCTGCGATGTCGCCGACCGCGTAAACGTGCGGCAGCGCCGTCTGGTAGTGCGGGTTGACCGCGAGCTGGCCGCGTGAATTCCCGGACAGGCCGACCGCCTCGAGGTTCATTCCGTCGCTGTTGCCGGTGCGGCCGTTCGCCCACAGCAGCAGGTCGGATTTGATCTTGCGGCCCGACTGCAGGTGCAGTACCACGTCGCTCGCGCGCGGCTCGAGCGCCGCGAACTGTTCGTTGTGGCGGATCACGCATCCCTGCTCGTGCAGGTGATACGAGAGCGCCTCGGCAATCTCGTCGTCGAGGAAGGACAGCAGCCGGTCCTGCGTGTTGACCAGCGTGACCTTGCAGCCAAGGCTCAGGAAGATCGAGGCGTATTCGCAGCCAATTACACCAGCGCCAAAGATCGTGACGGCGAATGGACTTGACTGGTACCTCAGTACGCTGTCGCTGTCCTGTACGCGCGGGTGGCTGAAATCAAGTTCCGGTGGATGGTAGGGGCGCGAGCCCGTGGCGATCACGATGTGTTCGCCCCGAATGCGCTGCGCATCGCCGATCTGGGTGCGGACCTCGAGCGTGTGCGCATCGATGAACCAGGCCGAGCCGCCGTAGACTGGCACATGGTTGCGGTCGTAGAAGCGGCGGCGGTTCGCCACCTGCGATTCCACCACGCCCTTGGCGGCCGACAGCAACTGCGGCAGCTCCATGTGCAGGTGCGCGCGGATCGCCTTGAGCAGCGGGTCACGGCGCGCGTCAGCGAGGGTTTTCACCGCGTGGCGCAGCGCCTTGCTCGGGATCGTGCCCCAGTGCGTGCAGCCGCCGCCAACCTCGGCGTGGCGTTCGATCACGGCGACGCGTCTGCCGTTCTTGGTCGCCATCATGGCCGCGCCTTCGCCGGCCGGGCCGCTGCCAATTACGATCAGGTCGAATGCTTCCATAACGGTCTGCTATCGGCCAGGCGGGCGATGGGCTGAAGTGCCTGACGCAACACTAGGCTGCGACGCGCGCCGGGCTGACGATCGCGATCACGCCGAAGCCGGGATGGTCGAAGTAGTTCTTCTCGTTGAAGCGGATGCGGCGCAGCTCGCGCAGCGACCAGGTCGGTGCGCTCCCCAGCTGCAGGTCGAAGCCCAGGTGCAGGTACTGGCCGTGCTCCAGGTACACCGTGCCACGCAGGCCAGCGGCATTGACGCCGAGCTGCTCGAGCGACAGGCCGGAATGGTGCGGCCACTCGGAGGCGGTCTGCACCCAGCCGGCGTGCGCGAGCACGGTCCATTGCCCGCTGGCGCGCAGCTTCGAGGCCAGCGAGCCGAGCTGCATCTGCGAGCTGTCCAGCATGCGCAGCAGCTCCGGCGGCGGCGTGTCGCCCGCAGCGGGGCCGATGAAACCGCGGCCCTCGGCAGGCGCGCTGAAGTCCTCGCCGGTCGGCGGACTGACGGCGCGGAAGACCACGATTTCGACCTGGTAGGCGCCGGTGCTGGCGGCCGCCGCCGGCAGCGGCGGCGCCGCGCCGACCGCGGCCAGCAGGCCGAGTGCGAGCAGCCAGGCGGTAACAAGTCGGTTCATGGGCCTATGGTACCAGTCCTTCAGCGGGCGGTGCCTGCCAGCTCGGCCAGCAGCGTGCGCGCGAAGCCGAAGCGCGCCGGGATGGCGGAGAGGCCGCGGCTGAAGCGCAGCTTCAGCGGTCCTTCCATGCGGTAGTCGTGCGCCGGGCGCTGGATCAGGCGGATCACCGCCGCGGCATCGATGCGGTTCTCCGCTTCGAATTGCACGCTGCCGCCCTGCGGACCCAGGTCGAGCCTGCGGATGCCGAGCTCGCGCGCGCGCAGCCGCAGCGCCGCCAGTTGCAGCAGGTTATCCGCGGGCGCGGGCAACGGCCCGAAGCGATCGACCAGTTCGCCGCCCATGTCCTGCAGCTCGGCGGCGCTCGCGCCGGCAATGCGCTGGTAGAGCGCGAGGCGCAGGTGCACGTCCGGCACGAAATCCCCGGGCAGGAGCGCCGGCACGTGCAGTTCGACTTCGCTGACCGCCGCGAGCGGCCGCTCGAGCGCCGGGGTGCGCCCGGCGCGCAAGTCGCGCACCGCCTGCTCGAGCATGTCGAGGTAGAGCGACAGGCCCACTTCGGTGAGCTCGCCGGTCTGCTGCTCGCCGAGGAACTCGCCGGCGCCGCGGATCTCGAGATCGTGAGTGGCCAGCAGGAAGCCGGCCCCGAGCTCTTCCATCGACTCGATCGCCTCGAGGCGCTTGGCGGCGTCGCCGGCCAGCGCGCGGCGCGAGGGCACGATCAGGTAGGCGTAGGCACGATGATGCGAACGGCCGACGCGGCCGCGCAGCTGGTGCAGCTGCGCCAGGCCGAGCCGGTCCGCGCGATTGATGAGGATCGTGTTCGCGCTCGGAACGTCGATGCCGCTCTCGATGATGGTCGTGCAGGCCAGCACGTTGAAGCGGCGATGGTAGAAGTCGACCATCAGCAGTTCGAGCTCGCGCTCGCGCATCTGCCCGTGCCCGATTCGCACCTGCGCTTCGGGGACCAGCGCGGCGAACTCGGTGGCGACCTGGTCGATTGTCTGCACCTCGTTGTGCACCAGGTAGACCTGGCCGCCGCGGCGCAGCTCGCGCAAGGCCGCCTCGCGCAGCGTCGGACCGTGCCATTCGCACACGAAAGTCTTGATCGCCAGCCGCCCGGACGGCGGCGTGCTGATCAGCGAGAGTTCGCGCAGGCCCCCGAGCGCCAGGTTGAGCGTGCGCGGAATCGGCGTCGCCGTCAGCGTAAGCACGTGCACCTCGGCGCGCAGCGCCTTGAGGCGCTCCTTGTCGCGCACGCCGAAGCGATGCTCCTCGTCGACGATCAGCAGCCCGAGGTTGCGCGCGCGCGCGTCCGCGTGCAGCAACTTGTGCGTGGCGATCAGGATATCCACCTGGCCACCCTCGAAGCCCGCGAGCACGCCGCCGGCCTCGCGCCCCGAGCGGAATCGCGACAGCGCCTCGATGCGCACCGGCCAGTCGGCGAAGCGGTCGCGGAAGCTCTGCAGGTGCTGCTCGGCCAGCAGCGTCGTCGGCACCAGCACCACCACCTGCCGCCCCGATTGCACCGCGACGAAAGCCGCGCGCATCGCCACCTCGGTCTTGCCGAAGCCGACATCGCCGCAGACGATGCGGTCCATCGGACGGTCGCTCTGCAGATCGGCGAGCACTTTGCGGATGGCCTCGGCCTGATCCTCGGTCTCTTCGAAGGGGAACGCGTCGGCGAAAGTCTGATACTCGCTCTCGTTGAGAGCGAGCTTCAGGCCCTTCTGCGCCTTGCGCCGCGCATAGAGATCGAGCAGCTCCGCCGCGACATCCCGTATCTGGTCGGCGGCGCGCTTGCGCGCCTTCGCCCACTGGTCCGTTCCCAGCTTGTGCAGCGGCGCGCTCTCGGGCGCGGCGCCGGTGTAACGGGTGGCGAGATGCAGCGCATGGACAGGCACGTACACTCGGTCGCCGTCCAGGTACTCGAGAACCAAAAACTCCCCCGGCTGCCCCGCGACGTCCATGGATTGCAGGCCGACGTAACGTCCGACACCGTACTCCTCGTGCACCACCGGCGCTCCGGGGTTGAGGTCCTGCAGATCGCGGAGGATGGCTTCGGGGTCGACGGCCGCGCGCTTTCGGCGGCGCTCCTGCGGCGCGCGTGCGCCGAAGAGCTGGGCCTCGGAGATGATCGCGATCCGTGGCTGAGTGAGTGTCAAGCCGCCTAGATCCGCCGCGGCGGTGAGCGCAAGCGTCTCGGTGCCGTCCGCAAACGCTTGCCAATCCTGCACCGTGTCGACTGCGTGCCCGTGTCCTCGCAGCAGCTCGTGCAACACTTCGCGTCTGCCCGGCGAGTCGGCGGCAATCAGCACGCGTCCGTCGAACTCTGCGAGAAAGCCATCCAGAGCCGCCAGCGGACGCTCGGCCCGCGGATCGACCCGCAGCTCGCGCGGCTGGACAGTCGGGAAGTTGCGTACGTCCGCCGCTGCCTCCCCGAGTGTGGTATCCGCCTTGAATGCCTCCAGGGTGACGGAAGAGAAGCCCTCGAGGTTGGCTTCGAGCTCGCGCGGCTCGGCGAAGAGCTCCGCGGGCGCGAGGACCGGCCGCTCGATGTCGTGCCGGCGATCCTCGTAGCGGGTCGCGATGCCGTTCCAAGCCTTTTCCAGCGCGGCGGGCAGCGCCGCGTCGTGCACGATGACCGCGTTGGCGGGCAAGTAATCGAGCAACGTCGCCGTCTGCTCGAAGAAGAGCGGCAGATAGAACTCGATACCCGCGGGCGCCAGACCCTCGCTGACACTGCGGTAAATCGTGGTTCGGTTGGGATCTCCTTCGAACCGGGTACGGAAGCGCCGTCTGAACTCCTTCACGGCCTCCGCATCGAGCGGCATCTCGCGCGCGGGCAGGAGGCGCACGTTATCGAGCGCGTCGAGGGAGCGCTGCGATTCCGGATCGAAGCGACGGATCGCCTCGATCTCCTCGTCGAAGAGATCGATGCGCAGCGGTGCCGCCCCGCCCATCGGGAAAACATCGAACAGCGAGCCGCGAACGGCGAACTCGCCCGGGCTCGTCACCTGGCTGACACTCGCGTAGCCCGCGTCGGTGAGCCTCTGACGGAAAGGCTCCAGCGCGAGCGCTTGCCCGCGCGTGAGCTCGAAAGCGCGGCTTTGGACGTATTGCTTCGGCGGCAGACGCTGCATGAGCGTGTCCGCGGCCACGATGAGGCACCCATGCCGGGTCTGGGGCAGCTCGAAGAGCGTCCGCAGCCGCTCGGAGATGATGTCCGGATGGGGAGAGAAGAGATCGTACGGCAGCACTTCCCAATCGGGAAAGGCGAGGAGCGTCAGGCGCTCGCCGGCGAAGAAGCGCAGCTCCGCCGCCAGCCGGTCGAGCTCGCGGGCCGCATCGGCCACGACGACATACAACCGCTGGTCCGCTTGCGTGGCTTCGGCGAGCGCCAGAGCCGGTGAGCTGCCATGGAGCTGATGCCAGCGCAGATGCCGACGGGCGGCGCTCGGAACGGGCGGATTGAGGACTCTCAAATCGCGACGGGGATTCCCGTGACCTGCATGCGCTCCTCGACGGGCACGCAGTAGATGTCTATCGAGCCGGAGCGGCCCCGCACCTGCATCGGCGGCAGCGGGGTGGCGCCGATGTCCAGCCCGCATGCATCGAGCGACTGCTTGACCGAGCGCGAGAAGAGCATCTCACCGGCGCGGGCTCGCTGACAGAGCCGCGCGGCGACGTTCACCGTGTCACCGATGAGTGTATAGCTCATGTATGAGCTCGAGCCGATGTTGCCCGCCACCACATCGCCCTCGTTGATGCCGATGCCGAGGCCGGCATCGACTCCGAACCGCTCCTTCCAGGATTGCGCCAGACCCTTGAAGTTCTCCAGCATCTCCTGGGCGGCGCGCACGGCGCGCGTGGGACTGTCGGACTGCTCGAGCGGCACCCCGAAGCCCAGCATCAGACAGTCTCCGGCCATGTGAAAGACCGTGCCGTCGTGGCGGAACGTGATCTCCGTGAGGAGCGAGAAGTACTCGTTGAGGAGCGGCACCACCTGGCTGGGCGCCAGCCGCTCCGAAATGGTCGTGAACCCGCGCAGATCGGCGAACAGAACCACCGCATGCGCGCGCAGATCCTGGGTGGAAAGCAGCGTGTCGCGCAGCTGCGCGTCCTCGAGGATCTTGTCGGCGAGGCGCGGGGAAAGGTAGCGGCGAAAGGTGCGGCGCAATACCTCCTCACGCCGCCGGATTTCCGCCTCGAGTTGCGCGGCCGCGAGCTTGCGGCGCACCGCTCCCGCGCGCACCAGTTCCTCGATGCGGGTCTTCAGAGACTCGTCCACGGACAAGATCTTATCCCCGATATTTTTCTACGAAAATACAAGGTTACCACAGGGCCGGCCGCGCAGCAGGCATCCGGGCAGCGGCAATCGCGGCCGCCACGCTCAATGGCGTGGGCGGACAATCGCCGAGCGGTTTGCTCCATGCGGTGCGCGCACTGGCGAGTGTGGTGCCGACGATATTACCGTCGGCGGAGATGTTTTGGAACCGCCATATGTCAAGCTCAACCCCGTCGCAATTGTCTTTCCCGGCCCGACTGGCGACAGCCATGGCCCTGTGCATCGCCGGCGCGACCGCCGCCGGCGTCGCATGGGCCGATGCTGCCGACGCCCACATCAGCCCGCCGAGGGACACGGCGTATCCGGGCACCATCCAGATTGCAGTGGACGCCAGCGATACGCGGCAAGGGATCTTCCGGGTGCACGAAGTGGTCCCGGTCCGGGGCGGGGAGCTGACACTGCTCTATCCGAGGTGGATCCCCGGGAATCACTCCCCGAGCGGTCCGGTCGCCATGGTTGCCGGCCTCACCATCGAGGCGAACGGCAGGCGGCTGGAGTGGAAGCGCGACGAATATGACGTGTATGCCTTCCACGTCGACGTACCGCGGGACGTCGCGAGCCTCGATGTCGACTTCCAGTATCTCTCGGGGCGTAGTGGGATGCAGCACATCCAGATGACCGACACGATGCTGTCGCTCGAGTGGAATGACATCAGCCTATACCCGGCCGGTCATTACTCGCGCGACATCACCTTCGCGCCGAGCGTGACTCTGCCGCACGGCTGGCAGTTCGGAACGGCGCTGGAGACGCTCTCCCGATCCGGCGACACCACGACCTTCAAGCCGGTGACCTACAACACACTGGTCGACTCGCCGATGTATGCGGGTCTCTACTTCCAGCGCGTGGACCTCGACCCGGGCGCCGCAACGCCAGTGCACCTGGACGTGGTAGCCGATGCGCCGAAGTACCTGCAGATGACTCCCGAGCAGCTGCAGGCTCATCGCAACCTGGTGACACAGGCCTACAAGCTCTTCGACTCGCATCACTACAATCATTACGACTTCCTATACTCGCTCTCCGACCAGTTGAGCGGCAACGGCCTCGAGCACCATCGCTCGAGCGAAGACGGCACGCGCGCGAATTACTTCACCGACTGGGACAAGACGGCACCCGGGCGGGACCTCCTGGCGCACGAGTTCACTCACTCGTGGAACGGCAAGTTCCGCCGGCCCGCGGACTTGTGGACGCCCACCTTCAACGTGCCCATGGGTGACTCGCTGCTGTGGGTTTACGAGGGCCAGACGCAGTACTGGGGCTTCGTGCTGACCGCGCGCTCCGGCATGTGGAGCGGCGAGCAGTTCCGCGAGGCGCTGGCGCTGGTGGCCGCCAACTACGACCGCAACCGGCCCGGTTTCGAGTGGCGCACCATCGAGGACACGACCAACGATCCCACGGCGGCGCATCGGGAGCCGCTGCCCTACCGCAGCTGGCAGATGAGCGAGGAGTACTACAGCGCCGGGCAGCTGGTCTGGCTTGCGGTCGATGCCAAAATCCGCGCGCTCACCGGCGATCGCAAATCGCTCGATACGTTCGCCAGCCATTTCTTCGGCGTGAACAGCGGCAGTTTCGTCACCAAGACCTATACTTTCGACGATCTCGTCGCCGCCCTGAACGGCGTCGTGAAATACGACTGGGCCGGCTTCCTCCGCCAGCGGCTCGATGCACACCAGTCGCCGATGGACGGTATCGGGGCGAGCGGCTGGAAGCTGATGTACAACGACGAGGAAAGCAACTTCCAGAAGGAATACGACTCCGGCGCGTCCAGCCGCCACATGATCAGCTTTACGTTCTCCATCGGCCTGACGCTCACCAAGACTGGCGAGATCAATGATGTGCGCTGGAACGGCCCTGCTTTCAAAGCCGGTGTCACGAGCGGCGCGACGGTAGTGGCGGTGAACGGGCACGACTACTCGGCCGACGTGATGACGGACGCGATCCGGGCGGCCGAGCACGGCGGCGGCCCGATCAGGCTGCTGCTCAAGTATCAGGGTGGCTTCGAGACCGTCGCGGTCGATTACCGCGATGGCCTGCAGTACCCGCACCTGGTGCGCGTCGACGGCTCGCCCGACTACCTGGACGAGATCATCGCGGCGAAAAAATGATGGTCCCTGCCGAGGCCTGTGGCCTCAGGGCTTGCGCCGTGCGAAAGCAAATGACCAAGCGGCCCAAAGCCGCCTTTGGGCCGCGGGATCGAGGGTCGTTATAGGGCTGGCCGCCCGAAGCGCCGCAGGCGACTTCGGGCCAATAAAATCACTCGTGCACGACCGAGTGCACGACCCGGTTGAACTCGAAGAAGACCGAAAAGGAAGGGTAGTCCCAGCGGGTGATCGGCGGTTTGCCGACGGCCGGGTACCGCTTCTGCGGCGCCCCGAACTTCGCTTCCACCTGATGCATGGTGGTACCGCGCCCCGGGTGCGAGACCGAGGAGTCCGCGAGCTGCACGTGCCCATCGATTACCACCGTCTCCGCACTCGCGCCTCCCGCGATTGCGCAGCCGATCAGCAGTGCCAGTAGTTTTGCCGAGCGCATACGGAACCTCCACCGATCCGCGCTGACTATACACCCGGCCGGAATCTGTCAAAGGCGGGAGCCCCAGGTGCCGCGCCGATCTGTGACGCCCATCAAGGTTCGGGCCGGTGCCCCCGATATGGTTAAATGACCGGGATGTTCCATCCGCTGTCGCTCTTCGTGGGCCTGCGCTACGTGCGCGCCCGGTCCCACAAGTTCTTCGTCTCCTTCATCACCTGGACTTCCCTCGCCGGCGTCTGCGTGGGCGTCGCTGCGCTCATCGTCATCCTGTCAGTGATGAACGGGTTCGAGGGCGATCTCAGGCAGCGACTCCTCGCCCTGGACGCCGACGCGCGGGTCGTTCCGACAGAATCTCAGGGCACGGCTTCGAGCCCCGGGCAGTGGCAGGCCGCCGCCAAGGCCATTCGCGGCTCGCCGGGAGTCGTCGGCGAAGCCCCTTATGCCCAGATCCAAGCGCTCGCCGTGCGCACTCCCGAGATGCTGCCGGTGGAGTTGCGTGGGATCGATCCCAAGGCGGAGCCCTCCGTCACGCGCCTCGTCGGCGCGATCACGGAAGGCAAGCTATCCGACCTCGCGGCCGGGTCCGACAGAGTGATCATCGGTGAGGTCATCGCCGAGGAGCTCGGGCTCGCCCCCGGCGATTCGCTGACGCTCCTCATCCCGACCGTCACGCCGGACGGGGTGCCGGCTCCGAGGCTGCGGCAGTTCAAGGTGGCCGGCGTGTTCGAAGTCGGCCTCTCGGACAGTGATGCTTCACTCGTGTTTGCCGACATCGAGGACGTGCGCGCGCTCGGTCCGTCAGCGCAGGGAGATCAGGGCCTGAGGGTCCGCTACCGCGACGCCCTCCAGGCGCCCGCGTTCTCGGCGAGCTTGCGGACGAG
>JAGWPD010000254.1 GCA_028870705.1 Gammaproteobacteria bacterium
ATTGCCGTGGGCACTGCGGGGCTCGAGTCGCGGCACCGCATCGGCCACCTCGGCCGGCGGCGGTGGCGGCAGTCCCGGCAGCGTCGCAGCTGCGGGCCCATTGGCGGTTGCCGTCGCGGGCGTGGCGCCGCGCCGCGGCGCGCTGGCGCAGGCGGCGACCAGCAGCGCCAGCGTAGCCGTGCCGACGGGGCGGGCGAAACGCATCAGGGCGCGTCGGCCGCCAGCACGCGCGCGCTGAGCGCCTGCGCCAGGTCGTTCACTGCCATCGCGTACAGCGGGCTGTGGTTGTAGCGCGTGATCACATAGAAATTGCGGAAGCCGACGCGGTAAGCCATGCCGTCGCTCTGTGGCGCCGCAAGCAGCATGCACGGCGTCGCGTCGTCGAGCAGGCTGGTCACCTGCATGCCGCGCGCACGCAGTGCGCCGAGCGTCTCGTTGAGCGCGCTGCCGGTGGGCGTGGCAGGGTCTGGTGCGCTGCCCAGCCTGGCTTCGGCCAGCACCGGTTGGCCATATTCCCAGCCGTGCTGCTGCAGGTAGTTGGCCACGCTCGCGAAGATGTCGGCCCAGTCGGTCCACAGGTCGCGATGGCCGGTGCCGCTCTCGTCGACCGCATAGTTCCGGAAGCTGGACGGCATGAACTGCGCCGCGCCCATCGCCCCCGCATACGAGCCGAGCACGACCTGCGCGTCGAGCTCGCCCGTGCGCGTGAGCAGCAGGAACTGCTCGAGCTCGCGCTGGAAATACTCGCTGCGCGCCGGATAATCGAAGGCCAGCGTGGTGAGCGCATCGAGCACGCGGTAGCGGCCCATGATCCGGCCGAAATAGGTTTCGACGCCGATGATGCCAAGTACGTACTCGGGTGGCACGTGCCGCTCCATCGCGATTGCATCGAACAGTTCGCGGTGTTCGCGCCACAGGCGCGCGCCGGCGTCGATGCGCTCGGCGGTGAGGAAGTGCGCGCGATATTCCCACCAGGCGAGGGTTTTCTCCGCTGGCCGGTTCATCGCTTCGATGATCCTGGGTTGCGGCTCGGCCTTGGCGAGCAAGGCGAATACCGCCTCGCGCGGCAGGCCCTTGCCGGAGACACGATCGACGAAGGCGACGATATCGGCGCGATTGAGGTCGAAGCGCGTGTGGCCGGCGGCGGTCTTCTCCGGCGCAACCTCGGGCGGCGCAGTGGTTTCGGTTGCGGGCGCGGCTGCGGTCGCGGGGACAGGCGCCACCGACGACACATTGGTCGCGTGCGCCGCGAATGGCTGCAGCCACAGCGGGCACAGCAGGCTCTGGAGCAACAACGCGCCGCGCGATCTCACGAGTTGACGAGCTTCCGGTGCGAATACAGGCCCATCAGAATACCGAAGCCCGCCAGCAGCGTCACGACCGAGGTGCCGCCGTAGCTGATCAGCGGCAGCGGCACGCCGACCACCGGCAGGAGTCCGGTGACCATGCCGGCGTTGATCAGCACGTAGACGAAGAAGGTCAGCGCCAGGCTCAGGCCCAGGAGCCGTGCGAACGTGCCGCTGGACTGGCTCGCGAGGAACACCGCGCGCGAGAGGATGAACAGGTAGAGCAGCAGCAGCACGATCAGGCCGAGCAGGCCGAACTCCTCGCCGATGACGGCGAAGATGAAGTCCGTGGAGCGCTCGGGCAGAAAATCGAGCTGCGCCTGGCTGCCGTTCATCCAACCCTTGCCGAACAGGCCGCCCGAGCCGATCGCGATCTGTGACTGGATGATGTGGTAGCCCGAGCCGAGCGGATCGGACTGCGGATCGAGGAAGATGCGGATGCGCTGGCGCTGGTAATCGTGCAGGAAGCGCCAGCCTATTACGGCGGCGCCGGTGCCGGCGCAGGCGAGCCCGCCGATCACCTGCCACTGGAGGCCCGCCATCAGCACCACCAGCGCGCCGGTCGCGAAGATCAGCACCGCGGTGCCGAGGTCCGGCTGCATCGCGACCAGCGCGGCCGGCAGGATCACGATGCCGGCCAGCACAATCAGGTTCCGCCAGTCGGGCGGCAGGCGCCGCTCGTGCATGAACGAGGCGGCCAGCATCGGCACTGCGAGCTTCATGATCTCCGAGGGCTGGAAACGGATCAGGCCCAGGTCCAGCCAGCGCTGGGCGCCCTTGCCCACGTAGCCGATCGCATCCACGACCAGCAGCAGCAGGATGCCGGCGCCATACAACCAGGGCGCGAGGCTGCGGAGGAAATTCGGGCTGCTGTGCGCCAGCGCGATCATCGCGAAGGCGCCGATGCCGATGCGCATCAGCGTGCGCAGGATCGTCTCGAGGCTCTGGCCCGAAGCGCTGTACTGCACGATGAGCGCGTAGACCGTCAGCAAGCCTAAGCCCACCAGCAAAGGCCCGTCCAGCTTCAACGCCGAAAGCAGGCGCGCGGTCGCCGAAAACGTGCGCCGCGCGGCCGAGTCGCGGTTGTCGTCGAGGATCACTGCGTGGCTCCGGCGGACTGCGGGGCTCCGGCCGGCGTCGCAGCCGCCGGCGTCGTGGTGGCGGCGGGCGCTGGGCCCTCGAGCAGGTATGCGTCCATCACGCGCCGCGCGAGTGGCGCGGCGGCGCTGGCGCCAAAGCCGCCGTTCTCGACCAGCACGCTGATCGCGATGCGCGGCGCTTCCGCGGGCGCGAAGGCGATGAACCAGGCGTGGTCGCGCAGCCGCTCGGCGACCGTCTTCGCGTTGTAATGCGCATTCTGCGCCACCGTGAACACCTGCGCGGTGCCGGTCTTGCCGGCGATGCGGTAGCGCGCGTCCTTGCCGATCAGGGCGGCCGTCCCGTAGGTGGTGGCGCCGATCATGCCGCGCAGCACCAGATCCCAGTTGGCTGCGCTGATGCCGGTCGCACCGGACGCCGCCACCGCCGGGTTGCGCACGATCACGCCGTTGGCATCGCGCACGCCCATCACCAGCCGTGGGCGATAACTCCGGCCGCGCTCGGCGAGCTCGGCGGTCATGTGCGCGAGCTGCAGCGGCGTGACCAGCAGGTAGCCCTGGCCAATGCCGAAATTGACGGTCTCGCCCGGGAACCAGACCTGGTCCTGCGGTCGCCTGAAGGCCTGCTTCTTCCATTCCGGCGTCGGCAGGAGCCCGGGCTTCTCGCCGCTGATGTCGATGCCGGTGAGCGAGCCGATGCCAAACTGCGCGGCGAATGTTGCGATGCGCTCGACCCCGAGCTGCGCGGCCAGGCCGTAGAAGTACACGTCGCAGGAGCGCGCGAGCGCGTCGACCAGGTCCACCGCGCCGTGCTTGCCGCCCTTGCCTTCGCGGTACATATGCGAGCTGCCGGGCAGGTGGAAGGAACCGTTGCAGAATTCGCGGCGCTCGGGGTCGATGAGGTTGTACGTGAGGCCGGCGAGCGCCATCACCGGCTTGATCGTCGAGCCCGAAGGGTAGGTGCCGCGCAGTGCCCGATTGAGCAGCGGCTTGTCCTCGTTGTTGGTGAGCTGCGAATACTCGCTGCGCGTGAGTCCGCGGCTGAACAGGCTCGGATCAAAGCCCGGGTGGCTCACCAGCGCGAGCACGTCGCCGTTCGTGGGATCGAGCGCGACGATCGCGCCACGATGGTCGCCCAGTGCGGCCTCGGCTGCCTGCTGCGTCGGCAGGTCGAGGGCGAGCACCAGGTCGCGGCCCGCGACCGGCGCCTCGGCCCGCAGGTCCGGCTGGTAGGCGCCCTGGAATTTCACCGAGCGGCCCTGCGCGTTCACCAGGATCTGCTGGTAACCGTTCAGGCCGTGCAGCTGCGTCTCGTAGGCGCTCTCGACCCCGAGCTTGCCGATCAGCGTGGTGCCGGCATAGCCCGGCTTGTCGATGCGGTCGAGGTCGTCCTCGCTCACCGCCGCCACGTAGCCCAGCGCGTGCACGCCCAGTTCGCCGTAGGGGTAGTGGCGTGTCTGCCGTGCGCGCAGCTCCACCCCCTCGAATTCGTAGCGATGCACCGCGAAGCGCCCGATTTCCTCATCGCTGAGCCGCAGCCGGATGGGCACGCTGTCGAAGCTGCGGCGCGAATGGATGATGCGCTTGAGCGGTTCGATGTCTTCCTGGTTGATGAGGCCGAGCTTCGCGAGCCGCTGCAGCGTGCCGGGCAGGTCCGGGGTCTGCTCCCGGATCAGCTCGAGCTGGAACGCCGGCTCATTGTCGACCAGCACCCGGCCGCGGCGGTCGAGGATCAGTCCCCGGCTGGCCGGGATCGGATCCTGGCGCACGCGGTTGCCCTGCGAGAGCTCCAGGTAGTAGTCGTGGCGGATGATCTGCAGGTAGGCGAGCTTGCCGAGCAGCGCCAGGCTCAACAAGCCGATGATCAGCATGGCCGCAAAGGTGCGGCTCGAGTAGATGCGCTGCTCGTTCCATTGGTCCTTGATGCGCACGTGCCGGCTCCGTCAGCGCGTGGAATGGAAGCGGCCCAGCACGCCCACCACGACCGGCCAGATCAGCGCGCCGGTGAGCGTGTGGAGCCAGCGCAGCGGGCTCGACAGCGATCGACCGGTCCAGCCGTCGATCAGCCACAGGAGCGATTCGTAGCCGACCAGCGCCAGCAACACGTACAGCGATTGCTCGAAGATCGGCTTTGCGCGCATCAGCAGGTTGAGTCGCAGCGCGAGGTAGGTGAGGAACGAGAGCGCGAGCGCGTGCTCGCCCAGGAGCGAACCCTGGAACACATCGAGCGCCAGCCCGCCGACGAAGCCGAGCGCCATGCCGGCGACGAACGGCGCCATCGTCGACCAGTAGAGCACCGCCAGCACCAGGAACGCCGGCCGGATCGCCTGCAACCACGCCGGCAGCGGCACGATGCTCAGCACCAGCGCCACGAACGAGGTGAACAGGATCACCAGCAGGTGTTCGCGGCTCCTCATGGCTTGCCCGGCGCCGCGGGATTCGACGCATCGAAGTCGAGCAGCATCACTTCGCGGGCGCGATCGATGCCGGCCTGCGGCGTCGCGCGTACCTGCGCCAGCAGCTGGTCGGCCTCGCGCCGCACCCCGGTGATGCGCCCGACCGGGTAGCCCGCCGGGAATACGCCCCCGAGACCGGAGCTGACCAGCTCGTCACCGCTCTTCACGTCGGAGTTCGCGGCCAGGTAGGTGAGCAGCAGTTCATCGGCATTGCCCGAACCGACGGCGATGGTGCGCAGGCCCGTGCGTGTGATCTGCACCGGCAGCGCGTGCTCGGGGTCGGTGATCAGGATCACCTCCGAGCTCCACGGCCCGACATGCGCGACCTGGCCCATGATGCCCGCGCCATCCACCACGGGCTGGTTCACGTGCACGCCGTCGTGCAGGCCCTTGTTGATGATCAGTCGCTGGCGCAGCGTCCCGGCATCGACGCCGATGACCTCGGCGACCAGCCATTTTTTCACCAGCGGCGGCAGCGCGCCGCGCAGTTCGCGCAGCTGCGCGTTCTCCTGCTCGAGCGCGTGCATCCGCAGCAGCTCGAGCCGGAGCGATTGCACTTCGGTATGCAACTGCAGGTTCTGCGCGCGCAGGCTGTTGCGGGTCGCGAGGCTCCCGGTCAGCCACTGCCACGCGGCGGCCGGTGAATTCACCGCCACCTGCACCGGGTAGGCGACCGACTGCAGCCCATAGCGGAGCCGCTCCGACCAGCGCGCGCGCTGGTCGAGGTACATCAGCACCAGCGACAGCAGCGCATAGACGGTGAAGCGCAGGCCTGCGGATGGCCCGCGGCCGTAGATGGGCCGACCGACGCTTGTGCCGAAACCGGCCACGCCAGCTATTTACTCCAGTCCGAAGTGACCGGGGCCCAGTTCGTCCATGAGTTCGAGGATGCGGCCGCCGCCGCGCGCGACGCAGGTCAGCGGGTCATCGGCGATGACCACGGGCAGGCCGGTTTCCTCCATCAGCAGCTTGTCGATGTCGCGCAGCAATGCGCCGCCGCCGGTGAGCACGATGCCGCGCTCGGCGACATCCGCGCCGAGTTCCGGCGGCGTCTGCTCCAGTGCCTGCTTCACGGCACCAACGATACCCTGCAGAGGTTCCTGCAAAGCCTCGAGGATCTCGTTGCTGTTGAGCGTGAAGCTGCGCGGCACGCCTTCGGAAAGGTTGCGTCCCTTGACCGACAGTTCACGCACCTGCTGGCCGGGATAGGCCGAACCGATCTCGATCTTGATGCGCTCGGCGGTCGCTTCGCCGATCAGGATGCCGTAGTTGCGGCGCACGTAGTTCATGATCGCATCGTCGAAGCGGTCGCCGCCGATGCGCGCCGAGTTCGCGTAGACGATGCCGTTGAGCGA
>JAGWPD010000255.1 GCA_028870705.1 Gammaproteobacteria bacterium
CCGAACGGCGAGATCGGCAGCTACTGCTGGGCGGCGCCGCGCGCCGGCAGCTACGTCTACCAGAGCGGCACGCATCCGGCCGTGCAGGTGCAGATGGGCTTGTACGGCGGCCTGGTGGTCGAGCCCGCGGCCGCCGGCGCCTGCGCGCCGCGCTGCGCCTACGCGGGCGTCAGCGGCGCGGACTTCAACAAGGAACTGGTCGCGATCTACAGCGAACTCGACCCGGCGCTGCACGCCAGTGTCGCGGACGATTCCTATGGCGATGCGGCGGCCGGCGCGCGCACCAGCACGATCTTCTACGAACCGCAGTACTTCTTCGTCGACGGCGAGGCCGATGGCATCGCCTTCACCTCGCGCGATACGCGCATGGCGGGCCAGGCCGGCGAGCGCGTGCTGCTGCGAATGCTGAACGCCGGCATCGAGAGCCACAGCGTGATATTGCCGGAAGGCGAGTTCACGCTGATCGGCGAGGATGGCAGCGCCACTGATGCCTCGCTCCACGGCCGCGCGCAGCACGCGACGCTGCTGGCCGCCGGCAAGGGGCTGGAGGCGATCTGGACGCTCGGCGCCGAAGGCCGTTATCACCTGCTCGATCGCCGCCGCCAGCTCGCCAATTCCTCGCCGGCGGTCGCCGCCACCGCGACCACTCCCGCGGGCGCGGCCAGCGGCATGCTGGTCAATCTGCTGGTCGGACCGGCCCCACCCGTGCCACTGACACTGCCCGACACCTATGCGGCGACCGAGGACACGGTGCTGACGGTCCCGGCCGCGCCGCCGCCGCCCGATGGCGTGCTGGCGAACGACGCCTGCGTGCAGGACGTTGCGCCGCTCCTGCCGTGCACGTCGGTCGCGCTGGTGGCGGCCTCAGGCCCGGCCCACGGCCGGCTCGAGCTGCACGCCGATGGCGGCTTTGTCTATGCGCCGGCGCCGAACTACTTCGGCCCCGACTCGTTCCAGTACCGCGCCAGCACTGGCCTGGCCAACAGCGCGCCGACGCTGGTGTCGATCGAGGTCGCCAATGTCAACGACCCGCCGGTTGCGAACGCTGACGGCGTCTACGAGGTCTTGATGGGCAGGCCGACGCTGCTGCCCGCGCTCGTCGCCAACGATACCGACGTCGAAAACGATCCGCTCACCGTGGCCGCCGACGGCGCGGGGCCGACCGGAGTGCCCGGCGCCAGCTGGGTGGCGGCTGGCGGCACCGCCGAATATACGGCGCCCGCGGGCTACGAAGGCGCCGACAGCTTCCAGTATTACGCCAACGATGGCACGGCCAACAGCGCGGCGCCCGCGACGGTAACGCTGCTGGTGACCGCGAACCTGAGTCCGCGGGCGGTCGACGACACCGCGACGATGGCCGAGGATGGCGGCAGCGTGACGATCGACGTGCTCGCGAACGATTCCGATCCGGCCAGCGACCCGATCAACGTCAGCGGCTACACGCAGCCGGTTGGCGGCGTGGTCAGCGCCGTCACGTCCGATCTCGCGCACACGCGCCTGATGTTCACGCCGGATGCTAACTTCAACGGCGTCGCGACCTTCACTTACACGATCACGGATGTGCCCGCGCAGGGCGCGCCGAAGTCCGCGACCGCGACGGTGCGCGTGACGGTGACGCCGGTGAACGATCCGCCAGTCGCGGCCAACGACACCTTCACGATCGCTGACGACGCCACCACCACGGTGGCGGCGCCCGGAGTCCTGGCCAACGACACCGACGTCGACGGCGATGCGCTGGTCGCGGTGCTGGTCGGCCAGCCCGCCAACGCCACGGTGGCGTTGAACGCCAGCGGCGGCTTCAGCATCACCCCGGTGGGCGTGGCCGGCGTGGTGACCTTCACTTACCAGGCGCGCGATCCGAGCGGCGCGCTGAGCAACGTCGCCACGGTGACGGTCAACCTCAGCAACGGTGCGTTCCAGATCGCCAACGGCGGCGTGGTGTTCAATGCGCTGGCGAATACCTTCGCCGCCAACGGCGCAAGCACGCTGCCGGGCAACCGATTGCTGGGCTTTTACCTGCTGGCGCCGGGCCAGACGACCGGCGGCACGCTGATCGCCAGCACGCGGATTGTCCCCGGCACGGCGCCGAGGATGTGGAGCTTCGCCAATGTGCCCAACAACACCGGGATCACGCCCGCTGCCGGCAGCCGCGTGCGCGTGCAGGCGGTCGGATTGCCGGCCACCACCAGCGTGCCGCTGGTGATCCAGTGAGTACGGCCTGAGGGCGAGGCGGTCCGAGGAGCGCTATTGAGCCAACCACGCACGAGTTCACGACGACACGCGATGGCGGCAACTTCGGTTGCCGCCATCGGCGTATTGGCGGCCGCCGTACATAGTCTGTCCGGCTGCGCCGTGGCGCCGGCGGCGGCGCACGCCGCTGCCGCGCCTACGCCTGCCCCGCCAGGGGTCGCCAGCTCCGTGCTGGCGATCGATTCGGTGCACATGTCGGCGGCCGGCATGCTCGTCGACCTGCGGTACCGCGTGCTCGATCCCGAACGCGCGCAGCGCGCTCTCGGCCCGAAGATCCGGCCGAAGCTGATCGATGAGCGCACCGGCATCGAGATGTCGGTGCCGACCACGGCGAAACTCGGCTCGCTCCGTCAGACGCAGGGCCAACAGCGCAGCGGCCGCAGCTACTTCGTGCTGTTCGTCAATACCGCGCGCGTCGCGCCCGGCAGCCGCGTGCGCGCCGAGCTGGGCGAGCTCGTCTACCCGAACCTGCTGGTGCAATAGCCGTGGATGCGCGCTCGCTCGCTTTTGTCGCGCTGGCGCTCGTGGGCACGGACGCGCATGCCGGCAGCGCGAGTGCGGAGCTGCAGGCGGTGCTCGATGCCGCGCAGCCCGGCGAGAGCATCCCGGTGATCGCCCGTTACGCGCCGAGCTACCAGCCGCCGAGATTCCGCAAGGCCGCGGTGGCCGAGGGCGAAGACATGGCGAGCGTGCAGCGCCTGCGCCGTGCGCAGCGGCGCGAGCAACTGGTGCGGACGCTCCGCGACAGCGCCGCCGGCGACAGCCGGGACCTGGTGCGCGAGGCGCAGTCGGCGGGTGCGACGCATGTCCGCCAGCTCTGGCTCAGTCACTCGATCGCGCTGCGCGCGAGCCGGGAACTGGTGTGGAAGCTGATCGCTGACCCGGGCGTGCTCGAGGTGCACCTCGACGGCGTGGTCACTGCGCCGCCGCCGAAGGCCGCGCTCGCCGGCACGCCCGAGTGGAACATCGATGCGCTCGGCGCGCCGGCGCTGTGGGCGCAGGGCCTGAGCGGCGCCGGTGCGGTGATCGCCAGCCTCGACACCGGCGTCGACGGCGCACACCCCGATCTCGCGCTCGCCTATCGCGGCGGCGCCAACAGCTGGTATGACCCTTACGGCGTGCACGCGACGCCGCACGATGCGGATGGCCACGGCACGCAGGTGCTGGGCCTCGCGGTCGGCGGCTCGGCCGGTGGCACGGTGATCGGCGTGGCGCCGGATGCGAAGTGGATCGCCGCCAAGATCTTCAACGACGCGCATCAGGCCTCCGAGAGCGCGATCCATCTCGCCTACCAATGGGTGATCGACCCGGATGGCAACCCGGCGACCGACGACGCGCCCGACGTGGTGCTGAACAGCTGGGACATCGCCGGCGAGAATGTCTGCCACAGCCAGTTCCAGGCCGACATCGACGCGCTGCGCGCCGCCGACATCGCGGTCGTCTATTCGGCCGGCAACTTCGGGCCGAATCCGGGGACCAGCGTCAGCCCGGCGAACAACCTGCGCGTCAGCAGCGTCGGTTCGGTCGATGCGGCGAACACGGTCAGCGCATTCAGCAGCCGCGGCCCTTCGGCCTGCGACGGCGCATTCTTCCCCAAGCTGGTCGCTCCCGGCGACGGCTTGCGCACCGCCGACCTGTCGCTGGCGGGCGCCGGCCAGTACACCACGGTGGCGGGTACTTCGTTCGCGGCGCCCGAAGTCGCCGGCGTGATCGCGCTGCTGCGCGGCGCGACCCCGGCCGCCAGCGCCGCGGAGACCGACGCCGCGATCGCCGTCACCGCGCAGGACCTCGACATCCCCGGGCCCGATGACAATACCGGCTACGGGCTCGTCAACGCTGCACGCGCGCACCAGCTGCTGGCGAATCCCGTCGATCAGGATCACGACGGCTACTCGATCAACACCGACTGCAACGATCACGATGCGCGCGTGCACCCCGGCGCGGCGGAAATCCGCCGTGATGGCATCGACCAGGACTGCAATGGTTATGACCTGACGATCGACGTCAAGTACGCCGTGTACACGCACGACGGCGCCAAGCTCAACCTGCGCGCCACCAGCATGCTGGGCCCGGATGCGGCGCTCGAAATCGTCAACGGCGCGCCGCTCCTCTGGCGGGCCGCACGGCGTGACTGGGTGTACACGGACGCCGCGCCGGCCGGTACGCCGGCCGAGCTCGTCATCAAGGGCCCTGAAGGCCAGGTCAGCGTGCGACCGCGGCCGCCGGCGCGGCGCCGCTAGGTAGGAGCCATGCGCCGCGCCTTCGCCACCATGCTCACGGCCGCGCTGCTCACGCTCGCGGGCTGCGCGACCGAGCGCATGCAGCGCGAGGGCCTCAGGGCCGTGGACGCGGGCGAGTACGAGCCGGGCCTCGGCAAGCTCGAACGCGCGGCGCACGCCGACCCGCGCAACCTGAGCTACCGGCTCGACCTGCGCACCCAGCGCGACCAGGCGGTGCACGAACTGCTGGCCGCCGCCGACCGCGCGCGCGCCGACGAGCGCTTCGATGCCGCCGAGCAGGCCTATCGGCGCGTGCTCGGGATCGATGCCAGCAACAACCGCGCGCTCGCCGGCCTGGAGCAGCTCAAGGCGGACCGTCGCCACATGACGGTGATCGCGCAGGCGCGCAAGGACATCGAACAGAACCGGTTCGACGATGCCGAGGCGGCACTGCGCGCGGTGCTGCGCGAGAATCCGGGCTCGGCCAGCGCCAGCGCGCTGCGCGCCAGGATCGACGCCGCGCGCGCGCCGCTCGCCGTCACGCCGCGGCTGCAGGCGCGCGACAACCGCCCGGTGACGCTGCAGTTCCGCGATGCTCCGACCAAGATGGTGTTCGAGGTGCTGTCGCGCCAGACCGGCATCAACTTCATCTTCGACAAGGATGTGAAGACCGACACCAAGACCACGATCTTCGTCGAGCGCGCGCCGATCGAGCAGGCGATCGGCCTGATCCTCGCGCAGGGCCAGCTCAGCCAGCAGGTGCTGGCGCCGAACATGGCGCTGATCTACCCGAACACCGAGGCCAAGCAGAAGGATTACCGCGACCAGGTGGTGCGCACCTTTTATGTGACGAACACCGATCCGAAAAGAGTCCAGGAAGCGCTCAAAACGGTGCTGGGCGTCAAGACCAGCTTCATCGACGAGCGCGCCAACCTGGTGATCATCCGCGACACGCCCGATGCGATCCGCATGGCCGAGCGGCTGATCGCCTCGATTGACGTCGCCGAGGCCGAAGTGATGCTCGAAGTGGAGGTGCTCGAGATCACGCGCAACCGGCTGCAACAGCTCGGCGTCAACTATCCCGGCGGCGTGACGCTGACGCCGACGCCGCTCGCGGGCGAGCCGCTGGTGCTCGCCGACCTGAAGGACCAGGACGAGACCACGATCAAGGTCAGCGACCTGGCGGTGTCGGTCGACCTGAAGAAATCCGTCGGCCAGAGCAACGTGCTGGCCAGCCCCAGGATCCGCGCCCGCAATCGTGAGAAGGCCAAGGTGCTGATCGGCAATCGCGTGCCGGTGATCACCAACAGCGTGACGCCCACCAACGGTGGCGTGATCGCCAACGGCAGCGTGCAGTACCTCGATGTCGGTCTGACGCTGGAGGTGGAGCCGACCGTGCGCATGAATGGCAACGTGGCCATCAAGGTGAACCTGGTCGTGAGTTCCATCGTCAAGGAGGTCAGCGTGCCGACCGGGAGCGGCGGCGTGACGCTGGCCTACCAGATCGGTACGCGCGAGGCGAACACGCTGCTCGAGGTGCACGATGGCGAAACCCAGGTGCTCGCCGGCCTGATCAACGATTCGGACCGGATGAGTTCGAGCCACGTGCCCGGGCTCGGCGACCTGCCGCTGATTGGCCGGCTGTTCGGCAGCCGTAACAACGATCGCGAAAAGAGTGAGATCGTGCTGTCGCTGACACCGCGCATCGTGCGTGCGCAGGCGCGTGCCGCGGCCGAGAATCTCGAATTCCGCTACGGCACCGAGAACGAGCTGCGCAGCCGGCCGCTGGGCGTCAATGCCTCCGTGCCGGCCAGCGCAGCAGGGCGGCCCACCGGCCGTGGCACCACCATCGAGTTGCTCGACACCGTCGAGCAGCCGCTGGTGGCGCCGACCGGCGCGACGCGTGCCCAGGCGGGCCCCGCGCCTGGCGCGGATGCGGGCAGCGGCGCCGCAGCCGCAGCGGCTCCGAGCCCGCCGGGGACGTCTGCCCCCGCCGCTGCCGCCACCAGTTCACGCCCGGCACTGATCCTGGACGGCGAGCCCGAGGTCGCAGTCGGCGAGGATTTCACCGTCACGCTCAATATCGCGCATGCCGATGCCGTCTCCGGCATGCGCGCCATGCTGCGCTACGATCCGTCCGTGTTGCAGTTTACCGGCGGATCGGCCGGCGGGCTGATCCCCGAAGAGCAGCGCACGGCCGCGGTGCCGCGTTCGGACGTCGGCGGCGGCAGGGTGCGGTTCGAGCTGTCGGGTACCAACGTGACGGGGGATGGCACGCTGGTCACGCTGAATTTTCATGCGCTGGCGCCGCGCCCGCAGACCATGATCACGTTGCAGCAGTTCGCGGCGAGCTCGGGCAGCGAAGCGCTTGCCGTGGTGGCGCCGAGACCACTGGTGATGGCGGTAACTCCTTGAGCGGGGTCGCGAGATCATGCAGTATTCTGCGGATATATGTGAAATTGATGGACCGGCCGAAGCCGCCCATGTGAGGATTACCCATATGAGAAGCCCGGATTCGAAAAGCCCCGCCGATCCGAAGTGCCGCCTGCTGCTGATCGACGATCACGCGATCCTGCGCATGGGTCTGCGCACTCTGCTCGAAATCGAGTCCGATCTGGAAATCGTGGCCGAGGCGGGTGATGCCGAAGAGGCGCTGGAACTGGTCGCCAGGCACAAGCCGGACCTGGTGGTTTCAGACCTGGCGTTGCCGGGGCGTTCCGGCCTGGAATTGCTGAGCGACCTGCGCCGCCTGCATCCGGATACGCGCGTTGTCATTCTGACGATGCACTACACCGAGGAATACGTCCGCGTCTGCCTGACCCGGGGCGCGCTCGGCTACGTCCTCAAGGACTCCAATCGCGTCGAGTTGCTGCAGGCCATTCGTTCGGTGCACCAGGGCAGGCAGTTCCTGTGCCGCGCGGTGTCCGAGCGGGTGCTCGATAGTTTCCTGCGGCCCGGCCAGTCGCCCGATCCAGAACGCTTCGTGGAGCGTCCGGTCACGCGGCGCGAGCGCGATGTGCTGACGCGCATCGCCAGCGGGCAGCACAACAAGAAGATCGCCTACGACCTGGGTCTCAGCGTCGCCACCGTGCACAAGCACCGCCAGAACATTCGCCGCAAGCTCGGCGTGCACAACGTCGCCGGGATGACGGCCTACGCCGTGCTGAACGGCCTGTTGCCTTCGAAACCGACGGGCTGATCACGGCTTGATATATTGCGGCTCCTGATTCGTGCCGGGAGCCGCACCATGAAACCGCAGGCTGTCACACGCCGCAACCTGCTGGCGGCAGTGCTTGCCGCGCCGCGGTTCGCCGCGTTGCTGGCCACTGCGCTGCTGTGCGGCGGCATGGCGCTGCGGGCCGCGGCGCAGAACGCAACGCCAGTGGCCGGCGCGCTGCGGCTGCGTGCCGGTGCATTGCAGATCCAGGTTGTCGCGCTCAGCGACGCGGTGCTGCGGGTGCGGATCGCGCCCGGTGATTTCCCCGAGGACGCCTCCTGGGTCGTGCCGGCCGAATGGCGCGCGCGCCGCGCCGCGGTGCAGGCCTGGAGCGACGACGCTGCGGTCGGCTTCGACACCGCGTCGCTGTCGGTGCGGCTGGAGCGCGCGACGCTGCGGCTGGTGGTGAGCGACCGGCAGGGGCGTGTGCTGTGCGCGGATGCGCCGCAGCGGCCGCTGGCGATCGAAGGGGCCGCGTTCACGGTGCGCAAGGCGCTCGGCGCCGATCAGCACATCTTCGGCCTGGGCGACAAGACCGGGCCGCTGGACCGGCGCGGCGCGGCCTTCGTCGACTGGAACACCGACGCCTACATGTTCCAGGAGTCGACCGATCCGATCTACAAGAGCATCCCATTCTTCATCGCCACGAGCGCGGGCGGCCCCAGCTACGGCATCTATCTCGACAACACCTGGCGCAGCTGGTTCGATTTCGGCAAGCAGGATCCGGACACGCTCGCCTTTGGCGCCGCGGGCGGCCCGATCGACTATTACCTGATCTACGGCCCGGAGCTGCGGCAGGTCATCGAGCGCTACACCGGGCTCAGCGGCAGGGCGCCGCTGGCGCCGCTGTGGTCGCTCGGCTTCCAGCAATCGCGCTTCAGCTACATGAGCGACGCCGAGGTGCGCGCGCTCGCGGCGCGCTTGCGCGCGGAGCGCATACCGGCCGACGCGATCTGGCTCGACATCGACTACCAGGATCGTTACCGCCCGTTCACGACCAACCGCCGGACCTTCCCCGATCTCGGCGCATTGAGCGCGGCGCTGCGCCGCCAGGATTTCCGGCTGGTGGCGATCACCGACCTGCATATCGCCAACGCTCCCGGCCAGGGCTACGCGCCCTACGACAGCGGCGTCGCCGGCGATCATTTCGTCAAGCGCGCGGATGGTACTTTGTACGTCGCTCCAGTCTGGCCAGGTCGCGCCGTATTCCCGGATTTCACCCGCGCCGCGACCCGCGCGTGGTGGGGGACGCTGTTCGAACCGCAGCTGCGCGCGGGCATCGCCGGTTACTGGAACGACATGAACGAGCCGGCGATCTTCGACACGCCGAGCAAGACCATGCCGCTCGATACCGTGCACCGGATCGACGAGCCCGGCTTCGCGCCGCGCACGGCCACGCACGCGGAGATCCACAACATCTACGGCATGGAGAATTCGCGCGCGACCTACGAGGGCCTGCGGCGCCTCGCGCCGGACGAGCGGGCCTACGTGATGACCCGCGCCAGTTTCGCCGGCGGCCAGCGTTACGCAGTCACCTGGACCGGCGACAACAGTTCGACCTGGAACCACCTGAAGCTGTCGGTGGCCATGCTGCTGAATCTGGGCATGAGCGGCTTCGGCTACGCCGGGGCCGACGTCGGCGGCTACATCGGGGCGCCATCACCGCAGCTGCTGACGCGCTGGATCGAACTCGGCGCGTTCATGCCGGTGTTCCGCGACCACTACGGCAAGGGCGATGCCCGCAAGGAGCCGTGGGTCGACGGCCCGCAGCACACGGCGATTCGCCGCCATTTCATCGCGGAGCGTTACCGGCTGCTGCCCTACATCTACGCACTCGCGGCCGAGAACGCGCGCAGCGGTGCGCCGCTGATGCGGCCCGTGTTCTACGATTTTCCAGAGGCGCTGGCCGCACCCTGCAGCCAGGACACCACCTTCATGCTCGGCGAGCGGCTGCTGGTGGCGCCGCCGCCGGTGCTGGAATCACCCGCTCATTACAACATCTGCCTGCCCGCCGGCCGCTGGTTCGACTACTGGACCGGCGTGGATGCCGCGGCGCTCCCGCAGGCCGCGG
>JAGWPD010000027.1 GCA_028870705.1 Gammaproteobacteria bacterium
CCACGCCCGGCGCCACCACGCCCGGCGCCGCCGCGGCTGCGCCCGCCGCGCTGGCGGCGTCCATTTTCAATTGCCTCCGGCTGGCGGCGGCGCGCCAATGCCCCCGCCGGCCGGCGTGCCGAGCTGCCGCTCGACGTCCTCGATCGCCACGTGGCGCACGTCGCGGCCGCCGACCATGTAGATCACGTACTCGCAGATGTTCTTGGCATGATCGCCGATGCGCTCGAGCGCGCGCGCCACCCACATCAAGTCGATCATCGCGCGGATCGTGCGCGGGTCTTCGATCATGAAAGTCATGCACTGGCGCTGGATGGCGTCGTATTCCTCGTCGATCTGGCGATCGCGCCGCACCGCGGCCAGCGCGGCCGGCGCATCCAGCCGCGCGAAGATATCCAGCGCGTCGTGCAGCAGCGACAGCGAGACGTTGCCGAGGTGGCGCACGATTCGGTAGCCGTCGACCCCGCCGCGCTCGAGCCCGCCGCGGCGCGCGACGATGCTGGCAATCTTGTGCGCCTCGTCGCCGACACGTTCCAGGTCGGTGATCGTCTTGATGATCGCGATCACCAGCCGCAGGTCGGAGGCGGCGGGCGCGCGCGTCGCGAGCGTCCGGTTGCACTCATCGTCGATCTCGACTTCCATCTGGTTGACGCGCCCCTCCAGGCTCGCGACTTCGGCGGCCAGGTCGTTGTCGCCGGTGGCCAGCGCCCGCAGCGCCTCGCGCAGCTGCGATTCGGCCAGCCCGCCCATCTGCAGCACGTCGGTGCGCAGCTGCTCGAGGTCCTCGTTGTAGCGGCTGAGTATGTGCTGGCCCAGTTCGAGCTTGTCCACGTTGGCCTCCCTACTCGCCCGGATTCGCGTGCTGCCCGAACAGCGTCGAGATGGAACGGGCGATGATGCTGAGCACCAGCACGAACAGCGTGATCAGCAGCGCGCCTACCCAGGCGAGCTGCTGCCAGTCCTTGTAGGGGCTCATCGCGAACTGGAATATGACCACCGGCAGGTTGGCCATCGGATGCGTGAGGTCGCTGCTCCAGAACTGGTTGTTGAGCGCGGTGAACAGCAGCGGCGCGGTCTCGCCGCTGATGCGCGCCACCGCCAGCATCACTCCGGTCAGCAGGCCGTTGCGGGCCGCCGGATAGACGATGCGCGTGATCGTGCGCCACGGCTGCGCGCCCAGCGCCGCCGAACCGTCGCGCATGCTGCGCGGCACGAGGTTCAGCATGTCCTCGGTCGTGCGCACCATCACCGGCAGCGCGATCACCGCCAGCGCCACGGCGCCGGCGAGCGCCGAGAAGTGCCCCATGCGGATCACCAGCAGCATGTACACGAACAGCCCGACGATGATCGAGGGCGCGCTGAGCTGCACGTCGTTGATGAAGCGCACCACGGTGCTGAGGCGCGTGCCGCGCCCGTACTCGGCGAGGTAGGTACCCGCCAGCAGCCCGATCGGCGCGCCGATCAGGATGCCGAGCAGCGTCATCACCACGCTCCCGAAGATTGCGTTGAGCAGGCCGCCGGCGCTCCCCGGGCCCGGCGTCATCTGGGTAAACACCGCGACACTGACCGCTCCCAGGCCGCGCGCGAGCAGCGTCCACAGGATCGCGCCGAGCAACGCCAGGCCGATCGCAGTGGCGACCATCGAGGCCGAGAAAGCCATGAAGTTCATCAGGCGGCGGCGGCGCAGCGTGCTCATTTGAGCTTCACGGCGCCCTGCTCGAGCCGCAACAGCATCAGGCGGGCGGCCGCGATCACCGCGAAGGTCAGCACGAACAGCAGCAGCCCGAGTGCGAACAGCGCCGAGGTGTACAGGTCGCCGACCGCCTCGGCGAATTCGTTGGCGATAGCCGCCGAGATCGTCGTCGATGGCGCGAGGAGCGAGGCGCTGATGCGGTGCGCGTTGCCGATCACGAAGGTCACCGCCATCGTCTCGCCGAGCGCGCGACCGAGCCCCAGCATGATGCCGCCGATCACGCCGGCGCGTGACCAGGGCAGCACCACGTCCCACACGACGTTCCACTGCGTGGCGCCGAGGCCGTAGGCGGCTTCCTTCAGGCTGACCGGCGTCATGCGGAACACCTCGCGCATCACCGAGGTCACGAACGGCAGCACCATGATCGCCAGCACCAGGCCGGCGGTGAGCAGTCCGATGCCGAACGGTGGGCCCTGGAAAAACATCCCGATGCCCGGCAGCGGACCGAGGTGATCGATGAGCCAGGGCTGCACATGGTGCTGCAGGATCGGGGCCAACACGAACAGGCCCCAGATGCCGTAGACGATGCTCGGCACCGATGCCAGCAGTTCGATCCCGGTGCTGACCGGCCCACGCAGCCACAGCGGGCAGATCTCGGTGAGGAACACCGCGATGCCGAAGCTCAGCGGCACCGCCAGCAGCAGCGCGACCAGCGATGTGACGATCGTGCCGTAGAGGGGCGTCAACGCGCCGTAGACATCGGTGACCGGATTCCAGCGTTCGCCGGTCACGAACGACCAATTGAAGGCCTTGAGCGCGGGCCAGCTGCCCTCGACCAGCGTGGCGATCACGCCCGCGAGCAGCAGCAACACCAGGATCGCCGACACGAGCGTCGCGACACGGAACACCCGCTCAGTGCGGGCTTCGCGGCGCAGGTGCCCCGACAGCGCGACGGCTGGCGAATTCATGCATCCCCTTGCGGCAGAAACGCGCGGGCAGCCGGAGCCCGAACCCCGGCTGCCCGCGCAGCTCCAGAACCCAAAGACGCTCGTCGGGCGCCTACTTACCCTGCCAGACCGGCTTGCCCCCGCTCTTGATCGAGGCTGTCCAGGTCTTCTCCACCAGCTTAACAACGTTTTCGGGCAGCGGCACGTAATCGAGCTGCCGCGCCAGCTCGACGCCATCCCTGTAGGCCCAGGCGAAGAAGCGCAGCGCGGCCGCGGCGGCGTTGGCGTCCTTCGGTGCGCGGTACATGATGATGAAACTGGCGCCGGTGATCGGCCAGCTCGCGGCCCCGGGCTGGTCGGTCAGGATGAGGTGGAAGCCTTCGGCCTTGGCCCAATCCGCATTCGCGGCGGCAGCCTGGAACGCGGCGGCTTCGGGCGCCACGAATTTGCCGGCTTTGTTCTTCAGGCGCACGTAGGCCATCGAGTTCTGCTTCGCGTACGCGTATTCCACGTAGCCGATGGCGCCCGAGGTCTGCGCCGTCATGTTGGCCACACCCTCGTTGCCCTTGGCGCCTATGCCGCTCGGCCATTCCACCGAAGTATTCGCGCCGATTTTCCCCTTGAAAGCCGGGCTGACCGTCGACAGGTAATTCGTGAACAGGAAATTCGTACCGGAGCCGTCCGAGCGGTACACCGGCGCAATGGCCAGGTCGGGCAGCGCCACCTGCGGATTCAGCGCCCTGATGCGGGCGTCATTCCACTTGGTGATCTCGCCCATGTAGATGCCCGCCAGCGTCGGGCCGTCGAGCTCCAGCGCGCCGGCCTTGATGCCCGGCACGTTGACCACCGGCACCACACCGCCGATCACCATCGGCCACTGCAACAGGCCCGCGCCATTCAGATCCTTGGGCTCCAGCGGCATGTCCGATGCGCCGAAGGTGACGGTGGCGGCCTTGATCTGCTTGATGCCTCCGCCCGAACCGATCGACTGGTAATTGAGGCCGTCGCCGGTCTTCGCCCTGTAGGCCTCGGCCCACTTGGCATAGACGGGATACGGGAAGGTCGCGCCGGCGCCGGAAATGTCGAGGGCCGAGGCGGCGCCTGCGGCGCTGCCCAGAGCCAGTGCGGCGGCGAGCGCCGGAAATCTGATGCTGCGGATGCTCACTGATCTGTCCCCTTGAAAATTGTACGGGTGTTGATGCCTGGAATCGCAGGCGCCTTTATAGTCCGGCTGTGTGACAGTCGTGTTGCACTTGCTGCGGTCGCGCCTAGCGCATTGAATTATCTGGATTCGCAAATCTCCCGGGCACTTGCCGACCGGACGGACAGGCCGTATAAGTCGCGTGGCCCGCGCACCATGACCGCCACGGGAAGCTGATGTCACCGACCGTAGATCTCGCCCTCGAGCTGATCGCCCGCAAATCCCTGACGCCCGAGGACGGCGGTTGCCAGCAATCGATGGCCGCGAGGCTCGCCGCGCTCGGCTTCCGGATCGAACAGCTCCGCTACGGCAACGTCGAGAACCTGTGGGCGGTGCGCGGCCAGGGCGCGCCGACACTGTGCTTCGCAGGCCACACGGATGTCGTGCCGACCGGACCACTGGACGAATGGCGCTCCGATCCCTTCGTCCCGGAGATCCGCGCGGATGTGCTCTACGGCCGCGGCGCCGCCGACATGAAGACCGGCCTGGCCGCGATGATCACCGCCACCGAAGCCTACATCGGCGAGCGAGCGCAGCACCAGGGGACGATCGCGTTCCTGATCACCAGCGACGAGGAAGGCCCTTCGATCGACGGCACGAAGAAGGTCGTCGAGACGCTGATGGCCCGGGGCACGGCGATCGACTGGTGCATCGTGGGAGAACCTTCGAGCGAAAGGCGCAGCGGCGATGTAGTGAAGATCGGCCGGCGCGGCTCGCTCTCCGGCCAGCTCACGGTGCACGGCGTGCAGGGGCACATCGCCTACCCGCAGCTGGCGGAGAATCCGGTGCACCGGTTCGCGCCCGCTTTGGCGGAACTCGCCGCGCGCGAGTGGGACCAGGGCAACGAGCACTTCCAGCCCACCTCGTTCCAGGTTTCGAACCTGAATGCCGGGACCGGCGCGCCCAACGTGATCCCGGGAGAACTGCGCGCGCGCTTCAACCTGCGCTACTCGCCGGTGCAGTCGATTGCGGGCCTCAAGGCCGTGGTCGAAGGGATACTGGCGCGCCACCGGCTGCGCTACACGCTCGACTGGTATGACTCCGGCGAGCCCTTCTACACCCGGCAGGGCCGACTGCTCGCTGGCGTCAGCGCGGCGGTGCGCAAAGTGTGCGGACAGGAACCTGCGCTCTCGACCAGCGGCGGAACCTCGGACGGGCGCTTCATCGCGCGGATGGGCGCCGAGGTCGTGGAACTGGGCGTGCCCAATCCGACCATCCACAAGGTCGATGAATGCGTGCGGCTCGCCGACATCGACGCGCTGCACGCGCTGTACCTCGAAGCGCTCCGCCAGCTGCTCGGCTGAACAGCGGCGCAGGCGTTGGAACGACGCAGTGGCTAACGGCGGCGCGCCGCGAGATTGGCCCAGCCGCCGAGCGCGCCCAGCCCGGTGCCGGCGAGCACCACCCAGGCCGGCATCGACAGGCCGAGAAACACCCAGTTCACCTGGTGGCATTCGCCCGAACCGGTGAGCACCTTGCGGACCACGTCGGCGAGCGGGAATTCCTGGAGCAGGAAGCCGAGGCCCGCACCGCAGGCGGGCACCGCATCGTCGGGCAGGTGCTGGATCCACACGTGGCGCGCGGCCACGCCGATGGTTGCAAGCGCAGCCGGCATGATCAGCGCGGCATAGACGCGCGCGCCCCAGGACGCCGGGTCGTGCACCCAGGCCAGCAGGAACAGCACGCCGCAGGCCGCCACGCCCACGCGCTGGAAGATGCACAGCGGGCACGGTTCGACCTTCAGCACGCCCTGCACGTAGATCGCAAAGCCGAGCAGGCCGACGCAGGCGAGGAAGCCCAGCAGGTTGAGATTGCGCCGTGTCAGCATCGCCGCAGGGTTCATCGCGGCCGGATCAGCCGCGGGCGCTGCGATTGCGGATCTCCTGCTCGACGTGCTCGAGCGAGGTGTGGCGGATGTCCTTGCCGTGCACCATGTAGATCACGTACTCGCACACGTTCTTGGCGTGATCGCCGATGCGCTCGAAGGCGCGCACCACCCACATCACATCGAGCGCGCGGCGGATGGCGCGCGGATCTTCCATCATGAAGGTGATGCTCTGGCGCTGGATCGCCTCGTATTCCTCGTCGACGACGCGGTCCTCGCGCGCGGTCGCGAGCGCCAGCTCCGAATCGAGCCGCGCGAAGGCATCGAGCGCCTTGTGCACCATCGACTGGGTGATCCGGCCGAGGTGCTTCACTTTCCGGTAATGGTCCGGCGGACGCTCGTCATTGGCGAGGCGCGCGGCGATCAGCGCGATCTTCTCGCACTCATCGCCGATCCGCTCCAGGTCGGTGATGGTCTTGATCGTGGCGACGATCATGCGCAGGTCGCCGGCCGCCGGCGCGCGCGTGGCGAGGATCCGGCTGCACTCCTCGTCGATCGACACTTCCATGCCGTTGACCTGGTAGTCGTTGCCGGCAATCGCCTTGCCGAGCTTGCTGTCGCCGTCGATCAGCGCGCCGAGCGCGCCACCGAGCTGCTGCTCGACCAGGCCGCCCATCGCCAGCACCTTGCTGCGCACGCGCTCGAGGTCCTCGTTGAACCGGCGCGAAGTGTGGTGGGAGAGGTCCGCGGCTTCCATGCTCCTACTATAGCGCAGCCGGCATCAGGAGTTGTGAGGCAGGTCGCAGCCGGCGCGCGGGCGCATCAGGCGGCGGCGGCGCACACGCGTTCGGGCGGAAAATTGCAGGTGAAGGTGCTGCCCTGTCCCTCCACGCTGGCGATCGCCAGGCTCCCGCCATGCCGCTGCATCACGTGCTTGACGATCGCGAGGCCGAGTCCTGACCCGCCGGTGGCGCGGCTCCGGCCGGCATCGACGCGGTAGAAGCGCTCGGTCAGCCGCGGCAGGTGCTCGGCGGCGATGCCGATGCCGTTATCCTGCACCGACAGGTGCGCGCCGGCGCTATCGGTCCACCAGCGCACGCTGATCGCGCCCGTGGCCGGCGTGTACTTGGCGGCGTTGTCCAGCAGGTTGGCGAATGCGGACTGCACCAGCGCCGCGTCGGCGCGCAGCTGGTTCGGCGAATCGAACTGCAGCCGTATTTCCGGCGGCTGGCTGCTGCGCGCCAGCGTGTCGCGCCGCAACTGCTCGAGCAGCTGCGCGACATCGACGTCGACGCCCTCGACCGGGCCCGCGTCGGCCTCGAGGCGCGAGAGCGCCAGCAGGTCCTCGATGATGCCAGTCATGCGCACCGCCTGGCGACGCATCTCCTGCAGCGGTCCGGCCAGCACCGGATCGAGCGCCGGCTCGCCGGCCAGCAGCTCCAGGTAGCCCGCGATCACGGTCAGCGGCGAACGCAGCTCGTGCGAGGCATTGGCGACGAACTCCTTGCGCATGGTCTCGAGTTGCTCCTGGCGCGTGACATCGCGCACCAGCAGCAGCAGCTGGCCGGCGCCATAACGCACGATGTGCAGCTGCAGGTACTGCTCGCCGCTGGTGCCGGCGCGCAGCACGACTGGCTGCGCATAGGTGCCGGCGGCGAGGTAGCGGACGAACTCCGGCTGGCGCACCAGATTGTCGATGCGCAGCCCCAGGTCGGTGCGCGCGCGCAGTGCCAGCAACCGCGCGGCCATGCGGTTGAACCACAGGATTTCCGCCTGCGGGTTCAGCAGCACGACGCCGTCCGGAATCGCGGCCGTCGAGCGGCGCAGCTCGCGCAGCAGTCGCAGCAGGCGGCGCTTGTGGTACTGCTTGCGCCGGTGGAGCCGGGCCACCATGCCGACCACGTCGCCCCACACGCCACCGGCATCCGGGGCCGCGTCGAGCCGGTCCGTGCGCAGCCAGCGCTGAAGCCGCCGCAGCTGCTGCAGTTCGCGGGCGAGGATCAGCGCGAGCGCCGCGGCGGCCATGGTCGCGGGGCGCCCGAACAGCGCGCCCAGCGCCATGCCGGCGGCGGCAACGAGGGCCACGCGAGCGGCCACGGCCAACCATATCCTGGACATGGAAATACCTGCAGCCGGTCAGGCCGGCGCCTTTTCCTCTAGCCGGACCGAGAAGCGGTAGCCGGCGCCGCGCACGGTCTGGATGTATTGATCGCATGCGAAGTCTTCGAGCGCCTTGCGCAGCCGGCGGATGTGCACGTCGATCGTGCGCTCTTCCACGTAGACATTGCCACCCCAGACCCGGTCGAGGAGTTGTTCGCGACTGTAAACACGATCAGGGTGCAGCATGAAGAACTCGAGCAGGCGATACTCGGTCGGACCCATCACCACCGGCCTGCCGCCGGAGTTTACGCGATGGCCGGCGCGATCCAACAGCAGGGCGCCGCGCTCCACCGCTTCGTCTTCGCCCTGACCGCTCGTCCGGCGCAACAGCGCATTCACGCGCGCCAGCAGCTCGCGCGGCGAGAACGGCTTGGTCAGGTAGTCGTCGGCACCGCCATCGAGCCCGGCCACCTTGTCGGCCTCGGCCGACCGCGCGGTCAGCATGATGATCGGCAGATCACGCGTGTCGCGCTCGCGCTTGAGCGAGCGGGTCAGCTCCAGCCCGCTGATGTCCGGCAGCATCCAGTCGACCAGCATGAGGTCCGGGCGGCGATCGGCCAGCGCCGAGCGCGCCGTGCGGCTGTCCTCGGCCTCGCGCACTTCGAAACCGGCGCGCTTCAGGCCAAAGGCGATCATCTCGCGGATCGGCCGCTCGTCTTCGACGATCAGGATGTACTTGGCTGTCATGTGAAAGCGCGCTCGCCGGGCGGCGCCACGTTAGCCATGCCCCATGACGGATTTGTTACAGCGACGGAGCGCCACTGCGACCCGGGCCGCCGCCAGGTCCCAGGCCGCGCTGCCCACGGTCTTGTACAGCACCGGCCCGGCCGGCGCGCCCGCGCTGATTGCCTGTGCGATCGAGCGGACCCGCCGCCAGTCCACGCCCGCACGCAACAGGTCGCCAGCCTCGGAACGCGCATTCGACAGGTCGTCCACATACAGCGCGCTGTCGCGCACGGTCGAGGCCCCGATCTCCGC
>JAGWPD010000256.1 GCA_028870705.1 Gammaproteobacteria bacterium
CCAAGAAGCCGAAGAAGGCGCGCAAGAACGTGCAGGATGCGATCGCGCACGTGCATGCGTCCTTCAACAACACGATCATCACGATCACCGACCGCCAGGGCAACACGCTGTCGTGGGCGACCTCGGGCGGCTGCGGCTTCCGCGGTTCGCGCAAGAGCACGCCGTTCGCCGCGCAGGTGGCCGCCGAGAAGGCCGGCGTCGCCGCGCAGGAACACGGCGTCAAGAACGTCGAAGTGCGCGTCGGCGGCCCCGGCCCCGGGCGCGAATCCGCGGTGCGGGCCCTGAACGGCTGCGGCCTGAAGATCACCAGCATCGAGGACGTGACGCCGATTCCGCACAACGGCTGCCGTCCGCCGAAGAAGCGGCGCGTGTAGCGCGCGCACGAGGAAGCAACACATATGGCGCGATATCTCGGTCCGACCTGCAAACTCGCCCGCCGCGAGGGCACCGACCTGTTCCTCAAGAGCGGCGCCAAGCCGCTCGAGAGCAAGTGCAAGTTCCAGGTGCCGCCCGGCGGCATCAAGAGCGAGCGCCGGCAGCGGCTCTCCGACTACGGCACGCAGCTGCGCGAGAAGCAGAAGCTGCGGCGCATGTACGGCGTGCTCGAGCGCCAGTTCCGCGGCTACTACCAGCAGGCTGCGCGCCGTACCGGCGCCACCGGCGAGCAGCTGCTGAAGCTGCTGGAATCGCGCCTCGACAACGTGGTGTACCGCATGGGTTTCGCGGGCACGCGCGCGGAAGCCCGCCAGCTGGTGAGCCACAAGGCGATCGAGGTCAACGGCGGGATCGTCTCGATCGCCTCCTACCAGTGCAAGCCCGGCGATGTGGTGCAGGTGCGCGAGCGCGCGCGCAAGCAGCTGCGCATCCAGGGCGCGCTGGCCTCGGCGACCCAGGCGGGCCTGCCGGAATGGGTCGAGGTGAACGAAAAGGAAATGCGCGGTGTATTCAAGGCCGTACCGGCTCGCGAGGACGTGCTCCCCGACGTCAACGAGAACCTGGTGGTCGAGTTGTATTCGAAGTAAGGGTAGGTAGGCAGCTATGCAATCCTCAGTCAGCGAGTTCCTCAAGCCGCGCGTGGTCAAGGTGCAACCGGTCGCCCCGCGCCAGGCGCGGGTCGTCATCGAACCGTTCGAGCGCGGCTTCGGCCACACGCTCGGCAATGCGCTGCGGCGCGTGCTGCTCTCGTCCATGCCCGGGGCCGCGATCACCGAAGTGGAGATCGACGGCGTGCTGCACGAGTACACCAGCATCGAGGGCGTGCAGGAAGACGTCGTCGACGTGCTGCTCAACCTCAAGCTGGTCGCGCTGCGCATGCACGCACGCAGCTCGGCCGAGCTGCGGCTGCACAAGAAGGGCCCGGGCCCGGTGACCGCGGGCGACATCCAGACCGACCACGACGTCGAGGTCGTGAACCCGGAGCTGGTGATCGCCAACCTCACCAAGGCCGGCGAGCTGAACATGCAGATGAAGATCGAGCGCGGCCGCGGCTACCGCCCGGCGGTGCAGCGCGTCGCCTTCGAGGAGCAGACCCGGCCGATCGGCCGCCTGCTGCTCGATGCCTCCTTCTCACCCGTGCGGCGCGTGACCTATTCGGTCGAAGCCGCGCGCGTCGAGCAGCGGACCGACCTCGACAAGCTGATCATCGACATCGAGACCAACGGCACGATCGAGCCGGAAGAGGCCATCCGCCGCGCCGGCGGCATCCTCAAGGACCAGCTGTCGGTGTTCGTCGACCTGCAGGGCGAGGACGAAGCGGTCGCGAAGATCACCGAGATGCAGTTCGACCCGATCCTGCTGCGCCCGGTGGACGAGCTCGAGCTCACGGTGCGCAGCGCCAACTGCCTCAAGGCCGAGAACATCCATTACATCGGCGACCTCGTGCAGCGCACCGAGGTCGAGCTGCTGCGCACGCCGAACCTGGGCAAGAAATCGCTCACCGAGATCAAGGAAGTGCTGCAGAGCCACGGCCTGATGCTCGGCATGCGCCTCGATGGCTGGCCGCCCGCGGGCCTGCGCCGCGAGGAAGAAAGCGGCCTGATCTGAACTGTCGACCGAGCCACAACGATCGTCTGAGAAAATTTCATGCGTCATAAACTCACCGGCCGCCAGCTCTCGCGCAACAGCCCGCACCGGCATGCGCTGCTGCGGAACATGTCGGCCTCGCTCCTGCGGCACGAGACCATCCGTACCACGCTCCCGAAGGCCAAGGAGCTGCGCCGGGTGGTCGAGCCGCTGATCACGCTCGGCAAGAGCGATTCCGAGGCCAACCGCCGGCTGGCGTATGCGCGGCTGCGCGACTCCGACGTGGTGAGCAAGCTGTTCGTCGACCTCGGGCCGCGCTTCCGCACCCGTCCGGGCGGCTACACGCGCATCCTGCGGATGGTGCCGCGTGCCGGCGATTCGGCGCCGATGGCGCTGATGCAGCTGGTCGACCGCCCGGAGCCGGTGGCGGTCGCTCCGGCCGCCGACGCCGACGCCGACGCCGGCGAGGGTGTGGCCAGGCCAAAGCGCGCCGCCAGGCCGGCCAGGGAAGCCGCGGACCAGGCGAAGCAGCAGCCGGCGAAGGCGGCCAAGCCCGCCAAGGCGGCGAAGGCGGAAGCCAAAGCGGAATTGAAGGCAGAATCCAAGGCCGAAAAGCCGGCCAAGTCGGCCAAGTCGGCCAGGAAAGGTTCGACAACCAAGGCGGCCGCGAAGCACGCCAGGAAGAAGGGCGCAAAGTAGGTTCGATCCACCCTGACAAGAACCAAAGGAGCACAGCATGGGCCTCGGAGCAGATTTCAAGGAATTTGCCATGAAGGGCAACGTCGTCGACATGGCGGTCGGCGTCATCGTCGGTGCAGCCTTCGGCAAGATCGTTTCATCGCTGGTCGAAAACGTGATCATGCCGCCGCTGGGCAAGCTGATCGGGGGCATCGACTTCTCCGACATGGCCGCCTCGCTCGGTACCGGCGCCAACGGCAAGGAAGTGCTGCTGAAGTACGGCGCCTTCCTGCAGAGCATCTTCGACTTCATGATCATCGCCTTCGTGCTGTTCATGGCCATCCGCGGCCTGAACCGGCTGAAGAAGCCGCCGGCCGCGGCCGCGCCGGCCGGTCCGCCACGCCAGGAAGTGCTGCTCGAAGAGATCCGCAACCTGCTGGCGAAGCGCTGAATGGCGGCTGGCGGCGCGGTTTTTTGAGGCTTTATTTGCCTGACACCGATTGAATTGCGCTGCGGCTGCTATAGAATCGACGACCGCGACGGGATGTCGCGATCCAAACTAGTTTGATCGTTGCTTTAACTTCTGATTATCTGGGGATTCATCGATGAATATTAAGCTCGCTCTTGGCGCTGCTGTCGCAGCGTTCGCGCTGGTTGCTTGCAGCAGCCAGGAACCCGCTGCTCCGGCCGCTGCTCCGGCTGCCGATGCCGCTGCTCCTGCCGCTGCCCCGGCTGCCGCCCCGGCTGCTGATGCTGCTGCCCCGGCCGCCGCTGCTCCGGCTGCTGAGGCCGCTGCTCCGGCTGCCGCTCCGGCTGCTGCCCCGGCTCCGGCGAAGAACTGATCCGATCGGTTCTGGCATGAAAGCCCGCGCAGGCCGTGACCCGGTCTGCACGGGCTTTCGTGTTTCTGGCGCCAGGATCCCCGTGGCATGACCATCAGCGTCCGTGACACGCGCCAGTCGCGCGGCGACCGGGCCTGGATCGAGTCCGTCTACCGCGATTACCTGAACGACCTCGCGCCGCTCGGCACCGGCCTGTTTCCGGCCCTGCCGGAGATCGGCCACCGCGAGCCCGACCAGCTCGCCAGCTGGTTCGCCGATGCCACCGCCCACGTGCTGACCGTGCTCAAGGAAGACAAGCCGGTCGGATTCGCGATGGTGCGCACGGCCGCGGGCGCGGCCGCGCGCGGCGCGACCGATTTCTCCATGGCCGAATTCTTCATCGCCCGCCCGTGGCGGCGGCGCGGCGTGGGCCAGGAGGCCGTGCGGCTGATCTTCGACCGCTTCTCCGGCCGCTGGCACATCATGGAATACCTGCGCAATCCGCAGGCCGTGGCCTTCTGGCGCCGCGTCGTGAGCGCCTACACGGCCGGGCGCTACCAGGAGCGCCAGCAGAGCGGCGAGCTGCACCAGTATTTCGAATCCGGCGCGCGGCGTTCACGCGCCGGCCCGGTGCGCGGCTGACCGGCCATCAGTCCGACTTGAAGCCGCTGCGCTTGTGGCTGCCGTCGCAATACGGCTTGTTGGCCGAGGCGCCGCAACGGCACAGGTAGGTTTCGGTCGTGCGGTTGAGCGTGCGGCCGGTGCCGCTGACCAGTTCGAGCGGTCCGCTGACCTTGAGCGGCCCATCCGCCTGCGGGCTCACCGTGAGCGTGCCGTTGCGCACCGGCAGCGGCCTTGATTCCGCCGTCTTCGGTTCACCGCTCGCGCCGAAGCCGGCGGCCGCGTGGCTGCCGTCGCAATAGGGCTTGTTCGCCGAGGCGCCGCAGCGGCACAGCGTCGCGCGCAGCGCCCGCGCGCCCTCCGGCAGCGCCAGCTCGGCGTGGAAGGCGAGCGGCCCGTTCTCCCGCACGCGCACCGTGTTCACCAGTGGTGCGGCTTCATCCGGCTTGCCGTCGTGGCGCACGCAGGTGATCGCCCCCGAAGGGCAATTCGCGGCCAGCGCGGCGATCTCCTCGGCGCTCGCGCGCTCGGGGTGGATCCACTCGCCCTCGACGTTGGGGACGAACACGTCGGGCCGGTCGAGCACGCAATGGCGCGAGTGGATGCACTTGCCCGCATCGAAGCGGATCGTGGCCTGCGCTCCACGCACCGTTTCCACCTTGGATGCCATCGCGCCTCCATCGCCGCCGCGCCGGATCGGCGGCGGATGAAGCACGAGTCTACTCCGCCGCCGCCAACTGCGCCGGCACAACCGCAGGCCGCAGCAGCGCCGCCAGATACTGGCCGGTGAGCGAGGCGCGGTTCGCGGCCACGGCCTCGGGCGTGCCCTCGGCGACGATGCGGCCGCCGTGTTCGCCGCCGCCCGGGCCGAGGTCGATGACCCAGTCGGCGGTCTTGATGACATCGAGGTTGTGCTCGATCACGACCATCGTGTTGCCGGCATCGACCAGCTGCTGCAGCACGCGCAGCAGTTGCGCAACGTCGTGGAAATGGAGCCCGGTGGTCGGCTCGTCGAGGATGTAGAGCGTGCGCCCGGCGCCGCGCTTGGCGAGCTCGCGCGCCAGCTTGATGCGCTGCGCCTCGCCGCCGGAGAGCGTGGTGGCGCTCTGCCCGAGCCGCACGTACTGCAGGCCCACGTCGAGGAGCGTGCGCAGCCGGTTCGCGGCGGCCGGCACGTTCGCGAACAGCCCGAGCGCGTCCTCGACGGTGAGCTCGAGCACTTCGTGGATGTTGCGGCCGCGGTACTGGATCTCGAGCGTCTCGCGGTTGTAGCGGCGGCCGCGGCACACGTCGCAGGGCACGTAGACATCCGGCAGGAAGTGCATCTCCACGCGCAGCACGCCGTCGCCCTGGCAGGCCTCGCACCGTCCGCCGCGCACGTTGAAGCTGAAGCGCCCGGCGTCGTAGCCGCGCGCGCGCGCCTCGGGCACCTGCGCGAACAATTCGCGGATCACGGTGAACAGGCCGGTGTAGGTGGCCGGGTTCGAGCGTGGCGTGCGGCCGATCGGGTTCTGGTCGATGTCGATCACGCGCTCGAAGCGCTCGAGCCCGGTGATCGCGCGACAGGGCGCGGCGCCTTCGGTGCCACCCTCGTTGAAGCGCGCGGCGGCGTGGCGGAACAGCGTGTCGTTGATGAGCGTGGACTTGCCCGAACCCGATACGCCGGTGACGCAGGTGAACAGCCCGGCCGGGATGTTGACGCTGAGCTCACGCAGGTTGTTGCCGCTGGCGCCCTCGATGCCGATGCGTACCGCGCTGCGCTTGCGGCGCGCGGCGGGCACCGCGATCGCCTCCAGGCCGGCGAGGTAGCGGCCGGTGAGCGAGGCCGGATTCGCGGCGATCTCGGCCGGCGTGCCCTGCGCGACCACCCGGCCGCCGTGGCTCCCGGCGCCGGGGCCGAGGTCGACGACGTGATCGGCGCTGCGGATCGCATCCTCGTCGTGCTCCACCACGATGACCGTATTGCCAAGGTCACGAAGTCGATGGAGGGTAGCCAAGAGCCGTTCGTGGTCGCGCTGGTGCAGGCCGATCGAGGGCTCATCGAGGATGTACATCACGCCGGTGAGCCCCGAGCCGACCTGGCTCGCGAGCCGGATGCGCTGCGTCTCGCCACCCGAGAGCGTGTCGGCGGCGCGATCGAGTCCGAGGTAGTCGAGGCCGACGTCGGCGAGAAAACGCAGCCGCTCGCGCACCTCGCGCACGATCCGCTCGGCCACGGTGGCGCGCCAGCCGGCCAGCTGCAGCGCGCCGAAGTGCGCCAGCGCCTGGCCTACGGTGCGGCTGGTGATCTGCGCGATGTTGCAGCCGTCGATGAGTACGGCGCGGGCCGCGGCATTCAGGCGCGTGCCGCCGCAGTCTGGGCAGGCACGCATGCCGCGGTAGCGGCCGAGTTCCTCGTGCACCGCGCCCGGCTCGCTCTCGCGCCAGCGGCGCTCTAGGTTCGGCATGATGCCCTCGAAGGCGTGCCGGCGGCGTTGCGCGCTGCCTTGCGCGCTGTGGTAGCGGAATTCGATCTCGGCCCCTTCGCTCCCGTACAGCAGGCGCGTGCGCGCCGACTCGGGCAGCTCGTTCCACGGCGTGTCGACATCGAACCCGTAATGCCGCGCGAGGCCCTGCAGCAGCTGGAAGTAATGCTTGTTGTGCCGGTCCCAGCCGCGCACCGCGCCGGCCGCGAGCGAGAGCTGCGGCTGCGAGATCACGCGCTGCGGATCGAAGAACTCCTGCACGCCCAGGCCGTCGCAGCTCGGGCAGGCGCCGGCCGGGTTGTTGAACGAGAACATCCGGGGTTCGGGCGTGGGCACGGCGAAGCCGCATTCCGGGCAGGCGTGGCGGCTGGAGAACACCAGCGGCGCGAGCGCCGCCTCGTTGTAGACGACGCGCGCGGTGCCGCCGCTGAGCCTGAGCGCCGTCTCGAAGGACTCGGCCAGGCGCTGGGCCAGCTCGGGCTTGACGCGGAAGCGGTCCACCACCACCTCGATCGTGTGCTTGCGGCGTGCGTCCAGCGCCGGCAGCTGGTCGAGTTCATGCACGGCGCCGTCGATGCGCACTCGCACGAAGCCCTGGCCGGCAAGCTCGCCCAGCAGCTGCGCATGCTCGCCCTTGCGCTCGGTGACCAGCGGCGCGAGCAGCAGCGCGCCCTGCTCGGCCGGGCCCGCGAGCACCTGGTCGACCATCTGGCCGACGCTCTGCGCGGCCAGGTCTATGCCGTGGTTGGGGCAGCGCGGCAGCCCCGCGCGCGCGAACAGCAGGCGCAGGTAGTCGTAGATCTCGGTGACGGTGCCCACGGTCGAGCGTGGATTGTGCGAGCCGGCCTTCTGCTCGATCGCGATCGCCGGCGACAGGCCATCGATGCTGTCGACGTCGGGCTTGTCCATCATCGACAGGAACTGCCGGGCGTAGGCCGAGAGCGACTCGACATAGCGGCGCTGACCCTCGGCATAGAGGGTGTCGAAGGCGAGCGAGGATTTGCCCGATCCGGACAGGCCTGTCAGCACGGTCAGCTTGCCGCGCGGCAGGTCCAGGTCGATATTGCGGAGGTTGTGGGTGCGCGCTCCGCGCACGCGGATGGACATCGCGGGGGTGGTCAAGGGGATGCTCGCTGCGGGCACAGTACGGCAGCCATTCTACACCCGGCCGCCAGCCGGCCCCCCCCGGGGTGGGGGGGGGGGGGGGAAGCCGGGATGGCGCGCCCGGCCGGGGCCTATCGCGGCCCTATCAGGGCATCACGGTGCCTTTGGCGCCTGCGGGGCCGCATCCGGGGCCCGGGCGGGGGCTTTTGCGGCTGAAACTGGCCCTGCCCGGCGTGCCTGCCGCGACTACAATAGCGCCCCTGCAATTCCTTAACAGTTCGCAAGAGGGCCAAGGCCATGGCGCGCGGAGTCAACAAAGTCATCCTCATCGGCAACCTGGGCGCCGACCCGGAAACCCGTTCCATGCCCTCGGGCATGACGGTCGCCAACATCCGCATCGCCACCAGCGAGAGCTGGAAGGACAAACAGTCCGGCGAACAGAAGGAACGCACCGAATGGCATAACGTCGCCATGTTCGGGCGGCTCGGCGAGATCGCCGGCGAATACCTGCGCAAGGGCTCGCAGGTGTACATCGAGGGCTCGCTGCGCACCCGCAAGTGGCAGGACAAGGAAGGCCGCGACCGCTACACCACCGAGATCATCGCCGACGAGATGCAGATGCTCGGCGGGCGCGGCGGTGCGGGCGGCGGCGGTGGCGGTGGCAGCGGCGGCGGGTACGAGTCGCGCGAGCGC
>JAGWPD010000257.1 GCA_028870705.1 Gammaproteobacteria bacterium
GCGCGCGCCTGGCGCAGCGCGACGGCGCCACGGCCGGCATGATCGACGCGGCGCTGGCCGCGCAGGCTACCCGCGCGGCGCGGCTGGCGCTCGCCGACGAGGTCATCCACAACGATGCGGAGCCCGCCGGGCTCGCAGCTCAGGTGCAGAACCTGCACCGGCGGTACCTGGAGCTGGCGGCCGCGCGCGCGCCTTCCGCACGCGGGTCCGCTCAAGCACAATAGCCGGATGGGCGAGGCCGCCGCGGAACCCGTCGTATTCGAGCAGCCGCTGAACGAGCGGCTGCGCACCTTCCTGCGGCTCGATTTCCTGTACAGCCAGTCGCTGTACCACAACGACAAGGCGAGCAGCTGGGGGAGCCGTGCCGCGATGTCGAGCCTGCTCGACATGCTCGCGATCGCCACGCGCGGCGACGTGCGGAGCGATGTGCTCAAGGAGCTCGAGCGCCAGCTCGCCAGGCTCAACGAGTACCAGAACCATCCGGGGATCGACCCGACGCGGCTGCGCGCGCTGACCGGCAACCTGCTGCGGCTGCGCGCCGACCTCGCCGCGGCCGGCGCCGCCTGGCTGCAGCCGCTGCGCGACTCGGAGTTCCTCGCGGCGATCAAGCATCGCAGCGCGATCCCGGGCGGCACCTGCGAGTTCGACCTGCCCGACTACTACTTCTGGCTCAGCCAGCCCGACGCGCTGCGCATGGAAGCCTTCGTGCGCTGGCAGGGCCTGCTGCGGCCGCTGTGCGACGCGATCGCCGAGCTGTTGTGGCTGACGCGCGCGAACGGCCGGCCGCGCGACGAGCTCGCGAAGGGCGGCATGTTCAACGTCGCCTTCGACCGCGAGACACCCTACCAGCTGTTGCGCATCACGCTGCCGGCGAACCTCGCGCTCTACCCCGAGATCAGCGGCAGCCACTACCGCTGCAGCATGCGGTTCCTGGAGTGGCGCGACATCGATATCCGGCCGCGCCAGACCGAGGCCGACGTGCCCTTCGTGCTCACATGCTGTCCGTAGTCGCCTGTCCGGCCTGCAAGCGGCCGCTCGAGTGGAGCGCGCAGAATCCGTGGCGGCCGTTCTGCAGCGAACGCTGCAAGCTCGTCGACCTCGGGGCCTGGCTGACCGAGGCGCACGCCATCCCGGGCGAACCGGTCGATGAGCGGGCGGTGGACCCGAAGACCTAATCGAGCGGCAGCCCCGCCTGCTTGACCACCGGCCGCAGCACGAAACTCGAATCGACGCGCGCGACGCCCGGGAGCTTCGTGAGCACCTTGCTGTGCAGCCGTTCGAAGTCGGCGGCGCTGCGCGCCACCACGCGCAGCATGTAGTCGGATTCGCCGGTGGTCAGATAGCACTCGGTCACCTCGGGCACCCGGCACACGGCCTGTTCGAAGGCGCCGAGGTCGCGATCGGTCTGGCCCTTGAGCGTGATGCGCACGACGAAGCTGACGCTGATGCCCACTTTCACCGGGTTCAGCACCGCGGTGTAGCGCTCGATCACGCCGGCGCGCTCGAGCAGTTTCACGCGCCGCAGGCAGGCCGACTCGGACAGGCCTACCCGCAACGCGAGCGCCGCATTGGCCAAGCTGCCGTCGGCCTGCAGCTCGCCGAGGATCTTCCGGTCGGTGCGGTCCAGTGACATGTTCTGCATCTCTGACGGATATTTCTCGCATATTCTGCCACTTTCAGTGGCGGAATGCGCCTGTTTCGCAATTCCCTGCCGTGGGCGCGGCGCACAATACCTCCCCTCAACTGGAGGTCTGCCCCATGCGCATTGGCGTTCCGTCCGAAATCAAGATCCACGAATATCGCGTCGGCCTGATGCCCGCCGCGGTGCGCGAGCTCACGCTCGCCGGCCACGGCGTCACGGTGCAGAGCGGCGCCGGGCTCGGCGTCGGCTGCAGTGACGAGGACTACCGCGCTGCCGGCGCGCAGCTGGCGCCCGACGCGGCCGCGGTCTACAGAGGCTCTGACATGGTGGTCAAGGTCAAGGAGCCGCAGCTGGCCGAGTGCGCGCTGCTCCGCCCCGGCCAGGTGCTGTTCACCTACCTGCACCTGGCGGCCGATCGTGCGCAGGCCGAAGGCCTGATGAAGTCGGGCGCGATCGCGATCGCGTACGAGACCGTCACCGCGGCCGACGGTTCGCTCCCGCTGCTGGTGCCGATGAGCGAGGTGGCCGGGCGCATGTCGATTCAGGTCGGCGCCTACTACCTGCAGAAGGCGCAGGGCGGGCGCGGCGTGCTGCTCGGCGGCGTGGCCGGCATTCCGCCAGCCCGGGTCGTCGTGATCGGCGGCGGCGTCGCCGGCACCAATGCCGTCGAGATGGCGCACGGCCTGCGCGCCGACGTCACCGTGATCGATCGCTCGCTGCCGCGGCTGCGTGCGCTCGACGTGCAGTTCCATGGCGCGGTGCAGACGATCTACTCCACCGCCGAATCGATCGAGCGCGCCGTGACCGATGCGGACCTGGTGGTCGGCGCGGTGCTGGTGCCGGGCGCGGCAGCCCCCAAGCTGGTCACCGAGGGAATGATCCGGCAAATGCGTCCGGGCTCGGTCGTGGTCGACATCGCGATCGACCAGGGCGGCTGCTTCGCCACCAGCAGGCCCACCACGCATGCCGACCCGGTCTACACGCTGCATGGCGTGACGCATTACTGCGTCACCAACATGCCCGGCGCCGTCGCGCGCAGTTCGGCCCAGGCGCTCAACAACGCCACGCTCCCGTACGTGAAGGCGCTGGCGGACAAGGGCTGGAAGGATGCGCTCGCCGCCGACGCGGGCCTGCGCAATGGCCTGAACGTGATCGAGGGCCGCGTGGTGCACGCGGCGGTCGCGCGTGACCTGGGGCTGCCGGCGCCCGCGCCGATCAAGGCCTGAGCGGGCGGCGCCCGCTCAGGCGCCGCCGGTCGTCACAGCTTGATCTTGCCGCCGCCCGGGATCGCACCGCCGGCGACATCGGGCACCACGATGCGTGATGAAGCCTCGCGCCGGTACTCGCGCGCTTCCTCGATGGCCTGCTCGAGCGCAGCCTGCACCGCGGCCGGGAAACGCTGCACCGCCTCCAGCAGCGTCTTCGCCTCGATGTCGAAGGACAGTGGCAGCACGCCGCCCGGCGTCAGCAGCTGCGTCTGGCCGGAGTACAGCACGGCGCGCGCGGGATCGGCATGGCCTTCCGCGGTCACCGGCGTGAGCCGGCGGATCGTGCCGGCCTTGCGATCCGTGAACAGTTCATCGCGATAGAGCGCGTTGGCATCCACCTGGATGTCGGGCAAGCCTGGTTCCTGGGCCATCGTCCGTTCCTCTCAATTCGCGCGGTGCGCGCCAGCCAATTCCAAGTGCTCGAGCCGCTCGACGATCGGCAGGTCCGCCGGCAGCAGCGGCAGTGCGCGCAGCGCCGCGGGCGCTTCCCAGCGCAGCGGCTGGCCCTCGAGGCCCGCGGGCACGCCCTCATAGCGATCGACCATCCAGACCGACAGCTCGACGTGCCGCTCCGGGTACTCGTGCTGCAGCGTATACAGCGGGCGCGCCGCCGCCACCGTGACGCCGAGCTCCTCGCGCAATTCACGCGCCAGCGCCGCGCGCTCGGGCTCGCCGGACTCGAGCTTGCCGCCGGGAAATTCCCAGTGCCCGGCCAGCGCCTTGCCTGCGGGCCGCTGCGTCACCAGCACGCGGCGCTCGCCATCATAAATCACCGCCGCCACGACCCGCACCGTGGGCTTCAAGACTCGAGCGCGCCGTGGCATTGCTTGTACTTGCGGCCGGAGCCGCAGGGGCAGGGCTCGTTGCGGCCGATCTTGCGGTCGCCGCGCACGAACGGCGCGGCCGCTTCGGCCGCGGCGCCCATGACGCCGGCATTGCCGGCCGGCCCGGCGGCGCC
>JAGWPD010000028.1 GCA_028870705.1 Gammaproteobacteria bacterium
CGCGGGCGCAGCGGCGGCCATCTCGGCGGCACCGGCGCCGACGGTCACGACGATGTCGTTGCCGTTGACGCGCGTCTGGTAGGGCTGCAAGGCGTCGAGATTGAGGACGATGCGGGTGCGGCCGTTCGCTTCGGCGGCCAGCACGGTGTCGACGCCGGCCGAGGCCACGTCGATGCGGCGCGAGGGCAGCGCCAGCGCCACGCCCGGCAGGTCTAGCGAGATGCGCGCCGGCTTGTCGATCGTGAAGCTCATCGGTTCGGGCGCGGGCCCGGAAAGATGCATCGTCAGCTGCACCTGCTTGCCGCCGATGGTCTGCACGTCGATGGACTGCAGCGAGTTGGCGCTGGCCGGGGCGTCGGCCGCCTGGGCACCCTGCATGACGAAAGTGGCGGCCAGGCAGGCCAGTGCCAGCCCCAGGGCGCGACGCAGGTGGTGGAAGGCGGTTGCTCGGTTCATTCGCTTGCTCTCCATTCCGGTCACTCGTTCAGGGCCAGGGCCGCGGGACGTTCGATGTATCCGCCCAGGCCATCGGGAACGAGTTCAATCAAAGAGATCTTGTTGGGCGCGATGTCGGTGATGCGGCCTTCGTTCTGGCCGAGATGATTGCCGACCAGCACGCGCTGCACGCGGCCATCGGCCACCTGCACCAGGCCGTAGTTCTGGCCATTGAGCTTGAGCGTGCCCACCATCTTGAGCGTGTCGAGCGAGAACTGCTCGAGGAACTCATGGTTGCGATTGTCCGGGCGCGGACCGCTGGCCGCGCCGCGCGAGCCGCCCGGCACGAACGGCGAACGGAGCGAGCCCGCCGAGTAGACGTAGCTGTCGTAGGGCTTGATCTCGGGGAGCGGCTCGACCCGCCCACCCGGTTCCTTGCGGGTCGCATCGATGAAGCGCTGCAGGTCGGCATCGCGCCCGGAGCAGCCTGCGAGCACGCTCCCGCACAGCGCCGCGAGCGCCAACATCCGCCAGGACTTGAGTTGATTCTGCTGCATCCGTTTACCCGCTGCTTGCGCGTCCGGCCATCAGCCGGCCGGCCGCTTGGCTGCCTGCTCGGCCTTGCGCCGGTCGGCCTCGGCCTGCGCGACCTCCTCGTCATCGAGGTAGCGATAGGTCTTGGCCGTCAGGTCCATCTGCAATTGATCGAAACCGCTGGTCTTCGACGCCTGCGTGATCTTCACGTCGTGCAAGGTCACGATGCGCGGTAGCGCCGCGATGCCGCTGACGAAAGCGCCGAACTGATGGTAGCTCCCGGCGAAGCGGATCTTGATCGGCCGCTCGGCGTAGAAGTCCTTGCGCACCTCGCTCTCGGGCTGGAACAGCTTCTGGTCGAGCGCGGCGGCGAGGCCGGTCTGCGAGATGTCGACCAGCAGGTTGTCGACTTCGGTCTTGCTCGGGAGCTGGCGCAGCATCGCGCCGAATGATTTCTCGATGTCGGCGAGCTGCTGCTTGTAGACCTCGAGATTGGTGGCCTTGGCGTGCTTGGTCTTGAACTCGTTGCGCAGCTGCTGCTCCTGGTCCTCCAGCCCCTGCAGCTGCGGGTTCAGGTCGGTCCACACCAGGAAGTAGGAGGCCACGATCGTCAGCACCACGAAGCACGCAGCCACCGAGCCGGCGCGCATCGCCAACGGCCAGCGGCCCGGGTCGCGTGGGTCGAGCGCGCGCAGTTCTTCCAGCAGGTTCATGGCGTGCCTCCGCCGTGGCCGCGGACTTTCGGCTTGCCCTGCGCCGCCTGGTCCTCATCGCCGGTGGTGACGACCTGCGAGGCATCGAGCACGAAACTGTTGCCGACCGTGCTGCCCGGCTTGCTCTCGACCACCTCGAGCTCGGGATCCTTCATCCACTGCGAGGCCGAGATCGCCCGCATGAAGGTCGAGACGCGCGTGGACGATTGCGCCACGCCCTCGAACTTGAGCTTCTTGCCATCCTGCGTGAACGAAGTGAGGTAGGTGCCATCCGGCATTGTCTTCGCGACCTCGTCGAACAGGTGCACGACTTCCGAGCGCGAACGCTGGAGCTTTTCGATCACCTGCATGCGCGCGATGAAGCGCTGCTTCTGCGTCTCGAGATCGTTGATCTGCTCGATCTGCCGGTCGACGGTCTTGATCTCCATGCGCAGCCGGTCGTTGCGCGCTTCCTGCGAGCCGATCATCGACTTGAACAGCAGGTAGCAGGCGAAGGCGACCACCAGCGCACCGAGCGCCGCGCCGCCGAGGGCCACGAAGAATGCCAGCTTGCGCTCTTTGCGCTGTTGCTCGCGCCAGGGCAGTAGGTTTATGCGTGGCATGTCAGTCGAAACTCCGCAGGGCCAGGCCGCAAGCCGTCAGCAGGGCCGTGGCGTCGCGTTGCACCGCCTGGGCCTTGGCGCGCGAGGACAGCACCATCTGGCCGAGCGGGTCGCCCTTCTCGGCGCTGATACCCACCCGGCTCTGGATCACATCGGCGACGCCGGTGACATTGCCACAGCCGCCGCAGATCAGGATCTTCTCCGGCTGCTCGCGCCCGCTCCCCGAAGCGAGGTAGAACTGCAGCGAGCGGCTGATCTGCTGCGTCATGTCGTCGATGAACGGGTCGAGCACCTCGGCCTGGTAATTGCCGGGCAGCCCGCCTTCCTTCTTGGCGCGGCCGGCCTCTTCCATCGTCAGGCCGTAGGTGCGCATGATCTCTTCGGTGAGCAGCTGCCCGCCGAAGGCGAAATCACGCGTGTAGATGATCTTGAGGTTGCGCAGCACGCTGAAGGTGGTGCTGCTGGCGCCGAAATCCGCGACCGCGATCGTACGGTCGATGCCGCCGTCGGGCATCTGGTGCGTCATCAGCTTGCAGGCGTTCTCGAGCGCGAAGGCCTCGACATCGACGATGCGCGTATTCAGGCCCGCGGCCGCCACGGCCGCGCGGCGCTGCTCGACGTTGTCGGTGCGCGAGGCGACCAGCAGCACGTCGACCGAATCGTTGTCCTTCTCGGAAGGCCCCAGCACCTCGAAATCGTAGCTGACTTCATCCATCGGGAAGGGGATGTACTGGTCGGCCTGCATCTCGACCTGCGCCTCGAGGTCCGCATCGCGCAGTCCCTTCGGCATCTGGATCACCTTGGTGATCGCGGCATCGCCACTGATGGCGATCGCGACCTCGGTGCTGGCCGCACCGGACCGCTTGACCGCGCGGCGGATCGCCTCGCCGACCGCCTGCGGGTCGACCAGGGTCTTTTCGTTCATGGAATTCGCCGGAGTCGGCTCGGCCGCGTACGATTCGACGCGGTAATGGCCCCCGGAACTGATCAGCTCGATCAGCTTGATCGAGGAGGTCGTTATATCCAACCCCAGCAGCTGGCGGTTCTTACGCGAGAACAGGAACACGTTTTCCCTTCCTTATCAGTAAGATACACGCCACACTGGCGAATTCGTGAGAAAGTGCGGACAAATATATATCAGCCATCGGTTAAATTGAACGTGAGTCGTCTCACGGAATTGTTCCTTGCATGGCAGCGACGATCCACTTCTGTTGCCATGGGTGAAACGGGCGCCGGTCTGCATATGTCACAGCCCCGAACTTCAACATGGCGTGACTGCATCGCGCAACAAACGGAGTCTCAATAGGTGAAGTCGCGCACGTTGCGGGTATTGGCGGGCATCAGCGCCATCGGTTTTGTGTTGCTGCTGGGCATCATCTACGCGTTCCTGTCGGCTTATGTGTACCTGGCGCCCTCGCTCCCGAGCTCCACCGGGATGCGCACCCTGCCGCTGCAGGTGCCGTTGCGGGTCTATACGAGGAGCGGTGCGCTGATCAGCCAGATCGGCGAGCAGCGCCGCGTGCCGGTCGGCTACGATGACATCCCCGAACTGGTGCGCGACGCCTTCCTCGCGGCCGAGGATGACCGCTTCTTCCAGCACGGCGGCATCGACTACTTCAGCGCGCTGCGCTCGATCTACGTCGACCTGACGACCGGCGATTATTCGCAGGGCGCCAGCACGATCACGATGCAGACCGCCCGCAACATGTTCCTGACGCGGGACAAGAACATCACCCGCAAGCTCCAGGAAATCTTCCTGACGCTGCGGATGGAGCACAGCTTCAGCAAGCAGCAGATCCTCGAGACCTACCTGAACGTGATCTTCTTCGGCCAGCGCGCCTACGGGGTCGCGGCCGCGGCCGAAGTGTACTTCGGCAAGTCGCTGAACCAGCTCTCGGTCGCACAGGCCGCGATGCTGGCGGGGCTCCCGCAGGCGCCATCCAAGTACAACCCGGTCACCAGCCCGCAGCGCGCCGCCGAGCGCCGCCACTACGTGCTGCAGCGGATGCTCGCGCTGCGCTTCATCGATGCCGACACCGCCCGCCGCGCGATGAACGAGCCGATCGACGCGCACGAATACGCGCCGCTCTACGACGTCGAGGCCCCGTACATGGCGGAGATCGCCCGCCAGATCGTCGTCGCCCGCTTCGGCGAAGCGGCGGTCAATGCCGGCTACCGCGCATTCACGACGATCGACGGGCGGCTCCAGACCGCGGCCAACCGCGCGCTGCGCCTGGGCCTGATCGAATACGACCGCCGCCACGGCTATCGCGGCGTGATCCGCCGCGTCAGGCTGGAATCGAGCGGCGATCCGCGCGAATTCGAGGCGCTGCTCGCCGACATCGCCCCGGTCGGCAACCTCGCGCCCGCCGTGGTCGCCTCGGTTGCGCCCGCTGCCGCACGCGTCTACGTGCGCGGCAGCGGCTTCGCGCAGATCGCCTGGGATGGCGTGGCCTGGGCGCGCGGCGGGGCCGCCACCGGCAAGGTCGACTCGTTCCTGCGCCGCGGCGATGTGATCTACGTGGTCAGTGACGATGCAGGCCACGCCCAGCTCGCGCAGGTGCCAGCCGTGCAGGGCGGGCTGGTCGCGCTCGACCCGAAGGATGGCGCGGTCGTCGCGCTGGTCGGCGGCTTCGACTACTTCAGCAACGCCTGGAACCACGTGACCCAGGCGCGCCGCCAGCCCGGCTCGGGCTTCAAGCCGTTCCTGTACTCCTGCGCGCTGGAGCACGATTTCACGCCCGCCAGCATCATCATGGATGCGCCGGTCGTGCTGGCCGACGGCAGCGTCGAGCAGGTCTGGCGGCCCGAGAACGACAGCCGCACCTTCAGCGGCCCGACGCGCCTGCGCGAAGCGCTGGTGCACTCGCGCAACCTCGTCTCCATTCGCCTGCTGCGTGCGGTGGGCACCGACAGCGTGCTCGAGTACGCCAGCCGCTTCGGGTTCGATCGTGCAACGATGCCGAACAATCTGACGCTGGCGCTCGGTACGCTCCCGGCGACGCCGCTCCAGGTCGCGACCGGCTACGCCACCTTTGCCAATGGTGGTTACAAGGTCGACCCGTATTTCATCGAGCGCATCGAGAACGGTCAGGGCGAAGTCGTCTGGCGCGCCGCCCCGCGCGTCGTCTGCGACACCTGCGCCGACGATGGCTGGCCGCCGGGCGCTCCCGGGGCGCCCGGGGCGCCCGGCGCTGCAGGCTCCGGCGCAATGGGCCAGACCACCGCGGGCCCCGATGCCCTCGCTGCCGCGCTGCCACCCGGAGTCTCGCCGCTCGATCCGACCGGGCCGCCGGAGCCACCCAATTCCAATCACCTCACGATGGCGCCGCCGCTCGCGCTGCAGCTGCCGCCGATCTCGGCCGCCAGCCGCCGGGCGCCGCGTATCATCAGCGCCGCGAATGTCTGGTTGATGGACGACATCATGGGCGATGTGATCAAGCGCGGCACCGGCGTGCGCGCCCGGGCGCTGGGGCGCGATGACATCAGCGGCAAGACCGGCACGACGAACGAATCGCGCGATAGCTGGTTCAACGGCTTCAACCAGAGCATCGAGGCCACCGTGTGGGTCGGCTTCGACGAGGAGCAATCGCTCGGCGAAGGCGAGGAGGGCAGCAGCGTCGCGTTGCCGGTGTGGGTGCGGCTGATGCGCACCGCACTGGCTGGCACGCCGGATGTCCCGCGGCCGATTCCGCCCGGGCTGCTGGTCGGGCGCGTCAACGCGCAGACGGGCCTGCTCACGCAATCGGGCGATCCGGCCGCAATTACCGAGTATTTCCTCTCCGGCCACCTGCCGGCCACGGGCGCGAGCGCTTCGAGCCCGGCCGACAACGGCAGCGAGCCCCTGTTCTAGCCGTGCCGCGCCGCAATTCACCGCGCAGCGAGAACCTGCGCCGCGCGATCGCACAGGAGGCCGCGCGCGTCATGGCCGAGCACGGCATCCAGGATTTCCGCGCCGCCAAGCGCAAGGCCGCGGACCGCTTCGGCATCACCGAGGAAGGCGCGCTGCCGAGCAACGCCGAGGTCGAGGAGTCGCTGGTCGCCTACCAGCGCCTGTTCGGCGGCGAAGCC
>JAGWPD010000258.1 GCA_028870705.1 Gammaproteobacteria bacterium
GCCCAGCCGGTCGCCGCGAGCGCGGCGAGCACGCGCGCACCGATGAAGCCGCGGGCGCCCGCCACCAGGATGCGCCGGCCCGGCGCCTCGGCCTGCTCAGGCATATTCGTGATAGCGCCAGCCCCAGAACACCGACAGCTTGCCGAGGTTGGCGGCGGCGCGCACCAGCCATTGGGCCACGCGACGCCGGCCGGAGGGCAGGCACAGCAGAGCGAGCAATGCGGCGAGCGCCATCTGCGCAAGCGCCCGCGCGAACAGCCGGAAGCGTTGCGCGCGGCTGACCGGACCGTACTTGCCGTCGAGCGTCTTGCGCGCGAATTCCTGGCCGCCGCTCAGCGCGCGCTGCAGCAGCCAGTGCAGCGAGAGGCGCGTGTCCTCGATCGGCTCGTACACCGGCGCAGTCTCGGTCCACACGATGCGCGCGCCCTTGGCTGCCATGCGGATCAGCAGGTCTGCATCTTCGCCGGTCATCAGCCCGTAGCGCACGTCGAACGGCCCGGGCTCGGCACGGAGCCGCGCGCCCGCGAGCAGCACGTTGCCGAAGCGCATGCGGTTGAGCGGCACGATCGCGCCCTCGGGCAGGTGCGGGAAGTCGTAGAAGTGTCCGCCGCGGATCCACGCCGGCGCATGCTCCGGCACCTGTGGTTCGACCGGCGCCAGCACGCAGTCGGCGTTGAATTCGCGCGCGGCGGCGACCAGGCTCGCGAGCCACCGCGGGCGAGCGCGTTCGTCGTCGTCGATGAACGCGAGCCAGTCGCCGCCGGCCAGAGCGACCGTCAGGTTGCGTGTGCGCGCGATATTGCGCTCGGGCTGGATCGCGTAGCGCAGCGCGTACGGCGCCTGCGGTCGCATTGCCTCGACCACCGCACGCGCGCTACCGGTGGCATCGTTGTCGACCACGACCACTTCGTCCGGCCGCAGGCTCTGGCGGGCCAGGTCGTCCAGTAGCAGTGCCAGCCGGTCGGAGCGCCGGTACGTGGCGATGCAGACGGTGATTTCCATGTCTTCCGTTGCGTGGCGAGCGATTCCAGAGCGGAAATTATATCACATATGTTATGTGTGAACGGCCGCGGTTTCACTGGCCGGTATACTGGCGCACCGCGTAGGCCGAGGTGTGTCGATGACATTGGCTCTAGCATCAGCTCAGCGCGCTTCACTGCGCATTGTGATCCCACCACGCGCTGCGTGCATCAGGGTATTCGCGACAGTGGCGATGCTGCTCGTTGCGGCGGCGGCCGGTGGCGGCGAACTGAAGTTCCAGCCTTATGCGGTGGGCACCTACGAATACAACTCGAACATCGCGGCGGTGGCGCCGGGCGATCCGGCCAACGTGCTGCAGGGCGATCCGCAGCACGCTGATCGCATCAAGCGCGGCACGGCCGGATTGAACGCGCGGTACGGCTGGAGCCGGCAGGTGCTGACGCTGCAGGCGGAGGGCCGACGCTACAGCTACGATCACTTCTCCCGGCTCGACCACGATGAATCGCTCCTCAGCGCGAATCTCGACTGGCAACTGGCGAGTGCGCTGGACGGCAAGCTGTCAGCGAGCCGCGAACGCCGTATGGCTGATCTCAAGACGCGCCTCAGCTCGGAACTGGTACTCGAAACCGAGCGTGATGCTTCCGGCAGCGTCAACTTCCACCTGGCGCCAGACTGGCGCCTGGAAACCGGCGCCAAGCGGCGCGACCTTGATTCGCCGCAACCGGGCTTTCCGGACTACGGGCTGCGCGAGACGACCGGGGACCTGGCGCTGAAATTCCTCGGGCCCGCCCGCTGGACCTTCGGCCTTGCCGGCGAGCACGTCAGCGGCGACTACCACGGCGGCACGCTGGTGCCCAGCTATCGGCAGAACAGCATTGACGCCACCGCCAGCTACGGCGATGGCGAACCGACGCTGTTGAAAGCCGCGCTGGGGCATACCAGGCGGAGCGATCCGGCAGTGAACGCCCCGGATCTTTCGGCGACCACGGGCCTGCTGAGCTACGCGCGCAAGCTTACCGGGAAGACCGCAGTGCTGGTCAGCTACCAGCGCGCGGTCAACAGCTACGTGATCGCCGCCGCTTCCGAAGTCGATTCGACCGCGACGCTCAAGGTCGACTGGGAAGCGACGCGCAAGCTCTCGGTCGTGCTCGGGTATACGCATACCGGCAGCACCTTCAGCGGCGAGCTCGTGCCGTTCACGAACACCGCGCGTTCCGACCAGTACGCGGCCACCAGCCTCGACGTCGGCTACGCGATCACCCGCTGGGTGACGCTCAGCCCGTACGGCCTCTACCAGACGCGGACCTCGAACGTCTCGTTCTTCCAGTACAACGGCGCGCTGGTGGGCGTCAGGTTGCGCATACAGCGGCCCTGAGCGCAGGACGCCCGCAATGCGCCGCATGCCGGGCCGGCATCGGCATGCGTCAACCTGCCCCCGCGGAGCCGGCACCGGCCCGCAGCCGCGCGGCCAGCCGCAGCGCCAGCGCCACGATCGTGAGCGTAGGATTGGCCTGGCCCGATGTGGTGAAGGTGGCGGCGCCGGCAAGGTACAAATTGGCGATCCCGTGCACGCGGCAGTGCGCGTCGACGACGCTGCTGCGCGGATCGCTCCCCATGCGCGCCGTGCCGATGTGGTGGCCGCCGTAGGCGCCGTAGCGCGTCGCTTCGGCCTCGATCTCCTCGGGGCGGTAGTCGAAGCGGCCCAGCCGCTGGCGCGCGAAATCCGCCGCCAGCAGCGCGGCGGCCTGCGCGACCGTGTCGATGTCGCCGGGGCGGTAGCGCCAGTCCACGTGCAGCCGCGGCATACCGAGTTCGTCGCGCTCGGTGCCGAGGGTCACGCGGCTCGACGGATTCGGCTGCTGCTCCGCGTGGAAATCCAGGCTGTAGAGATTGGCGCTGGAGCGGATGATGATCGACGGGAACTTGCGCCGCGCGAGTTTTCGCTCGCGCAGCATGTGCAGCGCGAAGCCCAGCACCTGCTGCGGGCCACGCAGCACGTTGCCGGCATGGCGCAACCAGCCGCGCGCTCCGACCTGCTCCGTGCCGTGCAGGCGGCGCGCGTACTCGTAGGGAATCAGCGGCCGGGCGAGATACAGCAGCGACAGGATCGCGTTGCGGTGCGCCGGGTCGGTGATGCGTGGATGGTGCAGCCGCGCGATGAAATTGCCGACCCGCAGCGCGCGTTGCTGCTCCGGGCGTAACGCGAGTCGGCGCCGGCAGTAGATGCCCTCGGCGTCGCGTTCGTAGCCGTGGCGTATCGCCGCGGGCGGCAGGTCGAAGCGGATACGGCCGAGCGTGCCGGCGATATGGCACATGTAGTAACGGCCGACCACGCCGTGGCGATTGCCGAGCCCTTCCGGTACGACTGCGCGGCTCGCCAGCAGCAGCCGCGCGGACTCGAGGCCGCCGGCCGCGAGCACGAAGCGCGCGGCGCGCACCGTGCAGCGCCGGCCCGTCAGCGTCGCGACCTGCAGTTCCTGCACCGCGCTGCCGTCGGCGCTCGCGCCAATCGCCGTGACATTGGCGTGCACCAGCACGCGGACATTGGGCGCCGCGCGCAGCGCCGCGCGGTAACGGCTGCCGAAATCGGTCGGGCGACTGAAGCGCTCGAGCGTGTCGGAGCTGAAATGCGCCCCGTCGAAGCCGGCGATCATCGGTGCGGCTGCGCCGGGCAGGGCCGTGGTGGCGCTGTAGTCGCAAGCACCGGCCTCGCACAGCTGGTTGGCGCGCGGATAGTACGGCGCCAGGGCCTCGAGGCCGATCGGCCAGCCGCTGTACGGGATGTAGTCGCGCGTCTCGAAGTCGATCGCGTCGAAGGGCATGCAGCGCCCGCCCCAGATCGTGGTGCTGCCGCCGAAGCGGCGCTGGCGGTAGCTGTCCAGCGGGCTGTGGAGGCGCTCGTCGGCCACCGTGCCCGCGTACAGCGCCTGCGTGCGTGGCTCGGCGCGCATGCCGCCGGCTTCCAGCAGCAGCACCTCGAGGCCGGTGCCGGCGAATTCCAGCGCCAGCGTGATCCCGGCCGCGCCGGCGCCGACGATGCACAGCGCGGTTTGCACTACCGCACCGTCGTCGAGGTCACGGGCGTCGTCGATCATGGTTTGCCGGTCGATTCTGTATAGTTGGGGCCCATCGCAACCTGCCGGGGATGTCAGCGCGCATCTTGCCAGTAAATCTGTCCATCGATAACTACGACCTGGCGGGCTTCGCGCCGCGCGTCACCGGCTTCGGGGCCGGGCGCTTCGGTTTCGTGGTCACTCCGAATGTCGATCATGTGATCCGCTTCCATGACGATGCCGGCTTCCGCTCGCTGTACCAGGCCGCCGAGTTCGTGCTGCTCGACAGCCGCGTGCTGGCGCTGATGCTGCGGCTGGGCCGCGGCCTGCGGGTGCGCGTGTGTCCGGGCAGTGACCTGACGGCCGCGCTGTTTCGCGAATTCGTGCGTGCCGATGACCGCGTGGTGCTGATCGGCGCGACCGCGGCGCAGGCGCAGCGCCTCACGGCCGACTACGGCCTGCGCGACCTGCGGCATTACTGCCCGCCGATGGGCTTCATCCGCGATCCCGCGGCGGTCGAGGCGTGCCTGCAGTTCGTCGAGCACGCCAGCCCGTTCCGCTACTGCCTGATCGCGATCGGCTCGCCGCAGCAGGAAGTGGTGGCGGCAAGGTTGAAGGAGCGCGGCCGCGCCCGCGGGCTCGCCCTGTGCATCGGGGCCTCGATCAATTTCCTGACCGGCGTCGAGCGCCGCGCGCCGCGCTGGCTGCAGCGCGCCCACCTCGAGTGGCTGTTCCGGCTGCTCAGCGAACCCGGGCGCATGGCCAGGCGCTACCTGGTGCGCGGTCCGCGCATGTTCTGGCTGCTGCGCCACATCGAAGTCAGCGTGCGCGAACCGGCGCGGGCAGTGGACGTACCCCCGTCCTGAAGGGCGCGCCACGCCTCAGCCGTGCAGCCGCCGGCGAAGTTCGGCCAGGCGGCGTTCGACCAGCAGGTACATCAGCCATGAGAAGCCCACCGCGAAAGCCAGGCCCAGCAGCGCCCGCAGCACGCCGGCGCTCCCCAGCAGGCGTTCGGCGAGACCGAGCGCGGTGAAATGCACCAGGTAGAAGGTGTAGGAAATCAGGCCGAGGCCGCGTACCAGCGGCCATTCGAGCCAGCGGAACACGGCCCAGTGGTGGAAGCGGATCGCGCAGCAGAACACCGGCAGCAGTGCAATGCCCTGCACCGTGTAGCGCAGCGTGTCGCGGAATAGCGGATCGCGGTTCAGGAGCGAGGCCAGCAGCAGCGCGATGCCGGCGGCCAGCGCCAGCGCCCAATGCCGTTCACTCCAGCGCGATGTGGCTTCGAGGGCCGGATTCCAGCCGAGCGCAAGCGCGCAGCCGAACAGGAGCGAGTCGATGCGCGCGTCCGTCGCCATGTAGCTGTAGTCGCTGCCGACGTGCAGGTGCATGACCAGCACGCAGCGCCACAGCAGCACCAGCGCGCAGGCACCGTACAGGAGCAGCGCAATGCGCCGCCGGTCGAGGCGGGGCAGCAGCAGCAACAGCAGCAGCGGATAGAGCAGGTAGAAATGTTCCTCCACCGACAGCGACCACATTACGCCGGTGTACGGAACCAGCTGCTGGTCGCCATGGGCGATGAGGTAGTAGTTGGTCAGTTGCAGCAGTTGCGCCAGCACCGCCATCGGGCGCACGCTGCCCAGCATCCCCGCCAAAGCCGCCAGCAGCGCTGCCAGCGCGAATGCGATGTACATCGGCGGCAGGATCCGATACACGCGCCGCAGGTAGAAGCGGCCGAGCCTGATGCGGCCGTGCGCGCTGTATTCCTCGTGCAGCAGCGTAGTGATGAGGAAACCGCTCAGGAAGAAGAAGATGGTGACGCCGAAGCCGCCTGGCACCAGCCATTCGAGGCCGGCGTGGGCAATGAACACCATCAGCGCCGCAACGGCGCGGATGCCGTCGAGCGACTTGATGTGCCCGTTGCCGCCGGATGCCATCCATGTGCCCCGCAGGGCGATGTGCGCCCGGTGAATCAATCATAGCCCAGCGGGTGCGCCCGTCGCAGCGCCCGCGGGGCGGGGAGCGCCGCCCTTCGATCTGGTATATTTTCGATGGCTCCTTCCGCACGGCGTACCATCCATCCATGCGTTCACGATCGGCATTCCGGGGCCTGCGCGCCCGCACTGCGCCCGTGGACGCGCCGCCCGCCGGCCGCCGTGCCGCGGCGCCCACGCTGCGGCTGGTCGCCGACGACCGGATGGGCTGGCTGACCGCGCTGCTCGTCGGCGTACTGGTCATCTACCTCACCGTGCCCGAGGGCTTCGATTACACCGTCAAGGACGACATCGCCACCGGGAGCGCCGCGACCAAGATGGTCTGGATCGGCATGCTGGTGCTCAGCCTGGCGGTGTTGGCGTGGCGCGCCGGCCTGGCTTGGCTGCTGGCGAGCCGCATCAACCGCTTCGTGTTCGTGTTCCTGCTGCTGGCCGCGGTCAGCGTGCTGTGGTCCATTGCGCCGCCGTTCACGCTCAAGCGCGTGGTGCGACTGCTGACTTTCCTGCTGGCAGGCATGGCCTTCGCCGTGGTCGGCTGGCATGAGCGCCGCTTCCAGAACGTGGTGCGTCCGCTGCTGACGCTGTTGATGGCGGGCTCGCTGTTATTCGGGCTGCTCGATCCGGAGCTGGCGATCGAGCAATCCGCGCAGAGCGAGCTGATGGGCGCGTGGCACGGCCTGGCCATGCAGAAGAATTCACTGGGTGCACTCGCGGGCATGGGCGCGCTGTTCTGGCTGCATGCCTGGCTGGCCGGCAGCGGGGCGCGCTGGCGGGAGTTGGCCGGTGGCGCGCTCTGCGTCACCTGCCTCGTGCTCTCGCGCAGTTCCACCTCGCTGATGGCGACCGTGTTCGCGGCGCTGCTGCTGCTGCTGCTGCTGCGCAGCTCGGCGAACCTGCGCCCGTACATGCCTTACCTGGTGACGCTGTTCGCCGCGCTGATCGTGATCTATTCGCTCGCAGTGCTGCACTTGGTGCCGGGCTCCGACCTGGTGCTGTCGCCAATCACCGCGCTGACCGGCAAGGACCAGTCGTTCTCGGGGCGCACCGCGATCTGGGAGATCATCAATGCGCACATCGCCGAGCGGCCGCTGCTCGGCACCGGCTACGGCGCGTACTGGATCGGGCCGGTGCCGTATTCGCCCTCGTATACCTTCGTCACGCACCTGAACTTCTACCCGACCCAGTCGCACAACGGTTACCTCGAAGTCGTCAACGACCTCGGCGTGGCGGGCGGCCTGTGCCTGCTGGGTTTCCTGGTCATTTACGTGCGCCAGTCGCTCGAATTGTTCAGGGCCGACATGGCGCAGGGCGCGCTGTTCCTCGCGCTGTTCTTCCAGCAACTGGTCGCGAACCTGTCGGAAGCGCGCTGGTTCCTCTCGACGAGCGTTGATTTCGCGATCATGGTGCTGGCCTGCGTCGCACTCGCGCGGGCGCTGCTCAACGTACGGCTGCTCGAGCTGGCCGGATCAGCGGCAATCCGCTCGCCCTGAGGCGGCACAGCGCAGGTGATCACGGAACTGCCGGCCGTAGCCGTCGGTCGGCGTGCCGTCGGCATCGCGGATCAGCACGTTGTCCGGATTCTTCCAGGCGTTCCAGGTCCAGCCGAAGTACGAGATCGAATGCTGGTCCGCCCAAGGCAGCAGCGCGGCCATCAGCGGCGCGCCCACGGTGCCGGGCGCATTGTGTTCGCCGGTCTCGGTGATGATCACCGGGAATCCGGCCGCGGCGATGCCGAGCGCGTAGGCGTACTGGATCGTGCCGCTGGCGGGAATCGACGGGTCCTTGCGGTACGGGTAGGCATGCCAGCCGGCGGCGAGCTGGCGCAGCGGATCGGCCGGGCGGTGCGCCAGCCAGCCAGACAGGTCGCCGGCCCAGTTGACGCCGCTGGCGATCACGACATTGCTGGCGCCGGTGCCGCGCACCGCGTTCAGCATTGCCTGCATGCCCGCGCTCTGCCAGGCGTAGGGCAGCTGGTAAGGCTGCGTGCCGGTCACGTACTGGGTGATCGTGCCGCCGTCGCGCCACACCCGCCATTCATCCTGGCCCGGCGCCAACCACCAGAAGTACGGTTCGTTGTACAGGTCGAACAGCACTGCCGGGTTGTCCCTGAAGGTATTGGCGATCGTCGCCCAGAATCCCAGCGAGTGGTCCAGATCGGCCATCGGGTTCTGCCCGCCGTCACCTTCGAACGGTGTCTGCGGCACCGGCCCCGCTTGCCCCGGAACCGGCACCTTTGGCCCGCCCCAGTGCAGGTCGAGGATCACGTACAGCCCGGCCGCAGTGGCCTCGTTGACGGCATCGATGACGGTGGCGCGGTAATTGCCACCGGGGTCGGCCGCGCGCGGCCTGCCGTCATGGTCGTAAACCGTGGATCCCAGCCAGGAAGCTTCGTTCAGCGGCAGCCGCACGGCGTTCGCCTTCCAGGCCCGGATAGCCGACCACTTCGGATGCGAACCGCCCCAGGGGTCGTAGCGCGTGCGCTCGCTGTTCCACGCCCAGCCCTGGATCGGGCAGGTCTCGAGGCCGCTGATGTTGACGCCGCGCAGAATCAGCGGAGCGCCGCGCGCGTCGACCAGCCTGCCGTCGCGGACGCGTGCTGCAAGCGGCAGGCAAGCGGCCGCTGCGGCCCACAGCGCGAATAGCGGCAACGCCAGCCAGGGCAGGTGGGCGATAAAGGAGCGCGGGCGCGTACCGGGCATTTCAGTGGCGGTCGTCAGCGCGCGCCGCGAAGCGCGCAAAGGGACTGGAGCAGCCCTTTAGCGGATCGTAGAAGCCGAGGTAGTGCACCGTCCTGCCAATGTCCGCGCCGTTGACGAAGAAGTCACTCGACAGCAGGTAGTTCGATACCACGCGCTCCTCGCCGTGACGGATCAGCTCCTGCAACGCATCGTGGCCGTCGAGGCTGATGCGCCGGTACAGGGGTGCCACCGCGCCGATCAGCTTGAGTCGCATCGGGCTGAGCAGGTGCTGCGCGACCAGGTCGGCGGCGAACGCGCGCATGCCCTGCGGGTCCAGCTTCAGGTAAGCGAGGCGCTTGCGCAGCACCATAACGACTGCCTCTTCCTGATTGCTGTGCCAATAGCGCCAGCCGCTGACGACGACCAGGCCGCCGAGCATTGCATCGATGAACTGGCGACGCGTGAGCATGTCAGGCGGCACTCGCGAACAGGTGGTCGGCGGCCCACAGTGACAGCGCACTGACGGTCATGGTCGGATAGGCGGGCGCCGCGGTAGGGAATGCGCTGGCCCCGAGCACCAGCAGGTTGCGGTACTGATGATGGATCAGGTGACGATCGACGACGCTGGTCGCCGGATCCCCGCCCATGACGGCCGTGCCCTGGATGTGCGCGGTGGTGCGGCCGAGGTCGATGCTGACGATGCGCTCGATCGGCAGCGCCACCGACAGTTGGTCGACCATCTTCGGCACCAGGGCGGCGCCGCGCCGTGCATAGTCCGAGTAGCCGTGAAATTCGGCGACCGCCAACCGCGGGTTCGGCGCGTACACGCCGACCGTATTGTCCTCGCGCGGCAGTTCGTCGAATATGAAGCGCAGGTAGGCGCGTTCGTTCCAGCGGCCGTTCTCGGTGCGCAGTGCAGCGCGCTGGTAGACAAACGGCGAATTCCAGGTTTCGATCATGCACGCGGCATGGTCGCGACGATGTTCGCCTTCGTAGAACAGATAGCCGTTGCCCGAGATCGTGGTGCTGCCGTTGTAGGCCTTGATGCCGGCGAGGTCGAGGCAGACGTCGACCGACATCTGCTCATGCAGGCGCTTGCCGAGCAGCGGGTGCGCGATGCCCGAGCGCAGCAGGATGTGCGGATTGAACAGCGCGCTGGCTCCCAGCACGAACAACGGCGCCGGTACGCGTTCGGCGCGCCCGTTGCTCGCATAGCGCACTGCGCTGACCGCACCGCCCGCGGTTTCGAGCGCCTCGACCTCGGCGTGCAGGCGCAGCGTGACGCGCGGATCCCGATAGGGCGCGCTCAGGCCGTTCTGGACCGTGAACTTCGCATCCACCGGGCACAGTTCGCAGATGCCGCTCGCGCAGCAGGCGGCCCGCGTCGGTGTGGGCACGCTGGCGCGCGCGGTCGCCGGGTGGAACCAGCCATCCGGAAAGTGCTTCTTCAGCAACGCATCCGGATCGGACAGGCGGTGCGGCGGCAGTGGAAACGGACGCGAGCGGGGCATCGGACTGTCGGGCGGTCCGGAAACCGCCATCACCGCCTCGACCACGCCATAGTGCTGCTCGAGATCGTCGTAACGCAGCGGCCAGTCGCGGCCGACGCCGTAGCGCGAGCGCAGTTCGAAATCACCGGGCATCATTCGCGTCGCGCCGGCCCACCAGCACTTGGAGTTGCCGCCGAAGCCCGGACTCGTCAGCCACTCCTTATCCGGCGTCAGGTTCACGAACACGTCTTCCGGCGCGAGGCTCGAAGTGCGGCGCCGCTCGAGTTGCCAGGACTTGGGATCCGCGCCGCCGCGTTCCAGCACCAGCACGCGCGCCGCGGGCCCGGCATGCTCGAGGTAGCGCATCAGGAAGAACGAGCTGGCAAAGCCGGTGCCGACGATCACCACGTCGAATTGCGTCTGTTCAGCACTCATCGCTGGCGGGCCACGCGGTTCCTGGAGTGGATTGAGCGGATACTCTACGTTACCTGCACCGGGCCGCCGTGTCGGCTTTCACGGTACGACAGTATCGTGATGCCGGCGAAGTTGAAGGATTCGCCGGCCAGAATGCCGTACAGCGCGCCGACCACGCCGATGTGGCGCATGCACAGGTAACTCACGGTCAGCGACAGCAGCGCGCTGGCCAGGGTCAGCGCGGCGAGCGAGCGGAACCGGCCGCGCGCCACCAGCAGGTAGAGCAGCTGGTCGCGGCATGCCATCAGTACGAATGCCACCGCCCACAGCTGCAACAGCAGGTCGCGCTGCGCGAACGACTTCTTCAGCACGTGCGCGAAGATCCAGTCGCGCATCAGCCACATGATGACGATGTAGGTGACCGCCAGCAGCGCCAGGCCGCCCGCAGACAGCAGCAGGCGGCGGAACACCCGCTGCGGCGGGTGATGCAACAACCAGGTGGCGGTGGTCGGCAGCATCAGCGTACCGATGCCGGTCGAGAGCAGGTTGATGGGCATCATGATCAGCCGTGTGCCGGCGATTGCCGCCACCGCCGACACGCTCAGCGTACCGGCGACCAGGTAGTTGTAGCCCTGGCTGAAGGTCCAGTGGATGGCCGAACCCGCGGCTGACCAGATGGCGAGCGGCGCGATTTCCAGCAGGATCCCGCGCGCCCCGGCGATATTCCAGGCCTCGTAGCGCCACAGCGAGCGCGCCAGCAGCGCGCCGCCGATGCCAGCCGCCACGCCCAGCGCGACCACCGCTGCGCTCGCCTGCCAGGGCGCCAGCGTGGCCGCGGCGGCGCCCGCCACCAGCAGCACGACATAAACGGCATCGGCGCGGAATACCTCCACTGGGCGGCGATAGCCCAGCAGCACCATGCGGAAGAACTCGCGATACAGGGCGGCGGTAACCGCGGCCACCGCGACCAGCAGCAGGATGCCGGTGCTCGCGGCCAGGCGCTCGCCAGCCCACAGCAGCACCGTAACGGCGACGGCCAGCAGCGCGACCAGCGGCAGCAGCTGGCGCTGTTCGCGCAACAGGCCGCCGATCAGGTTGCGGCGCCCGGCGATGTCCAGCCGCGTCATGCGCGTCACCATCGCCGGCTGGATGAACGATTTCTGCAGGCTGGTGAGCAGCGCCACCGCGTTGCCGACCAGCACGTAGTAGCCGTACTGCATTTCGCTCGTGCGCCTGATCAGGATCAATCCCACCAGCAGGCTGGCGGCCGAGAGCATGGCCTGCGTGACCACTGCGCTGCCGAACATGCGCACGAATCTGCCGCGCTGGTCGCGTTCGCTCATGGCCGCTCGCGCTCGGTCCGCACCCAGGAGCTGCCGCCGGGCCTGAGCATCACGGCCAGCTTCCACGCCAGGTAGAACGGCGCAGCGGCCAGGTCCAGCAGGCCGCGCCAGCCGACGCCGCTGAGCTGCCAGCCCCGCAGCACGTACAGCGCGAGGCTCAGCGCGCAGACCAGGCTGAGCGACAGCCACGCGGCGGCAGGATGGCCGAACCACTGCAGCAGCAGCGCGAGTCCGGCGAGCGCCAGCACATTCAGCACGACGTAGCTGAGCGGCAGCACCAGCAGGTCGCAAGCCAGGTCGAGGCATATAGCGCTCGGGCGGGTCAGGCCGGCGCGCAGCAGCGGCAGGGCTTGCGCGCGGATCAGGCCGAAGCGGCCGCGCTCCCAGCGGCGGCGCTGGGTTCCGGCTGCGGCGGCCCGCGTCACCATCTCGCCGTTGGCGTGCGCTTCGTCGGCGTAGTGCACGCGCACGCCGGCCAGCCCAAGCGCGATGCCGTACTCGAGATCCTCGGCCAGCGAGTACGATCGGAACGGCACGCGGTGCAGCAGCTCGTGCGTGATGCACCAGCCATTGCCGCGGATCCCGGCAGACACGCCCAGGCGTTCGCGCGCGCGCGATCGCAGGATATGGAATGCGCCCTTGGCGATGGTGATCAGCCGCGTGCGCCAGGCCGCCATCGGATTCAGTACGCCGTAATGCACCTGCACGGCCGCGGCGCCGTCCCCGAGGCGCGCGGCGCAGGCCGCCAGCAGGTTCGCGGAGATTTCGGAATCGGCGTCGATCACCAGCAGCGCATCGGCCCAGGCGTCGGTGGCGCTGGCTGCGAACGCGTGCGCCAGCGCGTAGCCCTTGCCGCGGCGTGCCGGATCCGTGCGCACGAGCACGGTGGCGCCGGCCGCACGGGCGGCATCCGCGGTGGCATCGTCGCAGTTGTCAGCGACCACCAGCACCCGGAACCGGTCGGTGGGCCAGTCGAGCCGCAGCGCGCTGGTAACCGTACGCGCGATGCCCGCCGCCTCGTTGTGCGCCGGCACCACCACGTCGAATCGCAGCGTGCGCGCGCGGCCTGCCGGCACCGGCAGCGGCGCCGACAGCAACGTCAGGCCCAGCAGGTAGGCGCAGGCCAGCACTGCCGGCGCTGCCAGCAGCAACAGCAGCGCCGTCATCACGACCGGTCCCGGCGCCGGACGTCGATTCGCCGGGCGGAGCGCGCTGCGAGCACCAGGTCATGCCGAGCGCGGAATGCAGTCCAGAGCAGCAGCGCCAGCGCGGTGTAGTTCATGATCAGCGAGGGGCCGTCCACCACGGCCAGCAGCAAGGCCAGCAGCACGAAGAACATGAGGCGGATCAGCGGCGGCTGCAGTTCGGGCCAGCCCTTGCCGCCGAGGCGATAGACGTAATACGGAATCCAGCGCGCGACCACGTGCGCAACGAGCGCCGCCACGCCGATCAGCGGCACCGGTACCAGCACGACGAACGCCGCGCCGCGGGCGAGCTGCAGCACGGAGAACATCCAGACGCGCGAACCCTTGTCCATGCGGTTGTACAGGCGGAACCAGCCGTAGGTGCCGGCCAGCAGCGCCGCCCAACGCAGCCCGTCAGCCGGGCGCGGCAAGTCCGGCCAGCGCAACACATAGATGCCGGCCGCGCCCAGCGCCGCGGCCCACAGCCAGGGTCGCAGCGTCGGCGTCGCCACCGCGCTGCTGAAGAATTCCGGCGAGAGCTTCGGATCATGTTCGTAGGCGCGCGCCGCGATGTCGTTGTCGACGTAGCCGCGTTCGTAGATCGTCCAGAACGACAGCAGCAGCAGCAGCAGGCCGGCGCCGTGGAACAGCGGATGCGCCGCCAGCGCAATCGAGCTCAGCACCCAGTAGGCGAAGTCGTCCTGCAGCACGCCGCGCAGGACATAGCGCTCACCCGGACGCTTGACGCGCGCCAGGTACTCCCCCGGCAGGTATACGCTGCCGAGCGCGGGAACGTAGCGTGCTCCGGGCCACACCACGTGCAGCGGATGCGCGCAGGCCGCGAGCAGCGGCTGGTCCTCGGGCGAATCGGACAGCACCATCGCCGTGGTCACGGCCGCGGCACCCAGCGCGTCGTTGACGGCCGCCAGCTTGCCGCGCCGCCGCTCCGCGCATGAGATCCGCGCGGCCACTACGCTCGTCCCGGGCAGGTCGAAGGCCGCGACCAGCGGCTCGACCACGGGAGTGAAGCCGACAGTGGCGACGGTCACCGGCAGGGCGCGCGCGCGCAGTGCGTCCAGCAGCGCCGCGTTGCCGTGCGCCGCCGCCATCTGCGGCGCGCGCCGGCGC
>JAGWPD010000259.1 GCA_028870705.1 Gammaproteobacteria bacterium
CGCCGGCCCCGACTGCGCCCGGCGCAGGGGCAGGCGCTGGCGCCGCTCCCGCCGCCGCGGCTGCGTCGGCCGCCGGAAGCAGCTACGTCGTGCAGCGTGGCGACACGCTCTCGTCGATCGCGGCCAGGAATTATCCCAATTCGCAGCGCGAGCGCGCACTGGTGGCGCTCTACCGCGCCAACCCCACAGCCTTCGAAGGCAACATGAATGTGCTGCGCGCGGGCGCGGCGCTGCAGTTGCCGGACTCGGCGACCGTGGCCGCGATCGGGCCGGGCGAGGCGAGCGCCGAAGTCGGCAGCCAGTACCACGCCTGGGCGGGCAGCCACGGTGGCCATGAACAGTTGCATCTCGTGCCACCGGCCGAAGCGGGCGCTGGCACCGCCGCAAACGGTGCGGGTGCGGCTGGCGAAACCGCGGCGCTCCAGCAGCGCGTGACGACCCTGCAGCAGCAGCTGGCCGAATCGCGGCGCCTGCTCGACCTGAAGAGTGCCGAGCTGGCGAACCTGCAGAAGCAGATGGCGCAAGGCAGGAACGGCAGCCAGCCTCCGCCGGCGTTGCCGCCCGCCGCGACGGGCAAGTCGCCGCAGGAAGTCCTGAAGGAAGCCCCCACGCCGGCGGCGCAACCGCCCGAGGCCGCCACGGAGACCAGGCCGGCGCCGGCAGCGGTGACGCCGCCGGCTCCGAAACCCGCTCCTGCGCATCCCACGGTTCCGGTAAAGCCGGGTGGTTCGATCCTCGACTGGGTCATGGAGAACTGGTACCTGCCGGTGGCCGCGCTGGCGCTGCTGCTGGCGGGCGTCTTCGGCTGGCGCTACCTGCGCTCCCGGCAGGAACAGGATTTCGGCCGTACGCTCGACCGCCTGTCGAGCCCGCCGTTCGAGGCGCCGGCGCGCCAGAGCGTGCGCCCGGCGGAAACGCAGCCGATGCGCACGCTGGCGAGCAAGCAGGATTCCTCTTTCGTCGTCGAAGAGTCCGGTACACACCAGGCGCCGCGCATCAGCGAGGCGGATCTCGCAACGATGAAGTCGGTCCCGGTAGCGGACGACGACAGCGTCGCCGGCGACACCGCGGTCGCGCTGGACCAGGGCGACCCCCTGGCCGAAGCCGATTTCCACATGGCCTACGGCCTGTACGACCAGGCCGCCGACCTGGTGCGCATCGCGATCGCGCGCGAGCCGCAGCGGCGCGACCTGAAGCTCAAGCTCCTCGAAGTGTTCTTCGTGTGGGGCAACAAGGACCAGTTCCTGCAGCTTGCCCGCGAGCTGTCCGGCAGCCGTGACCAGGCGGCTGGCGGCGAGTGGGAAAAAGTCGTCATCATGGGGCGGCAGATCGCGCCCGAAGATCCGTTGTTCGCGGCCGCTGGCGCACTGCCCGGCGCCGCCAGCGCTGGCGTCGACCTGAACCTCGAGGGCGGCCAGAACCGGGTCGACTTCGATCTGCTGGGCGAACCCTCGATTGCCACCGAGGGACCCGCTGATGCGGTCGATCTTGATCTGGGCGCCGCCCTGGGCTCGGCAGATGCGACCGGCGAACTGAAGTCCATTGGTGATACCGGGGTCGATTTCGTGCTCGACGACCCCGCTCGCGGCGGCGATGGCACGGGCTCGACGCGCGAGATGCCCCAGTCGCATACCGTCACGCTCGATGTGGGCGAGGGTGGGCATGATTCACCCACGGTGGAGAATCTCCAGCCGCAAGGACTCGACAGCCCGACGATCCGCCAGAAGCTCGATGCCAGCGCATATGCGCAGCTCGGTACGACGGTGCACGCCGGCAGCGCGGAGCAGACCGCGGAGCTGGCCATCGACGACCTGGGGCTCGACATCACCGGTGGCGACACCGGCAAGCACAACGCGGGGGATGCCGGTTCGGCGCCGACCATGCTGACCTCGCTCGACGAGGAAACGCGCGAACTGCTGGCGCGTGCCGAGGCGAAGGTGGTCACGCCCGACACCGCCGAGATGCCAGCCGCTTCCGCTGCTTCGACCGGAGCGAGCGGCACCTGGCTGTTCACCGACAAGGACTTCTCCGCGGTATTGCCCGCTGTGGGCGCCGCCGCCGAAACGCCGACCGAGCTGGTCACGGCCGTGATGCCCGGGCCCGATGCCAGCCACGGCGTCACCGCGCAGGTCGAGGCGCTCAAGGGCCGCGCCGACAGCATCGTCGACCTTGATCTCGACGCGCTCGAGGCCACGGGCAACCGCGATGGCCACAAGCTGGACCTCGACGTCGGCCACAGCGGGCCGGCGCCGGACACGGGGTTCGCGGCCACGCAGCGCCTGGCGGGCGAGCCGCTGGCGAGCGATGCCGAACCCGCCACGATGAGCGAGGTCGGCACCAAGCTCGACCTGGCGCGCGCCTACATGGACATGGGCGATCCCGACGGTGCACGCAGCATCCTCGAGGAAGTGCTGGCCGAGGGCTCGGTGTCGCAGAAGACCGAGGCGCGGCGGCTGATCGACTCGCTCCCGGGCTGATCGGACCGCCAGGGCTCGCCGCGGTCCCAACGGCCCATGGGCCGCATCGCAGCAGGCATCGAATACGACGGCGCCGCCTTCCATGGCTGGCAGCGCCAATCCCATGCCACTTCGGTCCAGGAAGTCGTCGAGGCCGCGCTCGGCGGGGTGGCCGATTCCCCGGTGGAGCTCACCTGTGCGGGCCGGACCGACGCCGGCGTGCACGCGCGCGGCCAGGTGGTGCATTTCGACACCAGCGCCGAGCGCAGCCCGCGCGCCTGGCTGTTCGGTGCCAACAGCGAGTTGCCGCCGGCAGTGAACCTGCGCTGGGTGCAGCCGGTGGCGGAGGACTTCCACGCGCGCTACGGCGCCACCCGTCGCACCTACCGGTACGTGCTGCTCAACCAGAACACGCGCTCTGCGCTGGCTGCCGGTCGCGCGCTGGTGGTCTACCGGCCGCTGGACCTGGCGGCGATGCAGGCCGCCGCCGCCGACCTGGTCGGTGAGCACGATTTCAGTGCCTTTCGCGCCGCGCAATGCCAGGCGCGCTCGCCGGTGCGGCGGATCGATGCGCTCCAGGTGCGGCGGCGCGAGGCCTGGGTGGTCGTCGAAGTGTCGGCCAACGCCTTCCTGCACCACATGGTGCGCAATATAGTCGGCACGCTGCTGGCGGTGGGCCTGGGCGATGCGCCCGTGAGCCGGGCGCGCGAACAGCTCGATTCGCGCCGTCGCGCCACCGGCGAGGCCACGGTCGCCGCCCACGGGCTGTATCTCTGGCAGGTCGAATACCCGCCCAGGTTCGGCTTGCCGGCCGATTCCGCTATGATCGACGCCCTCGAAGCCGCCGGTAATTAGGGCCTCACTTGTCGTGGTTTGAAAAGATCGTCCCGTCGCGGATCAAGACCGAGCGGCGCTCGCGCTCGGTGCCCGAGGGGCTGTGGATCAAATGCCCGGCCTGCGACGGGGTGCTCTACCGCGCCGAACTCGAGCGCAACCTCAACGTCTGCCCCAAGTGCACGCACCACATGCGCATCGGCGCGCGCGCCCGGCTGCAGTCGTTCCTGGATGCGGAGGGCCAGCAGGAGATCGGCGCGCAGGTACAGCCCGAGGATCCGCTCAAGTTCAAGGACAGCAAGCGTTACCGCGACCGGCTCACGCAGGCGCAGAAATCCACCGGTGAGCGCGACGCGCTCGTGGCGGTGGCCGGCAGCCTGCACGGCGAGCCGGTCGTGGCCTGCGCATTCGAGTTCCAGTTTTTAGGCGGTTCGATGGGTTCGGTCGTGGGCGAGCGGTTCCGGCGCGCGACCGCGCGCGCGCTCGAACAGCGCTGCGCGCTGGTGTGCTTCTCTGCGACCGGCGGCGCGCGCATGCAGGAGGCGCTGCTCTCGCTGATGCAGATGGCCAAGACCAGCGCGGCGCTCGCGCGGCTGTCCCGCGCGGGATTGCCGTTCGTCTCGGTGATGACCGATCCGACCACCGGCGGCGTGTCGGCGAGCCTGGCCATGCTGGGCGACCTGAACGTTGCCGAACCGCGCGCGCTGATCGGCTTTGCCGGGCCGCGCGTGATTCAGCAGACGGTGCGCGAGACGCTGCCGGAAGGATTCCAGCGCAGCGAATTCCTGCTCGAGCACGGCGCGCTCGACCTGATCATAGACCGGCGCGACATGCGCGACCGGCTGGCTGCGCTCCTGCGCCTGCTGCAGCGCCGGCCCGTCCCCGCAACGGTCTGAGGGCCGCCGAGTCGTGCCCGGCGGGCGTACGCTGGCTGAATGGCTGGCCTACCAGGAAACGCTCCATCCGCAGGCCATCGACCTGGGGCTCGAGCGCGTGCGCGCCGTGGCCGATCGCCTCGGGCTCCTGCCGCTCGCCGGCCGCAGCGCCATAGTCGGCGGCACCAACGGTAAGGGCTCCACCGCCACGCTGCTGGCGGCGATGGGCCGGGCACACGGCGCGCGCGTCGGCCTGTTCACTTCGCCGCACCTGCTGCGCTACCAGGAGCGCATCCGCATCGATGGCGCGGAAGTCGGCGACGCCGCACTGTGCGCCGCTTTCGAACAGGTCGAAGCGGTGCGCCCGCCGCAGTCGCTGACCTACTTCGAATTCAACACACTGGCTGCGTTGCTGGTGTTTCGTGCTGCCGCCGTGGAGCTGACGGTGCTGGAGGTGGGGCTCGGCGGCCGGCTCGATGCAACCAACCTCGTCGATGCCGATGTCGCGGTGCTGTGCTCGGTCGCGATGGACCATCGCGAGTGGCTCGGCGATACGCTGGAGGCGATTGGCGCGGAGAAGGCCGGCATCTTCCGCGCCGGCAAGCCGGTCGTGCTCGGCAGCGCGCAGATGCCAGCGACCGTCAGGGCTGCGCTGGCGGCACTCGACAACCGGCCGGTCGTGGTCGGCGAGGATATCCGCTGGCGGGTGCATGCGGACGGGCGCTGGGACGTGCACGGTGCGGGCATCGGATTCCAGGCGCTGGCGCCGCCGGCGCTCGCGGGCGAAATCCAGTATCGCAATGCCGCCACCGCGCTGGCGGCGCTGCGCGCACTGCTCGCCCCGCGCGCACCGGAGCCGGCCGCGGTGAGTGCCGCGCTGCAGGCTGTGCGCTTGGCAGGTCGGCTGCAGATCGTCAACGGACCGGTCGAATGGGTGTTCGACGTCGCACACAACGAAGCGGCCGCGGCGCTGCTGGCCACGCAGTTGCGCGCGCGGCCGGCCACAGGCCGCACGCTGGCCGTGTTTGCGGCGCTCGGCGACAAGGATATTGGCGCGATCGCCGCGCAGCTCGATCCCCTGGTGGATCACTGGCTGCTGTGCCAGCTGCCCGGTGCGCGCGCGCTCGAACCCACGCAGCTGCAACGACGCATGGGCAGGCTCCGCGGCACGAGCGAGCTGGCCGGCGAGGTTGCGGCCGCGGCTGCGCTCGCGGCGGCGCGGGCGCAACCTGGCGATCGGGTGCTGGTGTGTGGCTCGTTCCACACCGTGGGGCCGGCGCTGGCGGCGCGTCGGCTATACTGACGACTGCGTTTCTCCTGGCGGCACCGCGTTGCAGGATCACCTGAAGGAAAGACTCACCGGCGCGGCGATCCTGGTCGTGGTCGTGGTGCTGC
>JAGWPD010000260.1 GCA_028870705.1 Gammaproteobacteria bacterium
CGGCGCGATCCGCCACACCGCGGTGATCCCGATCGCCGGCGACCAGGTCACCAACGACATCGCGGTCTCGATGCGCACGCCGACCCAGTACGCCGAGGACATCAAGGTGCGCTTCGCCTGCGCGCTCTCGCAGCTCGCCAACCCGGACGAGAGCATCGAGGTGCCGAGCGTGGGCGACCGGCCGGCGCGGCGTCTCGCGCGCCAGACGCTGGCCGAGGTGGTCGAGCCGCGCTACGAGGAGCTGTTCAACCTGATCCGCGAGGAGCTGCGCCGCAGCGGCTTCGAGGAAGTGATCGCCGCGGGGCTGGTGCTCACCGGCGGGAGCGCGCGCATGGAAGGCGCGATCGAGCTGGCCGAGGAAATCTTCCACGTTCCGGTACGGCTTGGCTATCCACAGGCGGTGAAGGGCCTCTCCGAAGCCGTCCAGAGCCCGATCTATTCGACCGCGGTGGGCCTGCTGCAGTACGCGCGCGAGAACAGCGCGCCGGCGGCCGGCGGCGCGCTCGGCGGCCGCGTGGGCGGCGCGCTCGAGCGCGCCCGCACCTGGTTCAAGGGGCATTTCTGATTTTTCCGATTCAACCGACCAACAGGGGAGCTGACACTCATGTTTGAACTCATGGACGCATACAGCCAGAGCGCTGTGATCAAGGTCATCGGCGTGGGCGGGGGCGGCGGCAACGCCGTCTCGCACATGGTGGCCGCAGGGATCGAAGGCGTGGATTTCATCTGCGTCAACACCGACGCGCAGGCGCTCAAGGCCTCGAAGGTGAAGACCGCGCTGCAGATCGGCAGCAACATCACCAAGGGGCTCGGCGCCGGCGCCGATCCCGAGATCGGCCGCCAGGCCGCGGTCGAGGACCGTGACCGGATCATCGAGCTGATCAACGGCTGCGACATGCTGTTCATCACCGCCGGCATGGGCGGCGGCACCGGCACGGGCGCCGCGCCCGTGGTCGCGCAGATCGCGCGCGAGCTCGGCATCCTCACGGTCGCCGTGGTGACGCGGCCCTTCAACATGGAAGGCAACAAGCGTTCGCTGGTCGCCGACCACGGCATCAGCGAGCTGACCAAGAACGTCGACTCGCTGATCACGATCCCGAACCAGAAGCTGCTGACGGTGCTCGGGCCCACCACGACGCTGCTCGACGCCTTCAAGTCGGCGAACCAGGTGCTGCAGGGCGCAGTGCAGGGCATCGCCGAGCTGATCACCCGCCCGGGCCTGATCAACGTCGACTTCGCCGACGTGCGCACCGTGATGAGCGAGACCGGCATGGCGATGATGGGCAGTGGCGTGGCGAGCGGCGAAGGCCGTGCGCGCGGCGCCGCCGAGGCCGCGGTGTCCTCGCCGCTCCTCGAGGACATCAACCTCTCGGGTGCGAATGGCATCCTCGTCAACGTGACCGCGGGGCTCGATCTCGCGATCGGCGAATTCGAGGAAGTCGGCCGCATCGTCAAGGAATTCGCCTCCGAGGACGCGACCGTGGTGGTCGGCACGGTGATCGATCCGGAGATGAGCAATGAACTGCGGGTCACGGTGGTGGCCACCGGCCTCGGCCGCGGCGCCGCGCAGGTGCGTCAGCCGCTGCCGACGCGGCGCGAGGCGCCGCTCGCCGGCAGGGCCGAGCTGCCGGCAATGCGCGTGGTGCGCACGGGTCCGCTGACCCCGAACGACCTGAAGGAGCTCGAGCTGCCGATACACATGCGCCAGCGCCGCGCGGTCGGGGACGGCCTGCGCAACGACCCGCCGGCAACGATGCCGGCCGAAGAGCTGCTCGACATCCCGGCCTTCCTGCGCAAGCAGGCGGACTGACATAAGCGTCCCCGGGGCCTTGCGACCGCTTCCTTCCCCTGTGCGGCCGCGCAGGCCCCGGGGCGCGATTTGCGTCCCTGTGGTAGGTTAATGGCATGGTAGGGCAGCGCACGATCCGCAACAGCATCCGTGCCACCGGCGTCGGTCTGCACACCGGCCGCAAGGTGCTGATGACCGTGCGGCCGGGCGAGCCCGATTCCGGCATCGTCTTCCAGCGCACCGACCTGCCCGGCAGCGCCGACATCCCGGCGCGCGCCGCCAATGTCGGCGCGACCAACCTCGGCACCACGCTGATGCACGGCGAGGCGAAGGTCTCGACCGTCGAGCACCTGCTGTCGGCTTTCGCCGGCCTCGGCATCGACAACGCGCGCGTCGAGGTGAACGCGCCCGAGGTGCCGATCATGGACGGGAGCGCCGGTCCGTTCGTGTTCCTGCTCCAGTCCGCGGGCCTCGAGGAGCAGCCGGCGCCCAAGCGCTTCACGCGCGTCAAGCGCGCGGTGCGCGTCGAGGATGGCGACAAGTGGGCGCAGTTCGACCCGTACGAGGGCTTCCGCGTGAATTTCGAGATCGAGTTCGACCACCCGATCTTCAAGCGCCGGCTGCAGCGCGCCACGATGGATTTTTCCACCACCGCCTTCCTCAAGGAAATCAGCCGCGCGCGCACCTTCGGCTTCATGCGCGACCTGGAGATGCTGCGCGCCCGCAACCTCGCGCTCGGCGGCACGCTCGACAACGCGATCGTGCTCGATGAATCGAAGGTGCTGAACGAAGGCGGCTTGCGCTACGAGGACGAGTTCGTGAAGCACAAGATCCTCGATGCGATCGGCGACCTGTACCTGCTCGGCCACAGCCTGATCGGCGAGTTCAGCGGCCACAAGTCGGGCCACGGGCTCAACAACCGGCTGCTGCGGGCGCTGCAGGCGGATACGCAGGCCTGGGAAGAGGTCGTGTTCGAGCGGCCCGAGCAGGCGCCGATTTCCTACGTCCAGGCGCTGACGATCCCGGCGACCGCGCTCGCGTCCTAGGGCCTGTTCACACTCAGGACGTCGATGCGGCCGTGCTCAGGTTTGCACAGGGCCAGGCGCGACGACCGAC
>JAGWPD010000261.1 GCA_028870705.1 Gammaproteobacteria bacterium
CTGGGCGCCAGCGCCAGCCTCACCGTGTCGCTGCAGCCGACACCGCTCCCCACCGCCAAGGTGACGGTGTTCGTGTTCGAGGATGACAATCCGCTCAACGGCGAAAACGACGCTGGCGGTGGTGTGGATATCCTGGCGCCGAACGAGCCCGGGCTCGGCGGCTTTGAAGTGAAGCTGTTCGACCAGGCCGGAGGCCTTGGCGACAACACCGGCCAGATCACCTACGACATGTTTGGTCAGCCGGTCGCCAATGCGCTGGCCGGCTACAAGGATCCCGCGACCGGGCTCGATGCCTGCCCGCTCACGGCGCGCACCGACGGGTTGATTGGCATGGTGCCCACCTGCCCGACCTATGAATCCGACGGCACGACGATGTCGCCGCTGGCCGGACAGGTGGTGATCGCCAACCTGTATCCGGGGCTCTATGAAGTGCAGTCCTATCCGGCCGCCGATCGCATCGCGCGCGGCGAGGAATGGCTGCAGACCAACACGCTCGACGGCGGCAAGCCGCATGAGGCCTTCCTCAAGCCCGAGGAGCCGGCCTACTTCCAGGAATTCGGCCCCGGAGGTTTCCACGTCGTTATCGGCTACGCCAACCCCAAGATCATCAACGACCGGCTGCGCAACTCCCATGGCACGGGCCTGTGCGATCCGGCGCCCGCGGGGGGCGGCCTGCAGGGCTGTACCGCCACGCTCAAAGGCAGCGTCAGCAGCGCACACATGAGCCGTACGCCGGACCAGCGCATTTTCAGCAGCGGCAGCTATGATGCCTACAGTTTCACGCAGTGTTACATCGGCCTGGGCGCTCCGGACGAGCCAGACTTCGCGCTGGCCAAGTGCAATGCTGACGGCACCTTCGAGTTCGACAACATTCCCACCGGCGATTTCAAGATCACCGTATTCGACCAGTGGAATGACCTGATGCTCGATGGGCTGGTCTCGCCCGTCAAGGTTGCGGCCGGGACCACCACCGTGAATTTCCCGGTGACGCAATGGCGCACCAACCTCTACACACGCAGCTTCCTCGATACCAACGGCGACGGCGTGTCGCAGGCAGCTGAACCCGGCCTGCCCTTGGTGGCCACCAACATCCGCTATCGCGACGGCAGCTACGGCTTCTTCAACAACACCGACCTGAACGGATACGCCGGCTTCAACGAAGTGTTTCCGTTCATGAACTGGTTGGTGGTTGAAGCGGACACCACCCGCTACAAGGTGACCGGCGTGCATACGGTCAACGATGCCGGCGGCCTCAACGACCGGGCCACGTCCACGTGCGTCGGCGACGGCAGCTGCGGCGATTCCGACATCGCCGCCAACACCGCGGCGACGCGCGAGCGCAATTCGCTCCCGCTCCCCTTGCGGGTTCCCGGCGCGGTGTACTGCGACAACGCCGATTGCGCCGGCTTCTCGATTGCCAATGGTCCCTATTACAACGGCACTTCCGGTGCCGGCGTGACCGGTCTTTCCACCGGGCGCATCGATCCGCCGGGAACCACGACGGAAGGCTGGCAGGGACTGCTGGGTCTGAACGACTACGCGGAATTTGCCATGAAGCCCCTGCTGCCCAACGAGAACGGCGGCATCAAGGGTCACGTGATCTACGCCTCGACGCGCCCGTTCGATGATCCGGCCTTGCTCCTGCAGCTCAGCTGGGAGCCGGGCGTACCGCGCGTCAAGGTCAATCTGTACCAGGAAGTCACCGCGCCGGACGGC
>JAGWPD010000029.1 GCA_028870705.1 Gammaproteobacteria bacterium
GGCGCGCGCCGCCGGCCCGCGCCGCCGGCTGCCGTCAGCGTCGCGAGCGGCGCGCCGGGCGTTCGGGATTGACGACCGGCACCGAATTCTTCAGCGGCCCGATCTTGGTGACGATGGCATCGAGCGTGGGATGCGTCCCGCGCTCGTGCGCATCGATCGAAGCGCGCATCGCGGCCAGGTGCTCGGGCGTCGTGCCACAGCAACCGCCGACAATGCGCGCGCCACCGTCGATCGCGAGGCGCGCGTAGCTGGCCATCAGTTCCGGCGTGCCGGAATACACGGCTTCCGTGCCCTCGAAATGCGGCACGCCGCAGTTGCCCTTCGTGACCAGCGGGAACGGCGCATCGCGCATCTCCGTCAGGCTGACGAGGATATCGGGCGCGCCCACACCGCAGTTGGCGCCGATGGCGAGCGGCGGCACGGCGAGGCCGGCCACCGAAGTGGCGGCCGCGCTTGGCAGCAGCCCCATCATCGTGCGGCCCGCGGTGTCGAAGGAATAGGTGAGCACGTACGGGAGCCCGACCGAAATGGCCGCTTCGGCCGCCGCGTTGGCTTCCTCGGGCGATGACATGGTCTCGATCCACGCAACGTCCGCGCCGCCGTCTCGCAGACCACGCAGTTGCGTGGCGAAGGAAGCGAACGCGGCCGCCTTCGTCAGCGCGCCGATCGGCTCGAACAGCTCGCCGGTGGGACCGACGGAACCGGCGACCGCGATCGGACGTTCGGAGCGGTCCGCCACGCTGCGCGCCAGCTCGGCGGCCCGCTTCGCCAGCTCGTAGGTGCGATCCTGCGCGCCATGGAGCTTGAGCCGATGCGGATTGCAGCCGAAGGTGTTGGTCAGGATGATGTCGGCGCCCGCGTCCACGAATTGCTGGTGCAGACCCGTCACCTCTTCCGGACGATCGATATTCCATAGCTCCGGCGGCTCGCCCGCGGCGAGCCCGGCCTTGAAGTAGTTCGTGCCGGTGGCGCCGTCGGCCAGCAACACATGCTTCGCCGCGAGCAGGTCTGACAGGGTCGTGCGCATCGCGGGGATGATAACTCACCGGGCCCAATCTCCAAATGAGCGACGCACTAATGTAGTGCGGCATCCGGCCAGGCGCCTGTCCATCGATGCGCTCCCGGCAATTACCGCCGCCGCCACAAACGGGTATTCTCGGCGGCATGCAGGCACCGCAGTTCGACGAGATGAGGGCTGCAGACGGGAGCGTCCGCGCCCACTACCGCGGCTTCCAGGACTGGGTCGCGAATGTCTCGCCGCGCAAGATCGAGCAGAAGCGCAGCGAGGCCGATACCGCCTTCCACCGCGTCGGCATCACCTTCTCCGTGTACGGCGAGCAGACCGGTCAGGAACGGCTGATTCCGTTCGACATCATCCCGCGCATCATCCCGCAGCATGAGTGGACCGCCATCGAAGTCGGCCTGCAGCAGCGCGTGCGCGCGCTCAACGCGTTCATCCACGATGTCTACCACGGCCACCGCATCATCAAGGCCGGGCTGATCCCGGCCGAGCACGTGTTCGGCAACGCGCAATACCGGCCCGAGATGCAGGGTGTCGACGTGCCGATGGAGGTCTACGCGCACATCGCCGGCGTCGACATCGTGCGCGACGGGGACGGCCGCTACTACGTGCTCGAGGACAACCTGCGGGTGCCCTCAGGCGTGTCCTACATGCTCGAGAACCGGCGCATGATGATGCGGCTGTTCCCGGAGCTGTTCTCGATCTACGCCGTCGAGCCGGTCGATCACTACCCGGACGCGCTGCTCGACAAGCTGCGTTGCGTCGCGCCGCAGAACGTCGACGACCCGGTTGTCGTGCTGTTGACTCCGGGCGCCGCGAATTCCGCCTACTTCGAGCACGCCTTCCTGGCGCAGCAGATGGGCGTGGAGCTGGTCGAGGGACGCGACCTGATCGTGCATGACCAAACGCTGTACATGCGCACGACCTCCGGCCTGCAGCGCGTCGATGTCATCTACCGTCGCATCGATGACGACTTCCTCGATCCGCTGGCATTCCGCCCCGATTCGGCGCTCGGCGTGCCCGGGCTCCTGTCCGTCTGCCGCGCCGGCCGCGTGACGCTCGCGAATGCAATCGGCGGCGGCGTCGCCGACGACAAGTCGATCTACCCGTTCGTGCCTGCGATGATCGAGTTCTATCTCGGCGAGCAGCCGCTGCTGCCGAACGTGCCGACGTTCCAGTGCCGGCGCGCCGAGGAGCGCGACCACGTGCTCGCGCATCTCGCCGACCTGGTCGTCAAGGAAACGCACAATTCAGGCGGCTACGGCATGCTGATCGGGCCCGCCGCGTCCACAGCGGAGCTCGAACAATTTCGCGCACGCATCAAGCAGGATCCGGCGCGCTATATCGCACAGCCAACGCTGGCGCTGTCCGCATGTCCGACCTACGTCGCCAGCGGCATCGCGCCGCGGCACGTCGATTTGCGGCCGTTCGTGCTGTCGGGACGGGACGTGCAGGTCGTGCCGGGCGGTCTGACGCGCGTCGCGCTCACGGCCGGTTCGCTGGTCGTCAACTCCTCGCAGGGGGGCGGAACCAAGGATACCTGGGTGGTACGCGGATGAAGGCGGTTGGCTGAACATGCTGTCGCGGACCGCCGACTCGATCTACTGGATCGCGCGCTACACCGAACGCGCCGAGAACGTCGCGCGCCTGCTCGACGTGACGCACCGGATGTCGCTGCTGCCCGGCAACGATGCGCGCGGTTACTGGGGTGCGGCGCTCAGCGCCAACGGACTGGACGAAGCCTATCAGGAAAAATTCGGCGAGTTTACCGCCGCCCACGTGGTCCGCTTCATGGTGCTCGACGACGACAACCCCTCCTCGATCCGCACCTGCCTGCGCAGCGCCCGCGAGAACGCGCACGCGGTGCGTGGCGTGATCACCACCGAGTTCTGGGAGACGCTCAACGCCACGTGGATCGAGATGCGCGACGTCAAACTGGCCCGGCTGCACGGAGCGGCGCTGGCCGAACTGTGTGAATGGGTCAAGTTCCGCTCGCACCAGGCGCGTGGCGTGGTCGCGGGGACAATGCTGCGCGATGAGGCCTATCAGTTCAACGTACTGGGAGCCTTCCTGGAACGCGCCGACAACACCGCCCGCATCCTCGACGTGAAGTACGACCCGCTGGCACCGGAGCCGCGGCCCGGCAATGAATACTATGAGTGGGGCGCGCTGCTGCGCTCGGTGTCGGCCTTCGAGATATACCGCCGCGTGTACCGCGACATCATCACGCCGGTGCGGGTCGCCGAACTGCTGGTCATGCGCGCCGACATGCCCCGTTCGCTGCGCGCCTGCATGGATCAGGTGCACTCGACCTTGCGCACGATCGCCAACAGCCAGTCGACCGAGACCGAGCGCCGTGCCGGCAAGCTCCATGCCGAACTGCACTACGGCAATATGCGGCAGATCCTGCGCGGCGGCCTGCACGCAATGCTCACCGACTTCCTGGATCGCACCGCGGACCTCGGCAACCGCATCAGTGCCGACTTCCTGATCCCATGAACCGTGCCGCACCCGTATGAAGATGCTCATCCGGCATGAGACGCTGTACCGCTATGAATCGCCGGCGCGCTACTGCATACAATACCTGCGCCTGACGCCGCGTGCGGATGCCGGCCAGCGCATCGTCGACTGGCATCTGGACATGCCCGGGCGCTCCTGGCGCCAGCTCGACGCGTTCGGCAACGTGGTGCACGTGATGTCAGTGCACGCCCGCTACGACAGCCTGAAGATCCTGGCGCGCGGATCCGTCGAGACGATGCTCGAGCCCGGAGCGCCGATCGCCGAGCTAAGCGCCCTGCCGCTCGAATGCTTCCTGGTACCGACCCGCCTGACGACGCCCGATGCGACGATCGTCGAATTGGCGGGCATGCTCAACGGCGCCACCGATACCATGCAGGCCGTGCTTCGGCTGATGGAACAGATTCGGGCGCGCGTGCGCTACGAGACCGGCAGCACCGATGTCGACCACACGGCTGCCGAGTCATTGGCGCAAGGGTCAGGGGTCTGCCAGGATCACGCGCACATCCTGGTGTCCTGCGCCCGCGCGGCCGGTCTGCCCGCGCGCTACGTCAGCGGATATATTGACGCCGGCGATGTCAGCCACGTCTCGAGTCATGCCTGGGCCGACGTATGGATAGCACAGCGCGGCTGGGTGAGCTTCGACGCCACGCACGGTGCACCCGCCGATGCGGCATACTGCCGCCTGGCCGTGGGCCGCGACTACCTCGACGCCTCGCCCGTCCGGGGCATGCGCCAGGGCGGGGTGGGCGAATCGCTCCGGGTCGGCGTGGCGGTCGGTGCAGTGTCGAGCGCGGCCGAGAGACAGCAATGAGCATCCGCAGGGATTGAAATGACCTATTGTGTCGGCATTCGGCTCAACGCCGGCATGGTGTTCGTGTCGGATTCGCGCACCAACGCCGGCCTGGACCAGATCGGCACCTTCCGCAAGATGATCGTGTACGAGCGTCCGGGCGACCGCTTCATTGCGATGTTGTCAGCCGGTAACCTGTCGGTGTCGCAGTCCATCCGCGAACTGCTGCAGGTCGAATCGCTGCCTTCCGAAGCTGGCGGCGAACCACTGACGATCTGGAACGCGACCAGCATGTTCGACGTGGCCCGCTTGCTGGGCGCCACGGTGCGGCGCGTGCAGATCGACGACGGCCCGGCCCTGCAAAAGGCGGGGGTCGAGTTCAATGCCTCGATGATCCTCGGCGGGCAGATCAGGGGCGAAGCGATGCGCATGTTCCTCGTCTACGCGGCCGGCAACTTCATCGAGGCCACGCGCGAGACCTGCTACTTCCAGATCGGTGAATCGAAGTACGGCAAGCCGGTGCTCGACCGGTTGATCGTCCCGACGACAACGCTCGCCGCCGCGGCCAAAGGCGCGCTGGTCTCGATGGATTCGACCATGAAGGCAAACCTGAGCGTCGGCCTGCCGCTCGACTTGCTGGTCTACCGTGACGGCTCGCTCGCGAACAGCGAATTGGTCTGCATCGACGAGCAGAATCCGTATTTCCAGATGATCCGCAGCACCTGGGGCCAGAGGCTGCGAGAGGTGTTCGACGGCATGGATGATCCGCGCTGGGACGACGGCGAGACCATGCACCCGTTGCGCACCGCTTCAACGCGCTACGAATCGCTGCGCAAGATCGCCAATCCGACCGACAGGATCGTCTGATCGAAGACGGGGGAGACCATGACGGACGCAATCGCCGAACCAACCCGGCACGATGGAGCCGCGCGCCGGCCACGCTTCTACCTGTGGATGGCGGTGGCGATGACGGGCACCGCGTTCCTGGGCTTCGTGCCCACCTTCTGGGTCCCCCTGGTCCAGGGCATTCCGGAACGCATCCCGGTGCTCGCCATCCACGCAGCGCTCTTCTTCGCTTGGACGCTGCTGCTGGTCTACCAGGCCTGGCTAGCCACTTCGGGGCGCATCGCCCGCCATCGGGATGTCGGCCTGATCGGCGTATCGCTCGCGACGGCGATGACCATCTTCGGCGCGATGGCGGCGATCAATGCGGGCCAACGGGCGGTCGCGGCGAATTACGCCGTCGCCGGCGAGGCGTTCATGATCGTGCCGCTGGCGGCGATCTTCGTGTTCGCGGTCCTCGTGGTTGCGGCGATCGTCAACATGCGCCGCTCCGACTGGCACAAGCGCTTCCTGATCTCGGCGACGGCCGTCCTGCTCGATGCACCCATCGCACGTCCCTTCATCGCCTACATCGTGATGGGCGGACACATGCCGCCATTCCAGGGCACTGCGGGCATGGCCGGGCAGCACGGTCCGCCGCCGCCGGTCGCCGGAATCCTGCCACCGACTTTGGTCGGTGATCTCTTCATCGTTGCCGGCATGATCTATGACTGGCGCACCCGTGGCAAAGTGCATCCCGCTTATTTCTGGGCAGGTGGATTCGCGCTGGCCGTGCAGTTGTTGAAGATTCCCTTCAGCGCGAGTCCCCTTTGGCACTGCACCGCCCGCTGGCTGATCTCGCTCGCCGGCTAGATTCCGTAAACGTCCCGGGACACCGCAACTGACCCAATATCGGCTGTCAGACCGGCGATTGGCGTCTTGCCGGTCAATCACTTTGGGAGTGGCCCATGAGACGAGGTGCAAGCCGGTTTCTCAAGGCGGTGTTGATGCTCGTCGGCATTGGCGCCCTGGCCTTGCTGCTCTGGGAACCGCACATGGAGGGCCGAAACGCGCATGCCACACCGTTCGAGATCTATTGCAACGATCCCTTCCTGGCCTACGCCTATGTCGCCTCCATTCCGTTTTTCTTCGCGTTGTACCAGGGATTCAAGCTGTTGGGCTTTTGGGCAGAAGGCAATGGGTACTCGCCAGCGGCCGCGCGCGCGTTGCAGACCATCCGATATTGCGCGCTTGCAATCATTGGCTTCGTCGCGCTCGGCGAAGTGTTCATCTTTCTGGGCCCCAGCGATGATCGCGCCGGCGGGGTTTTCATGGGCGTCGTCATCACCGTCGCGGCAATCGCCGTCGCCACTACGATGGCATTACTCGAGCGCTCCCAGCGGAACGCCAGGCACATGGAATCCGCAACGACCTGAGAACGGTGCGCGACGGCTTCCGCCAAAATCCACCCACACGTTTTCACGATGACCCAATATAAACACGCCCCACCCGATTCCGAATCGGCTCGGGTGTAGAACCTCCTGGTGTCACCCGGCCCCGAAGACCGACCACCTGCCGGCGCGCGATCCGGCTGTGGCATCCTCGCGGCGATGTGCGCGTTCAAGACCCGCGGGCGACGGTGGTGGCTTGGAGCGATCGCCACGGCGATCGTCGCGGTCCTGGCCACTCTGTTGCTGAGATCCATGCTCGAGCACGCGGTGCTTGCGCGGATCGAGTCCGCGGCCGTGCGCCACAGCATGGTTGCCCGGATCGGGCGGGTACACGTCGGCGTCTGGCCGTTGCTGCGGCTTGAGGGATTCGATCTCGACCTCAGGCCTGGAGTGCGACTCCATGCCAACATGATCGCGGCCACGTGGCCCGGCCGCCTGCGCATCGCGGTTCACGCCGCCACGCTGACGGGCCCAGCCGGGCTCAGGGTCAGCTCGCCGTTCAGTGCCTGGGACATGGCGGGCATTCTCGGCGAGGACCTCCGGCTCACGCTGGTGGAACCGCAAGCCGGCCTCGCCATCCGCAAGCGGGCGGATCCGGCGGGTAGCGTGTGGAGCATCGAGGCACACGGGCTCGACGTTGGCAGCCTGCTCGATGTGCGGCGCGGTACCCACCCGCTGCTCGATGGTGGAATCGCGGACGGTCGCGTGGACCTTCAGGCCGGCACCGACGCGCTCCGCTTCCAAGTGGGCATGAGCGCACACGGCGCGCGCCTTGGAGCGCTGGCGGATAACGCCACCGATGAACCCCAGCTCGGTGATCCGACGAACGTGACCCTGCGGTTCGATGGCGCCTGGTCGGGGCCTGAGGGCGCGATCGAGATCCCCGAGGTCCACGCGACGGTGGCTGGTGCGGCCCTGTCGGGCGCGCTCGCGCTGCGCGATCTCGACACCGATCCGGTTGTCGATCTCGCACTCGGCGCGCGGCTGGACTTCGCGCAGCTGCTGGGCACATCGGGCCTCGAGGTGCCGGAAAGCCTGGGGATGGCGCCCGGCGGAAGCCGTGACCTCGGCTCCGCCACGATCGACGTGCGGGTACACGGACGCCCGCCGGATCCTGCCTCACTCTCGGTGAGCCAGAAGATCGGCTTCAGGCCGCCCCGCCCGATGCCGCCCGCGATCATGCGCCTGCGCCGGGACTTCATCTTCGGCGCCGATGACGGCGCCGGATCGCGCCACCCCATCGACGTCTCGCCAGCATCCCCCGACTTCATCGCCCTGCGTGACGTTCCGCCACTGTTCGTGCGCGCTCTGCTGCTTGCCGAAGACACCGGCTTCTACGGGCATCGCGGCATCGACCTGCGCGAACTACCCACGGCGCTGCTCACCAACTGGTCACGTGGCGGCGCCGCACGCGGCGCATCGACGATCACCCAGCAGCTGGCCAAGAACCTGTTCCTGTCGCGCGACAAGCAGCTCGGACGCAAGCTCCAGGAACTGGCCATCACGTTCCTGCTCGAGTCGGCGCTCGACAAAGATCGCATCCTCGAGATCTACCTGAACATCATCGAATGGGGACCGGACCTGCGTGGCCTGCGGCCCGCGGCCCGCGCCTATTTCGGTCGGGAGCCCCGGTCGCTGACGCCGGCCGAGATGGCCTTCCTGGTCACGATCATCCCCGCACCGATCAAGTACCAGAGTTCATTCGCGCACGGCACGCCAGGGCCCGGGCTGCGCTCGCTGATCGACGAACTGCTGGCGAAGCTGCGGTCGGTGGATGCGATCGGCGAGGTGGAATATCGGCGAGCGCTCGCCGAACCTATCGTCGTCGCCGGCGGCCGGCCGCCCGGATGGTCGGTGGCGAAATGGAAACACGGATCCGGGGCATTAGCGGCGCCGCGGACTGACCTGAATCCCAACATAAGTGCGCATCGGGGCTTGATCGCGCGGTGATCCTGCTCAATGCGGCGGCCGGGGTGGGGGATTTAACCACCGACACGCGGATTCTCAGTTGGAACATCCGTGTGTCGGCTCTTATTAATCAATTACTTGCAGCGCTTGCCAAGCCCTAAAACGGCCTATCCACGGCACATTCCTGGCACAGTCAGCCTGAGTTCGACACAATCCTGGCACCGGCTGCAGTGGGAATAATCGCTGGGTTGTACTTGATCCAGGAGGTCAATTACTGCGACTAAATCATCCACAAGTGCGTTGCGTGTGCATATTGTGACGCCTATAGTTACCTCATGGCGTCAACTACGAAGGCATTTTCATTCAAGCGCGCACTGGCCAAGCTCCCCCGAGGTGAGCCGCTCAGCACTGCCGCTTTGCAGGAACACGGCGTCAGCGTGTTCAGAGCCTCGGCGCTCGCGCGCAGTGGATGGCTCGCCCATCTTGGCCGTGGTGCCTACATGTTGCCCGGCGACACACTCACCCGTGACGGTTGCCTGGCCTACCTCGCCCAGCATGTGCCTGGCCTTCACGTCGGCAGCAAGACGGCGCTCGCGTGGCGCGGCACCCGACAGAACGTGAGCTTCAAAGAGATTCTGACATTATGGGGCGACCACGCGAGACACCTACCCCATTGGTTCACACGACGCTTCCCAAGCTGCTACCAGGCAACGCAGCTGTTCGACACGGAGCTCCCGAAGCAGTTCGGATTGCAGCCTCTTCCGAACGGGCGGCCTGACATCCTCGTCTCCGTACCCGAACGGGCGCTCCTCGAGCTCCTGAGCGACGTCGGGAAAACCCAATCGCTTCAGGAAACGCGGCTACTCGTAGAGGGACTGCGGACCTTGCGAGAGAAAACCCTCGACGTACTGCTCGCACACACTAGGCGAATCAAGGTTGCCCGCCTGGCCGAACGGCTCGGAAAAGAGCTTGATCTCCCCTGGGCCGCTACCGCCAAGCGCCACAGCCAGCGTATCGGTGGCGGAAAGCGCTGGATCGCAGTCGCGAAAACCGGCGAGCGTCTGGACCTGCGGCGCACATGAACCAAGAGTACGTCGACGCTGTCCGCCTGCTGCTCGCGGTGGCCCCGGCGGTATTTCGCTCGCCGCACTTTGCGCTCAAGGGCGGCACGGCACTCAACCTATTTCTGCAAGATATGCCGCGCCTTTCGGTGGACATCGACGTTGCATTCACAGATCACACGCTCGGTCGTGAAGATGCGCAGCGAACGATTGCGTCAGACCTCCGGGCAGTCAAGTCGGAAATCGCGAGGTTGGGTTTTCGCACCACTTTGCCCACCACGAAGGGCGGTGACGAAATCAAATTGTTCGTCTCTGGAACCCGACTGCAGGTCAAGGTCGAGGTGAACCTCGTCTTTCGCGGTACCGTACTGCCGGTTACGCAGCGTCCACTGACTTCAGCCGCGCAGGAACTGTTTACGACCGACGTCACCCTTCCGGATCTCGACCCCTCCGAGCTATACGGCAGCAAGCTTGTCGCGGCCATGGATCGACAGCACCCTCGGGACATGTTCGATGTATCGAGGATGCTCGACCGCTTCGGCTGGCAATCCTCCGTCGTCGACTGCTTCGTTGCGTATCTCGCCGGTCACAATCGCCCGATTCACGAGGTACTCTTTCCCAACAGACTGCCACTGGAAGCCGCCTTCGCAAACGAATTCAAGGGTCTGACAAATGACGACGTGGCGTTGACCCTGCTCGAGCAGACTCAAGAGCGCTTGATGGCGCAGCTGCCACGTAATCTGACTTCGATCCATCGCGACTTTCTCCTGTCGCTGGTGCGCGCCGAACCCGCTTGGGATCTGATGCCTTTCGCCAATTTGCAACATCTGCCGCCGCTACAGTGGAAACTGCTCAATCTGCGCAGGCTCAAGACTCGCGACGCAGGACGATTCGCAGCACAGGAACACGAGCTCGCTGCGCGCTTCAAGGATCTCTAGTAATCTCTGAGGTATGCGGTAGGCGGGTCGGAACGCCCATGGGAAATAACGAACGGGACAGGCACCGACGCCAACGCATTCCGCACGCCGGAGAGTCTACCCGCGATGCCCTACGCAACGCCATAGTCGAGGAGAAGTCTCGCCTCATAACACTTGCGGCGCAGCAAGCAGAGTCGAGCCGCCGACTGGACGCTTTCAGAGCTCAACTCGCAGCGCTCGATAGCGCGCCGGAAATTCAAGTACCGTTACTGACTACTCTGGATACGCCGGCACCACAGACACCCGCC
>JAGWPD010000262.1 GCA_028870705.1 Gammaproteobacteria bacterium
GAGCCGGCCGGCCGGCGGGCTCACGACTTTGAGGCGGGAAAGCATGTGACTTTAGTTGCCCCGGACTGACTCGTGTGATGCAACATGCACACCGCGATGATATTCTTCGCGGGCACACCTGTCAGAAAGTTAACGTAAGGCTTTCACAGAATTGTGACACTCGGCGGCGGCAACTAGGCCCTCGGCTTAGATTGCGCTGTGCTCCATCCCGGCCACATCATCGAGCGCCGGCGCGCGCTGGGTCAAATCACGCCGCCCTGCGCAGATCGTCCGTCAGCGCGCGGTAGGCCAACGCCTCCGCCAGGTGGACGCGGCGCACTGCATCGTCGCCATCGAGGTCCGCGAGGGTGCGTGCGACGCGGAGGATGCGGTGATAACCGCGGGCGGACAGGCGCATCGCGTCGGACGCCTCCCGCAGCAGCGTCATCCCGCCCGGATCGGGCTTGACGATCTGCTCCAGCACGGTGCCGGAGGCCTCCGCGTTGGTGCGTACCGTCAGTCCGAGCGCGGCGTAACGCTCGGCCTGGATGGCGCGGGCGCGGGCGACGCGCTCGCGCACCTGGCCGCTGCCCTCAGTGGGCGGCGGCAGGATCAGGTCGGCGGCGGTGACGGCGGGCACCTCGATGTGCAGGTCGATGCGATCGAGCAGCGGGCCGGAGATGCGGTCGCGATAGCGCTGCACGCGGCGCGGCCCGCAGCGGCAGCGGCGCGTATCGTCGCCGAGATAGCCGCAGGGACAGGGATTCATTGCGGCCACGAGCTGGAATTCCGCCGGCAGCTCGAGCCGGTCGGCGGCGCGCACCAGCGTGATCGCGCCGGATTCGAGCGGCTCGCGCAGTGCCTCGAGCACACGGCGGTCGAACTCGGGCAGCTCGTCCATGAACAGCACGCCGCGATGGGCGAGACTGATCTCGCCGGCGCGCAGGCGCGAGCCGCCGCCGACGATCGCGTTCGCCGATGAGGCATGGTGCGGCGCGCGGAACGGCCGCTGGCCCCAGCGAGCCGGATCGAAACCCGCGGCGCTGATCGAGGCGACCCCCGCGACCTCGAGCGCCTCGGCGTCGGTGAGCGGCGGCAGCAACTCCGGCAGGCGCGCGGCGAGCATCGTCTTGCCGCTGCCGGGCGGGCCGATCATCAGCAGGCTGTGCCCGCCGGCGGCGGCGATCGTCAGGGCCCGCTTGGCCCGCCATTGCCCGCACACCTCGTCCAGCGAGTCCGCGGAACCGCATTGGCTCGGCCCCGTGGCCCCGGCAGCGGTCCCGCCAGCGGCGACGGCAGCCGTCGTGCCGGCGCTGCCGGCCACCGCGACCGAGCGGTCGCCGCCGAGGAAGCGGCCAACCTCGCGCAGCGTGCGGAAGCCGTAGGCCGCCGGATGCCGGGCGAGCTGCGCCTCGGCCAGATCGGAGGCGGGCACCAGCATCTCGTGGCCAGCGCGCGCCGCGTGGATCGCGGCCAGCAGCAGCGCACGCACTGGCCGCAACTCGCCGCCCAGGCCCAGCTCGCCGTAGCACTCGGGCGGCATCGCGCAGCGCAGCTTCAATTGGCCGCTGGCGCACAGCAACGCCAGCGCCACCGGCAGGTCGTAGCGCCCGCCCTCCTTCGACAACTCCACCGGCGCGAGGTTGACCGTGATCCGGCCGGACGGAAAGTCGTACCCGGAGTTGAGGATCGCCGAACGCACGCGCTCGCGGCTCTCGCGCACCACCGGCGCCGGCAGACCCACGATGCTGAAGCCGGGCAGGCCGCTGCCCAGGTGCGCCTCGATCTGCACCAGCGGCGCAGCCAGCCCGAGCTGCGCCCGGCTGAGCACCTGCGCGACGCTCATCTCCCGCCCGGTTGGACTGCCGCCCCGCCGAGGCCGCCAGCCGGGCGGCTAGCGCGCCGCCGGCGGCTGCAGCCCATCGAGTCTGGCTTCGAGCTGTGCCATGCGCGCCTCGAGTTCGGCGATGCGCGCGCGCGCGCGCTCGAGCACTTTGGCCTGCAGCTCGAATTCGCTCCGTGAGGTCAGGTCGAAGCGCCCGGCCGCGCCCTGCAATGCGGCGCGGAAATTGGCCTCCAGCTCGGCCCGCATGCCGGTGAGGGCGCCGGGAAGCCCCGCGATGAAGCGGCGCGCGAGTTCATCCAGCTGCATGTTTTCCATGTTCGGTTCCTGCGTGGCCCTTGCCCTGAAATTGCGCGCCGGTTCGCCGGCGGCGCCCATGTTGGTGCAACGACGCAGCGGGCCGGCCCGCCGTCCGGTGAATTACCGCGATTTCGCCGTGGCACGGATTCTGCACCTGCGGTACCAGGGCCCGGCGCGGCACGCAGCATACGCGCACCTCCGCCGGGCCGGAATACGGAATTAGGGGCTGGTCCATCGATGAATGCGGCTCATGAAGTTGATCACGGCAGTCATCCGGCCATACAAGCTGGAAGATTTACGCAATGCGATCGCCCAGATGGGCGTGCAGGGCGTGACCGTGACTGAGGTGCATGAAATCGAGTTTGGCCCGCGTTGCAAGCTCGAGGTCGCGGTCGACGACGCGGTCGCCGAGGCCGCGCTCGAAGCGATCGCCAACGTGGCGCGCACCGGACGCGCGGGCGACGGCTACCTCACGATCGGCGAGCTCGACGAGGCCATCCGCATCCGCACCGGCGAGACCGGTTCGTCCGCCACCTGAATTCGAAGCGCCACATGAAATCCGAAGCTGGGAGTCGCACGCATGCGCATTGAAGTGTTGAAGATGTTCCGTGTTCCGGACGCGAGGCTGTTCGCCGGGCTGCTGGCCTGGCTGCTGCTGGCGCTCGCCTCGCTCCAGTCGATCCCGGCGCGAGCCGACACGCCCGCGGACACGGCTCCCGGCGCGGCCGC
>JAGWPD010000263.1 GCA_028870705.1 Gammaproteobacteria bacterium
AGCTGCTGGCCGAGCATCCGGGCCGCGGCGGACTGCATCGCTTCCTCGAGCGCTGGCTGCCGCTGGTCGAGCAGCTTCCCGCGGCGCGCCGCGTACGCTGGGCGCTCGATGTCGATCCGCTGGATATCCAATGAGTGGATATCCGGTGAGCGATATCCTTAAACTGCGCGCGCCATGAAAATCGAGCTCGAAGAACTGCTGGCCCAGGCGCTGGCAAAGCTCGCGGGTGCCGCGCTCAACGTCGAGGTGGACCGGCGGAGCATTGTCGTGGAACGCGCGCGCGACGCGCAGCACGGCGACTATGCCAGCAACATCGCCATGCGGCTCGCGAAGGCCGCGGGCCTGCGCCCGCGCGAGCTGGCCGGGGCGATCGTGGCCGCGCTCCCGGCGAGCCCGCTGCTGGCCCGCGCCGAGGTCGCCGGCGCCGGCTTCATCAATTTCCACCTGGCGAGCGCTGCGCAGTTCGAGGCGCTGCGCCGTGTGCTCGAGATGGGCGAGCGTTATGGCACCAGCAATGCGGGCCGCGGCCGGCGCGTGCTGGTCGAATTCGTGTCCGCGAACCCGACCGGTCCGCTGCACGTGGGCCATGGCCGCCAGGCCGCCTACGGCGCGACGCTCTCGAACCTGCTGCGCGCCACCGGCCACGCGGTGCAGCGCGAGTACTACATCAACGACGCCGGCCGCCAGGTCGACATCCTCACCGCCAGCGTGTGGGTGCGCTACCTGCAGGCCGCCGGCTCGACGCTGCCCTTCCCGCAGAACGGCTACCGCGCCGACTATGTCAACGCGATCGCCGCGAGCCTGCGCGCGCTGCGCGGCACGACGCTCGAATTCCCGGCGGCCGCGGTGCTCGCGGGGCTCCCGGCCGACGCGCCGGCAGGCGACAAGGAGGCCTACATCGATGCGCTGATCGCGAAGATGCGCGCGCTGCTCGGTGCGGCCGGCTACGCTGCCGTGCTCGAGCTCGCGCTCGAGGCGATGCTCGCCGACATCCGCGCGGATCTCGCCGGGTTCGGCGTGGAATTCGAGTCGTGGTTCTCCGAGCGCGCGCTGGCGCGCTCGGGCGCGGTCGAGCGCACGCTCGCGCGGCTGCACGAGCTCGGCCAGACCTACGAGCAGGATGGCGCGCTGTGGCTGCGCACCACGACGCACGGCGACAGCGAAGACCGCGTGCTGGTGCGCGCCAACGGCGCGCAGACTTATTTCGCGCCCGACCTCAGCTACCACATGGACAAGCGCAGCCGCGGCTTCGAGCTGATGATCGACGTGTGGGGCGCCGACCACCACGGCTACATCGACCGGATGCGCGCCGGCCTGGTCGCGCTCGGCCAGCCCGGCGCGAGCTTCGAGGTCTGCCTGATGCAGTTCGTCAGCCTGTACCGCGGCGAGCAGAAGATCCCGATGGGCAAGCGCGACGGCCAGTTCGTCACGCTGCGCCAGCTGCGCGAGGAAGTGGGGAACGACGCCTGCCGGGTGTTCTACCTGATGCGCAGCCACGACCAGCACCTCGACTTCGACCTCGAGCTGGCCAAGTCGCGCAGCAATGACAATCCGGTCTACTACCTGCAGTACGCGCACGCGCGCGTCGCCAGCGTGATGAAGCAGCTCGCCGCGCGCGGCCTCGCGTACGATGCGGCCGAGGCGCTCGCGAGTCTCGCGCGGCTCGACGGCCCGCACGAGGCGGCGATCATCACCGCGCTGCGCGCCTACCCCGACACCATCGCGCTGGCGGCGGTGAACCGCACGCCGCACACGCTGGTGCATCAGCTGCGCGAACTCGCGCAGGCCTTCCACACCTGGTACAACGCCGCGCAGTTCATCGTCGACGACAGCGCCACGCGCAACGCGCGCCTGGCGCTGGCGCAGGGCGTGCAGCAGGTGCTGCGCAATGGGCTGGCGCTGCTCGGCGCCGGCGCGCCGGACAGCATGTGAGCAACCGGCGCCTGACCGCGCGCGATTACAAGGGCGTGCGCCGCGATGGCTTCGACCTCGGCCGCTGGCGCGAGCTGGGCATTGGCTTCGGCGCCGGTCTGCTGGTGGCGCTCATCGTCTACGTCGGCGACCACCGTGGCGGGCAGCGCGGCGCCGACGGCGCCCGTGCACTCGCG
>JAGWPD010000264.1 GCA_028870705.1 Gammaproteobacteria bacterium
AGCCAGGCGCCCGCCGCCGACCCTCGGGGAACGCTCGGTGCCTCCCTCGGGCGCACCTACGAACTCCATTGGTCGCGCTCTCGCAGCGCGACCGTAATGGCGCGCGTGGTGTCCCTGCTCCAGCGTGAAGTAGGAACGCTCCCGCTGGCGGAGGTGAGGACCAAGGCGATGCGAGAGCGATGTGAGAAGTGGCTTTCGGCGGGCCTTTCGCCTGCTACCGTCAACCGCCGCATGTCCGCGATTGGCGTGGCGCTCACGCGCGCCGTCGAGGACGGCGACCTGCAGTCGCGCCCGAAGCTGCCGCACTTCACCGAGAACAACGTCAAAGAGCGGTACATGACCCCTGAGGAAGAGGCCGCGGTGCTGGCGTGGCTCGACCGCAAGGTGGCGAGCGATCAATTCTTCGACGCGGGAGAGTGGGCCTACATCCGCAACCTCACCGTGTTCCTGCTGGACACCGGGTTCCGCTATAGCGAGTCGCTCAAGTTCGCGGTGGTGGATGGGCACGCCAGCCTGAACGGCACCGAGACGAAGAGCGGCAAGGGCCGGCGGGTGCCGCTGACGCCGCGCGCCAAGGCTGCCGCAGACGGTCTGCTGGGAAGCCTGTGGCATGCCAAGCTTCAGACCATGGACAACGCATGGGATTGGGTGTCGCACCGCTGGAAGCAGGTAGCTGCCGGTGGTGGCTGCCCGGACGTGACCCTGCACATCCTTCGGCACACCCTCGCCTCGCGTCTGGTGCAACGCGGAGTGCCGATCTACACGGTTTCCCGGTGGCTAGGCCACTCGTCCGTGAAGGTCACCGAGCGATACGCCAAGCTGGCCCCGGACTCCCTGTCGCAGGCCCTGTCTGCTTTGTCTGGCGGCCCGGTGCCGGTGGAGGCGGCGCTGCAGAAGCGGAACGACACCTCGGGAGACAGCACTCTACCTGACGTGTCACAGTATAATTCCGCAAGTAACTGATCCTAAAGGTGGATTTGGCGCGCCTGGAGAGATTCGAACTCCCGACCTTCTGGTTCGTAGCCAGACACTCTATCCAACTGAGCTACAGGCGCGCTGGTTTGGAGATTCTACAGACTGCAGGACGTGCTGGCGCAGCGGCATCGGCCCCTTTATGCCGTCCATGCGTCTGTTCTATATGGGGCTAAGGCGATTCCGTGGGCAAGGGCGCCCGGCGCGCCAGGGGGCGAATTAGACCCGATTTGGCCATGGACCCGCAAGCGGCCCGTACGGCAGCCGGCGCCATCCGGATGGCAAACCGGCGCGGGGCTGGCGGGCCCCCGCGCCGGTCAACGCCAGATCGGTCTTACCCGATCAGGCAGGCTTATCGCAACAACTGAGCTAGCGATCCTCTTCGCTCTCGATGGTCACTTCGGATGCCGTCACGATTGCGCCCGAGAGCGTGCCTTTGACCTCGACGATCCGGCCGACCGCCTGCATGAAAAAGTCGCTCGCCGTCAGGGCAGCGTGACTATTGTCGCTGCCGAAAGCAGCGCCGGTCGTGTCTACCACGACGCCCATGATCGCGAACTGCGGCGGGGTCGTCGCAGTGAACGGGCCGCGCACCTCGACTTGCATCGACGGCGGCAGCCGCTCGAGTCGTGTCGCGAGGATGTGCCCGCTGCCGGCCGGGCTTTCGTAGCCGCGCACCTCGATCGTGTCGCCAACGGCGACGTCCTGCAGCGTGAACATCTGCACATGTGCGCTGCTCTTGTCCTCGAAACGGGTGTGCGCATCGACAGTGACCGTCACGCCGAGCAGCTGCAAAGTGTGATTTGCGGCATCGACGCTGGAAGCAGTCGACTCGAGTTCGATTGCGGCAATGCGGTGGATATCGATCTCGTCGGCCACCAGCACCTTGTTGGCATCGAGCGAACCGCGCACTTCAACACGCACGTTGTTGGCAAGATCGGCGGCCGTGCCGCCCTTGTAAACCGTGCTGGTGGTGGTCGTGACTTTGGCGCCATCCACTTCAAAATCGGTCGCGGAGGCGAAGTTCATGATCAGCCCTTCGAGCTCGACGACTCCCGTTTCGCTGTGCTGACCGTCCCCGGATTCGCGCGGATCGGTGTGGGCGCGCAGCACCTCGGTAGCCGTCAGGGTAGTGGTCGTCGCATCGAACGCCGTGCCACGCACGACGACCAGGTCGCCGTTGGCGGGTGCGCCCGCGGTGAAGCCACTGACGCTGGCCGCGGTGAAATCCACTTTCAGCCCGTTGATCATGAACACATGATTCGCGGCATCGAATCCGGCGACGGTGCCGAGCACCTGCAGCGGCTCACCGGCCTCGGCGCGGCCGATGCGCGTCGCGGTGATCACGCCATTCGCATCGGCGAAGCCGCTGATCTCGACCGCATCACCCTTCATCAGGCCCGTCAGATCGGCGGGCGTAATGCCCATGTCAAATGAGGTATTCGCAGTCACCAGCACGGTCTGACCGAGCACGGTCAATTTCCCACCGGCGACATCGATCGTGGCGATCGGGCCGACGACGTTGTCCTCGACCTCGACCGAATCGGCGGTGCCCTGTCCCGTTTGCGCACTCTGGTGGCCGCGGACCAGCGCGACCTCGCCGACCGCCAGCGCCGACTGCATGACACTGCGGTCGTTCTTGCGGATCGTGGCGGCCGATACGTCGTAACGCACGCCGTTGACGTACACGCTGCCAAAGGCGGTGATCGTTCCGGATGTGGCGACGCCCTGCATCGCGGGCTGCACCGTGCTGCTGGGCATCGAACCGCCGCCGCAGGCCGCCAACACGAGCAGCGTGGTAATGGAAAGAAGGAAGGCTTTCATGATCTCGACTCCTGTTGCGCAAGCACCTTGGCCGACAGTTGAACGCCTGCGAAAAATGCGCGCAATATGTCGGCATTCACCGACTGCCGGACATAAAAAGACGCTCCGGACCACGGCGCCGCGGCCCCGCAATCCACGCCGCCAGCGGCGCCGCGACGTAGCGTGCGCCGCCGCACTGCGGTTAGGATCGGACACCTTAAAGTCCTTCAGGGTCGTTCCAATTGACAAGCCATCCCGCCAGCCCAGCATCGACGGACGTCCCGCCGCGCGTGCGCATACGCTGGCGGATTTTCCTGTTCATGTTCATGTTCGGCTTCGTGGCCTATTTCCAGCAGCGCACGCTGTCGGTCGCGGGCTACCGCATGATGCCGGACCTGGGCCTGAGCCAGATGCAGCTGGGCTGGCTGGAAGAAGCTTTCCTCATCGGTTACACGGCGATGCAGTTCCCGGGCGGCGTCATCGGCCAGCGGCTGGGCGCGCGCCTGATGTTCGTGCTGATCGGGATGCTGGGATTCATCGCGACCGTCACCACCCCCATCGCACCGTTGCTGCTGGCCGGCACGGCGATGCTGTCGCTCCTGGTCGCTGCGCAATTGCTGTTGGGTGCATCGCAGGCGCCGATATTCCCCGTGTCTGCCGGCGTGTTCGCGACCTGGTTCAGACCGGAACAGTGGCCGCTGGTGCAGGGCCTGCAGACGATGGGGCTGGGCCTGGGTGCGGCGCTCACGCCGCCATTGATCTCGCGGCTCATGGTCGACGTCGGCTGGCAGCACGCGGTGCTGTGGACCTCGCTGCCCGCGCTCGCGCTGGTCGGCTGGTGGGCCTGGTATGGACGCGACACGCCGGCCGAGCACCCGGCCGTCACCGCGACGGAACTTGCCGAGATCGGCGCCTCGCCCGCGGCGCCTTGCGACGACCGGCTCTCCTGGCTGCGCATCGGCGCACTGCTGCGCAATCGCGACGTGCTGGCGCTGACGGTCTCGTACGTCTGCATGAACTACGTGTTCTACCTGATCGCCAACTGGTGCTTCCTGTACCTGGTGCAGGAGCGGCACTTCCAGGTGCTCGATGGGGGCAAACTGGCGAGCGCTCCGAATCTCGGGGCCGCGGTCGGTGCAGGCGTGGGCGGTTGGCTGGCGAGCCGGCTGTGCAGCCGGATCGGTATTCGCGGCGGGCTGCGTACCCTGCCGCTGGTCTCGCTGCCGGCAGCGGCGCTGCTGCTGTTCCTGGCCGTGGATGCCGCCAACCCTTACGTTGCCGTCGCGGCGCTGTCGCTGTGTTTCGCCGCGGTCGAACTCAACGAAGGCTCGTACTGGGCCGCCATCATGCACGTGGGACGGAGCGATACGATGGCCGCATGCGGCATTCTCAACACCGGCGGCAACCTCGGCGGGATCATCGCCACGCCGATCGTCGCCTATCTCTCGAGCCGCCACGCCTGGACACAGGCCTTCCTGCTCGGCAGCGGTTTCGCAATCGTCAGCGCCGCATTGTGGCTGGGCGTCGATCCTCTGCGCCAACGCGGCGGCGCTGCCGCGCCAAGCTGAGTAGCGGCCGCGGCGTTCGCACTCAGCCGCGCATGCGCTGCCCCTGCGGATCAAACAACGGCTCGGCTGCGATTGTTGCCGTGCGGCGCTCTCCCAGGATCTCGACCTCGAATGCGCCCTGGCGCAACTCCCCCGCCAGCGCGCGCGGCACGTAGCCCTGGGCGAGCGAGCGTTCGACGAAGTGGCCATAGCCGCCGGAGGTGACCCAGCCGATCACCTTGCCGCCGTGCCAGATCGGCTCGTCGCCGAGCACATCGGCATCACCCGCATCGACCACCATCGTCACCCGGCGCAACGCGCCGCCCGAGTCGCGCTCGCGGATCGCGGCCTCGCGACCGATGAAGTCGCCCTTGTTGAAATCGATGAAGCGATCCAGCCCCGCTTCGATCGGCCCATAGATCGGCCGCAGCTCGCGATACCAGGTCGGAAAATTCTTCTCCAGGCGCAGGCACAGCAGCGCGCGCATGCCGAAATTCACCAGACCGAGGTTCGCGCCGGCAGCGCGGATGGCAAGATACAGCCGGCGCTGGTATTCCGGCGCCACCCAGATCTCGTAGCCCAGGTCACCCGTGTAGGTCACGCGATTGACGATCGCCGGGAGGTTCGCGACATCGAAGGCGCGGTGGTCCATGAACCTGAAGGCGGCATTCGAGACATCCTCGTCGGCGAGCCGCGCCAGCAGCTCGCGCGAGCGCGGGCCGGCGATCGACAGCCCCACCATGTTCATGCCCAGCCGGCGCACGCTGGCCGAGCCATCCTTCGGCAGGTGCTGCTCGAACCAGCGCATGTGGTAGATCTGCGCCTGCGACGAGCCCCAGGCCAGGAAACGCGAATCGTTGACGCGTGCGATCGTGAAATCGCCGATCAGCCGGCCGGCCGGGTTAAGCATCGGCGTGAGCATCAACCGGCCCGCGCGCGGCATGCGGTTGGTCATCAGGCGCGACAGGAAGCCCTCGGCTCCCGGCCCGGTGACCTCGTACTTGGCGAAGTTGGCGATCTCGGTCACCCCGACGCCATTGCGCACGCCCTTGCATTCGGCGTTCACGTGCCGGAAATCGTTCGAACGATGGAACGAGACTTCATCACGCGCCGGCACGCCCTGGGGCGCGAACCACAGCGGCGTCTCCATGCCCCAGCTGTCGCCCATCACCGCGCCCTGCTCGACCATCAGGTCGTAGATCGCGGTGGTCTGCTGCGGGCGCGCCGCCGGCAGTTCCTCGTTCGGGAAACGGATCGAGAAGCGGCGGGCGTAATTCTCGCGCACCTTGGCGTTGGTGTAGCTCCGTGTGGCCCACTCGCCGTAGCGCGCGACATCCATCGCCCACACATCGAAGCCCGGATCGCCGTTGACCATCCACTGCGAGAGCGCCAGGCCCACGCCGCCGCCCTGCGAGAATCCGGCCATCACGGCGCAGGCACACCAGAAGCCCGGCAGGCCCTGCACGGGCCCGACCAGCGGATTGCCATCGGGCGAGAAGGTGAACGGACCGTTGACGACGCGCTTGATGCCGGCACGCTCCATCGCCGGGAAATGGCGGTAGCCGATCTCGAGCGAGGGCGCGATGCGCTCGAGGTCCGGCGGCAGCAGGTCGGTGCCGAAATCCCACGGCGTCTGGCGCGGCTGCCAGGGCACACAGGCCTTTTCGTAGGTGCCGAGCACCAGGCCGTTGCGCTCCTGGCGCATGTAGATCTCGGCCTTGAAGTCGATCGCGTGCGGCAGCTCGTGCTTGCGCTCGCGGTTGAAGGCGACGACTTCCGGCATCTCGTCGGTCACCAGGTACATGTGCTCCATCGCCAGCACCGGCAACTCGAGGCCGACCATCCGGCCGACTTCACGCGCCCACAAGCCGCCGGCATTGACGACGTGCTCCGCATTGATCACGCCCTGCCCGGTGATCACGTCCCAGCTGCCGTCCGACCTGCGGTTGATCGCGGTCACCCGCGTCTTGAGGCAGATCTCGGCGCCGCCGATCTGCGCCGACTTCGCATAGGCGTGGGTGGTGCCGGAAGGATCGAGGTTGCCATCCGCGCGATCGATCATCGCGCCGACGAAGTTGCTTTCCTCGATCAGCGGCAGCAGCTGCTTGGCTTCCTTCGGGCTGATGAGGTCGGTATCGAGCCCGAGGTAGCGCGCGCGGCCGTGCGCCATCTTCAGCCATTCCATGCGCGCGGGTGAATCCGCCAGCAGCAGTCCACCCGAGCGATGCAGCCCGCAGGAGATGCCGGAGATCTTCTCCAGCTCGTCGTACAGGCCGATCGTATAGCCCTGGAGCTTCGCGACGTTCGGGTCGCCGTTGAGCGTGTGGAAACCGCCGGCCGCATGCCAGGTCGAGCCCGCGGTGAGTTGCTCGCGCTCCACGAGCACGACGTCCTTCCACCCCGCCTTGGTCAGGTGGTACAGGACGCTGCAGCCGACCACTCCGCCGCCGATGACCACCACCCGGGCATGCGATTTCAATTGGGCATCTCCTCTATGTCGTAACCGAACTCCAGCGCCGCATCCGCGAGCCATTCCCAGATCGCGGCTGCGAAGGTGCGCAGGACGTATAGATCGTAGCGGTCCGCACCGGTGCGCTCGCAGAGCACGCCGGTATGATGCAGGCCCGTCTGGCGCGCCACACCGATCGCGAAAGCCTCGGGCGCGAGGTCGATGCTGAGTAATTTGCCCAGCACCGCGCGCACCGGCGCGCCACGCAGCGCGATGCGCGCGCGCGCGTGCGAGAGCGAGGTCACGCTCCCGACCGCGGGATCGATCGCGGTCGCGAGTTGCGTTGCGAGCGATGCATCGGCGCTCAGGACCCAGTACTGGTCGCGCGCGATGCTGTAGACGCGCGCGCGGCCGGAGGATTGCGCCATTCCAGTCCTTGGCAGCGCGCCGCCAATGAGCGGCACAGCCGCTGTGGAGAATTCCGCCTCGCGGCCCGGGAACACGCCGAGCTGCACCAGCTCCCAGCCGCGCACCTCGCCGATGGCAAGTCGCCTGCGGCCATCGGCGCCGTCGCGCCCGCCGTCAGCCAGGTTCCGGGCAAGCGCTGAAGTTCGCTCAAGCATGCAGGCGCTTCCCTGACGGGTCGAGGAACACCGGCGACACGATGCGCGCACGCACCTGTTCGTGCTTCAACGGAAACGCGCAGAGGATCTCCTGGCCTTCGTGGCGCAGGCCACCCTGGTACAGACCGAGCGCGATGTACTGGTCGGTCTCCGCGGACCAGGTCACCGACGTGATGTACCCGCGCCCATGGCCCGCCAGCGGCTCGTCCCGCGCAAACAGGATCGCCCCGCCACGCAAGCGCTTGCCTGGCTCGAGGCATTCGATGCCGACCAGGCTCCAGCGCTCGGGCGCCTGCAGTGCCGGCCGCGCGCGCAGTTCGCGGCCCACGTAGGGCTTGTCTTTCGATGCCATCCGGCCGAGGCCGAGATCGTCAAGCGTATTGCGATGGTCGAGTTCGAGGCCGGCGACATGTCCCTTCTCGATGCGCAGCGAAGCCAGCGCTTCCAGGCCGTACGGGCGGATGCCCAGCGATTGCGCGCGCTCGAGCAGGTGCGCCCACAGCGCCGTGCCATACCCGGCCGGCGTGTAGACCTCGTACGCCAGCTCACCCGAGAATGACAGGCGGAGGATCCGCAGCGGCACGCCTTCGAACGTGAGCTCCTTGCAACCCATGTGCGGGATCGCGGCATCGGACAGGTCATGGCCGGGCAGCGCCAGCTCCAGCGCCGCGCGCGAGCGGGGCCCGGCGATCGACATGCCCGCCCACTCGTCGGTCAGCGACAGCACCTGCACCCCGAGGTCGGTCCACGCAGTCTGCAGCAGGAACTCCAGCCACGACATCACCTCGGCGGCCTGCGCGGTCGTGGTGGTCATGAAATAACGCGTGGGCGACAGGCGCGTGGTGGTGCCATCATCGAGCACGCTCGCCTCGTCGCAGAGCATCACGCCATAGCGCGCCTTGCCGACGGCGAGCCTGGCAAATCCGTTGACATACACGCGATCGAGGAATGCGGCGGCGTCCGGACCCTGCACGTCGATCTTGCCGAGCGTGGACACGTCGGAAATGCCCACTCCGCCTCGCACCAGTTGCATTTCGCGGCGCGCCGCGGACTCCACGTCGGCGCCGGCCCACTGGTAATACAGGGGTCGCAGCCACGGCCCGGCCTCGATCATCACCGCGCCGTTCGCCAGGTGCCAGTCGTGCATCGGCGAGCGGCGCACGGGACGGAAGTGGTGGCCGATGTTGCGGCCTGCCAGCGCGCCGATCGAGACCGGTGTGTAAGGCGGCCGGAAGGTCGTCGTGCCGGCCGCGTCCATCCCGATGCCGCGCAGGCCCGCCATCAGCCGAACCGCATTGAGTCCACCGGTCTTGCCCTGATCGGTCCCCATGCCGAGCGTCGTGTAGCGCTTGAGGTGCTCGACGGACTCGAACCCTTCCTGCTGCGCAAGCTGCAGGTCGGCGCTGGTCACATCCATCTGGAAATCGACGAACACCTTGCCCCTGCCTGCCCCAGGAATCAGCGCCTGCGCCTGCTGGTAGCGGCGGTCCGCGACGCCCTCATCCGGCAGCGCCCGCAGCTCCGGCAATGCGGGGTCCGGGCCGCTCCGGCCGGCATGCTGCGACGCCTCGAGGCCGGCCTCGATGCCGCTCGCGACCGCTTCGGCCGTAGTCGCCAGCCCCGCGAGCGCGCCCGCGCCGAACTGCCCCGCTGCGTAGCCACCGGGAACGAAGGCATCGACCCCCGCGTCGTAGACCGGCCGGATGCCGGTGTGCGATGTCAGGTGGAGCGTCGGCGCCCAGCCGCCCGACATGCACAGCAGGTCGCAGTCGACGCGCCGGCCGTTGCCGGCGCCGGCGTCCACGCTGGCGACGATCGCGCCGGTCACGCGCCGGGCGCCGAGCGCGCGTATCACGCTTGCACCGGCCTGCACCGTAACGCCGGCGCGCCGCGCCTGCTCGCGCAGCGCATCGTCCGCAGTGGCGCGCTGGTCGATGACGGTCACGTGGCTGCCCGCCGCCGCAAGATCGAACGCAGTCGCCCACGCGCCGTCATTGTTCGTGGTCACGACCACCCGCGCGCCACAACGCACCGCGTAGCGATTGAGATAGGTGCGTGCGGCTGAAGCCAGCATCACACCGGGCCGGTCGTTGTCGGCAAACAGCAGCGGTCGCTCGAGCGCGCCGGTGGCGAACACGATTGCGCGCGCCCGCAGCGTGATCACCACCTCGCGCGCCTGGCCGCGTTCGGGCCGCGGCAGGCTCTGATCGCGGCGCTCGAGCAGCGCGACCGTATTGCCGTCGTAGAGCCCCAGCGCGGTGGTGCGCGTGAGCAGCTCGACGTTGGACAGCCCAGCCAGCGCCGCCAGCGCGCGCGTGCGCCAGGGCTCGAGCGTGTCATCCATGCGTCGCGCCAGGAGCGCGCCACCGGCGAGGCTGTCCTGTTCGGCCAGCACCACGC
>JAGWPD010000265.1 GCA_028870705.1 Gammaproteobacteria bacterium
GGCGCTCAAGGCGCGCGCGCCCGCGGGCGCCGGTCGAGGCGGCGGCCGATCGCCTGCAGCAACAGGTCGCCGGCGTCGATGCCGAACTGCGCCTGCAATTCGCGAGCGCCGGTGGGGCTGGTCACGTTGATCTCGGTGACGAAGCCGCCGATCACGTCCAGGCCCACGAACAGCATGCCGGCCGCGCGCAGCGCGGGGCCGATTTCGCCGGCCAGCCAGCGCTCGCGCTCGCTCAGTTCGCGCGCCACGCCGCGCGCGCCGGCCGCGAGGTTGCCGCGGTTGTCGTGCGCCGCCGGGATGCGCGCCAGCACCCAGGGGAGCGCCTCGCCGTCGACCAGCAGCACGCGCGCGTCGCCGCTGACGGCGATCTCCGGCAGGTACTTCTGCACGAGCGCAAAGCGCTCGCCGTACCCGGTCAGCGTCTCGAACACCACCGCGGAATTCTTGTCGCCCGGCGCCAGCACGAAGATCGAGCGCCCGCCCATGCCGTGCAGCGGCTTGCACACGATCGTGCCGTGCATGGCGGCGAACGCGGCCATTTCCGCCATGTCGCGCGTCACCAGCGTCGGTGCGCAGCACTGCGGGAACCAGGCGGTGTAGACCTTCTCGTTCATGTCGCGCAGGCCCCTCGGCCGGTTCACCACCAGCGCGCCCGCCAGCTCGGCGCGCTCGAGGATGTAGCTCGCGTAGATGTATTCGGTGTCGAAGGGCGGGTCCTTGCGCATCAGCACGACATCGAACGCGCCGAGCGCGCTGAGCGTGCCGGCGCCGAGCGTGTACCAGTCGTGCGGGTCCGCGCGCACCGCGAGCGGCCGGGTGCGCGCCTCGGCCACGCCATCGCGCAGGCGCAGGTCGTGCATTTCGGCGTAATGCAGCTCATGGCCATGCGCGTGCGCGGCCAGCAGCAGGGCCAGCGTGGTGTCCTTCTGGTACTTGATGCGATCGATCGGATCCATCACCACCAGCAAGCGCGTGGGCGTGTTCATGGGCGAATTATGTCCCCGCGACGGCGCACCGGCTGCTCAAAACGTGACGCAGGTGGCATAGCCGGAGGGGTGCCGATATGTTAAAAAGATCAAATCTATCGGGGGCGCAGCGCAGGTCACAGCGCACGCGCCTGCAGGTGTACGACCATGGAAATCAATGCCCAGAGGAGTGAGCCGGAATTGAACGACGCTGCCTCGCCGTTCCGTGGCCTGAAGGTGCTGGTCATCGACGACAGCAAGACCATCCGGCGCACGGCCGAGACGCTCCTGGCGAAGGAGGGCTGCGAGGTATACACCGCAGTCGACGGGTTCGATGCGCTCACCAAGATCGCCGACCACCAGCCCGACATCGTGTTCGTCGACATCATGATGCCGCGGCTCGACGGCTACCAGACCTGTGCGCTGATCAAGCACAACAAGGTGTTCCGCACCATTCCCGTCATCATGCTCTCCTCGAAGGATGGCCTGTTCGACCGCGCCCGCGGCCGCATCGTCGGTTCCGAGCACTACCTGACCAAGCCCTTCACCAAGGACGAACTGCTGGGCGCCATTGAAGCGCAGATCGGGAGATAGGCCATGGCGCTGATTCTCATTGTCGACGATTCGCCTACCGAAGTGCACGTCATGAAGAAAGCACTCGAACGGCATGGATACCGCACCGCGGTGGCGGGCGACGGCGCGGAGGGCATCCGGCTCGCGCGCCAGATGCATCCCGACCTCATCTTCATGGATATCGTGATGCCGGGAGTGAACGGCTACCAGGCCACGCGCACGCTCGCGAACGATCCGGACACGCGCGAGATCCCGATCGTCATGGTCACGTCCAAGGGGCAGGAGACCGACCGCATCTGGGGCCTGCGCCAGGGAGCCGTGGATTACATGGTCAAGCCGGTATCGATGGATCAGCTGGTCGAGAAGGCGCAGGCCGCGCTCGCTGCCTAGGGCCAGCAATCACTCATGCGATCGCTGCGTTGCTGCCCCCAAAGCCGCCGGGCAAGGCGCGAGGAGAGAAGTTTGGTCATTCCAAATGAGCGACGAGCAACGCCGCCCGGCGGGTTCAGGGGCGCAACCCGCAGGGACGGGGCCAGAACCGCCCATGACTTTGTTGCGCCTCGCTCATGTGCAATGAGCACACCGCGCTCGGCGCGCCTAGTCCTGGGCGGTTCTGGCCGCCGTCGCAGCGATCGCATGAGTGATTGCTGGCCCTAGCATGTCCGCCAGCGCTTCGTTAAAGGCACTGCGCGACCGGCCGTACGAACTCCTCGCGGAGCTCGAACGCCGTGGCCGTAGCGCCACCGCCAGCCCCGAGACTCCCGGCGCCGCGGGCGCCGAGTGGGTCGGGGTTGCGGTGCGCATGGCCGGGGAGCTGTACCTGGTGGCGCGCGAGGAAGCGCGCGAAGTGCTCGGCGTGCCCGCGCCGTTGACGCGCGTGCCGGGAGCCAAGGGCTGGGTGCTGGGCCTGGCCAACATCCGCGGCCAGCTCTATCCGGTCATCGACCTGCGCCGGTACCTCGGGGGCGGCGCCACGCCGCTGACGCGCCTGACGCGCATCCTGGTGGTCAATCACCGCGACGTGCCCGCCGGCCTGGTGGTCGACGAGGTGCTCGGTTTCCGCCGCTTCGACGAGGGCGCCTTCAGCACCGAGCTGCCCACCACCATCGTGCAGTGCCGCCAGTACCTGGCCGGCTCCTTCCGTCACGAGCAGGAGCAGTTGCCGGTGCTGAGCCTGCGCAAGCTCCTCGAAGACCCGGCCTTCACGGCGGCCTCGGCTTGAACTCGGAAGACCTCATCGACACGCGGGGCCTGCGCCGCCTGACGCTGGCGGCGGTCGCCCTGCTCGTGCTGGGTGCGATCGTGTCGCTGGCGGCGTCGCAGCTGGCGGGCGGTGCGGGTGTGCTCGGATGGGTGGGCATCGCGCTGGTACTGGCGGCGTTGGTGCCCTTGGCCATGGTGCTGCTGCAGCTCAGCGCGCTGCGCCGCGCCGCCGAACGCCAGCTCCAGGCGACCAAGGCGCAGCGGCTGGAGAACGAGCGCAACCAGCGCTCGATCCTCAAGCTCCTGGACGAGATGGCGAGCCTGGCCGATGGCGACCTGACCGTGCAGGCGACGGTCACCGAGGACATCACCGGCGCGATCGCCGATTCCGTGAACTACGCGGTCGAGGCGCTGCGCAAGCTGGTCGCCACGATCAACGCCTCGGCCATGCAGGTGGATGCCTCCGCCCGCCAGACGCAGGCGCTGGGCGCGCAGCTCGGCAAGGCGAGCGGCGTGCAGACCAAGCAGATCGCCTCGGCCACCGAATCGATCGCGGCGATGGCCGCCTCCACCGAAGAGGTCTCCGGCAACGCCGAGCGCGCCGCCGATGTCGCGCGCCACTCGGTCGACGTCGCGCACAAGGGCGGCGAAGCGGTGCGGCGCACGATCGACGGCATGAATGCGATCCGCGAGACCATCCAGGAGACCAGCAAACGCATCAAGCGGCTGGGCGAGAGCTCGCAGGAAATCGGCAACACCGTCGAGCTGATCAGCGATATAGCCGAGCAGACCAATATCCTGGCGCTCAATGCCTCGATCCAGGCCTCGATGGCCGGGGAGGCCGGCCGCGGCTTCGCGGTGGTTGCCGACGAGGTGCAGCGGCTGGCCGAACGCGCGGCCACCGCGACCAAGCAGATCGACGTGCTGGTGCGCACGATCCAGGCCGACACCAACGAAGCCGTGGTCTCGATGGAGCGCAGCACCACCGACGTGGTGGGCGGAGCGCTGCTGGCCGAGAACGCCGGCGCCGCGCTCCAGGAGATCGAGCAGGTCTCGAACCAGATCGCGAGCCTGGTGCAGAACATCTCGGTGAGCTCGCGCAGCCAGTCGGCCGCGGCGCAGAACATCGCCCGCAATACGCAGGTGCTGCGCGAGGTGAGCACGCAGACCGCCGAGAGCACCCACGCGACCGCGCAGGCGATCGTCAAGATGGCCGAGCTGGCCGCGGCGCTGCGCAAGTCGGTGTCCGGCTTCCGCCTGCCGGCGGCGACGCCCGCGGATGCGCCGCGCAGTGCCGAAACCGGTAGCCAACCGCGGCTGAAGCAGCTGGGCGGCTCCTGAGCCGCGCCGCCATGACCGAGCTCGCCACCCAGACCATGCAGACCGCCGCGCGCGAGATCAGCGTCGCGCTGGGCGATGCGCGCACCGCGCTCGAGACGCACGTCGAGCAGCCGGCCAACAGCGCGCTGCTCGAGCGCTGCGCCTTCGAGCTGCACCAGGTGCAGGGCGCGCTGCGCGTGCTGGAGATCTACGGCGCGGCCCTGCTCGCCGAAGAGATGGAGCAGGTCGCCCGCTACCTGATCAGCTCGCGCGAGGAGCGCAAGAACCAGTCCGAATCGCTCGACGCGCTGATGCGCGCGATGGTACAGCTCCCCGGCTACCTCGAGCGCGTGCTGGCCGGCGGACGCGACCTGGCGCTGGTGCTGCTGCCGCTGCTCAACGACCTGCGCGCGGTGCGCGGCTGCGCGCTGCTGTCGGAAGGCACGCTGCTGCTGCTGAACCTCAAGTCCGACCGCCAGGCGCAGCCGACCTCGCCGGCGCCGGGGGAGCCGCCGCTCTCGCCGGCGCAGTGGGCGCGGCGGCTCCGCTCGCGCTTCCAGGCGGGGCTGGTCGGCTGGATCCGCGGCGAGCGGCTCGAGCAGAACCTCGAGATCCTCGCCACCGTCGCGACGCGCCTCGAGCAGGTGGCCACGCAGCAGTGCGTGTTCCAGCTCTGGTGGGTCGTGGGCGCGCTGCTCGAGGCACTGCGCGAGAACGGCATCGAGAGCAGCGTGACCATCAAGCGCCTGCTCGGCCTCGCCGACCGCGAGATCAGGCGGCTGTACGAGATCGGCGAGACGCGCTACGCGCAGACGCCGCCGATCGAACTGCTGAACAACCTCCTGTACTACGTCGCGCGCTCGACCACCGCCGGGCCGCGCGTCGCGGCGGTGCGCGCCTCGTTCCGGCTCAACGAGCTGCTGCCGGTCGACGAGGGCATCGAACAGGAGCGCGAGAACCTGTCCGCGCCCTCGGTCAAGCTGATGCACACGGTGGCCGCGGCGATCCGCGAGGACCTGACGCGCGTGAAGGACGTGCTCGACATCTTCGTGCGCCGCGGCGGCGGCCAGGTCGAAGAGCTCGCGCCGCAGATCGAGCTGCTGCGCAAGATCGGCGACACGCTCGGCGTGCTCGGCCTCGGCGAGCTGCGCGCGCGGGTGCAGGAAGCGAACGGGCGGCTCGAGGCGGTGGTCGCCGGGCGCGCGAGCGCCGATGAAACCACGCTGCTGCAGGTGGCCGCGACGCTGATCCAGGTCGAGGACCACCTCGACGGTCAGCTGGTCGGGCTGATCCTGCCGAAGCCGCCGCGGCGCGAGAGCGAAGGCGAGGCCGAGCCGCTCGACCAGGATTTCGAGCAGGTGCAGGGCGCGGTGCTGCGTGAATGCGTCGTCAACCTGGCGCGCGTGAAGGAGAGCATCGCGCAGAATGTCAGCGGCACGCTCGATGCGGCCGGCTTCGATTCCTGGCTCGAGCTGATGCGCGGCATCAAGGCGGGCCTGCTGATGCTGGGCAAGGGGCGCGCGGTCGAGGTGGTCGATGCGATCACCGCGCAGCTGCGCCGGATCATGCAGCCGGGCGGCATGGCGCTCTCCGGCGCTTATCTCGACCGGCTCGCCGATGCGGTGGTCAGCCTCGAGTACTACATCGAGACGCTCCAGGCCGGGCGGAGCGACCCCTGGTACATGCTCGACAACGCGCAGACCTGCCTCGAGGTGCTCGGGCGCGAGCCCGAGCAGGTGGTGCCGACGGTGCCGCCGGTGAGCGCGGGCAGCTATGCGCGCACGCTGCGCATCCCGCCGCCATCCGCAACGCTGCCGGGCGCGGCGCTCGATCCCGACAGCACCGCGCGCGTGCGCACGCCGCCGGTGCTCGCAGCCGCACCGACCGCTCCGCCGGCTGCCACGGTCACCGATCCGGAGATGCTCTCGCTGTTCGCCGAAGAGGCGCGCGAGGAACTGGAGAAAATCCGCGAGCAGTATCCGGTCTGGGACCAGAACCCGCTCGAGGCCGCGGCGCTCGCGATCGTGTGCCGCTCGTTCCACACGCTCAAGGGCAGCGGGCGCATGGTCGGCGCGCGCGAGCTGAGCGAATTCGCATGGGCGATGGAAAATCTCATCAACCGGCTGATCGACGGCACGCTGGCGCGCTCGAGCGAGATCCTGGCGACGCTCCGCGCCGCGGTGAGCGTGCTGCCGAAGCTGGTCGACGAGATCGGCGGCGGGCCTTACCACCGCACGTCGGCCTCCGACCTGGTGGCGCGCGCACACGCGCTCGCGGCCGGACGCGATGCTGCCGCGCCGGCCGAAGGTGCGGCGGAGCC
>JAGWPD010000004.1 GCA_028870705.1 Gammaproteobacteria bacterium
CGGCGCTGCGCGTTGCGGCCGCGGCGCACCTGCGTTTCGGCGGGCGGCGCGCCCCCGGCCAAACGCTGGTGCGCGTCAGCAGCCCGGCGCTCCCGGCCAGCCACGGCCACAGTTATTCGGTGGTCGAACTGATCACCGATGACATGCCGTTCCTGGTCGACACGCTGAACCTGGCACTCGGCGAAGCCGGCCACACTGTCCAGCTCATCGCCCATCCGATCATGAGCGCCGTGCGTGGCGCCGGCGGGCGGCTGCTGCACTTCGGCGAGCGCCACCGCGCCCGCGCGCCGGTCAACGAATCCTGGCAGTACCTGCGCATCGAGCGCATCGCGAGCCCGCAGGATGCCGAGGCGCTGCAGACACGGTTGCGTGCGGCGCTGGCGGACGTGCGCCACGCCTGCGTCGACTGGCCGGCGATGCGCCAGGCGGCGCGCGCCATCTGCACCCGGCTGCGCGACCATCCGCCGCCATTCCCGTCCGCCGTCGTGCGCGAGAGCGCCGCGCTGCTCGAGTACATGGAGGACAACCACTTCACCTTCCTCGGCTTCCGCCGCAGTCGCGTGCGACGCACGCGCCGGGGCGCGCGGCTGGTGCCGATCGCGGGCACGCAACTCGGTATCGTGCGCAATATGCCGCCGCCGCCGCTGGCGCCACTGCAGGCGGCGCACGAGCTGCTGGTGGTCACCAAGGCCAACCACCGCTCGACCGTGCACCGCCCTGGCTACCTCGACGTCGTGGCGGTCAAGGAATACGACGCGCGCGGCCGGTTGCGCGGCGAGGCGCAGTTCCGCGGCCTGTGGACCTCGAACACCTACCATGCCGACCCGCGCACCGTGCCGCTGCTGCGCGCGAAGGTCGCGCGCGTCATCGGCTCGTTCCCGTTCCGACCCTCGAGCCACGATGGCAAGCGGCTGGTCAGCATCCTCGAGAACCTGCCGCGCGACGAGCTGTTCCAGGCATCCGCCGCGGACCTGCGCCGCTGCGCCCGGACGGTGCTGGCCCTGCACGAGCGGGCGCGCGGTGTCTGCCTGGTGATGCGCCGGGACAAGCTGCGTCATTTCTGGTCATGCCTCGTCTACCTCGGGCGCGAACGGCTGGACAGCGACGCGCTGCAGCGCATCGCGACCGTGCTCCGGCAGGCGCTCGGCGGCGGCCAGCTCGATTCCTCGCTTGCGGTCGGTGATGCGCCGCTCGCGCAGCTCCATGTCACCGTGCGCGTCACCGGCGATGCCGCGCCGCCGGTCAGGCGGCGCGCACTCGAGCGCGAACTCGACGCCGCGCTGGTCACCTGGCGCGAGCGCCTGCACGCCGTATTGCGTCGCAGCCACGACGAGGCCACCGCTGCGGCACTCGACCGGCGCTACGCGCACGCGTTCCCGGCGGCCTACCAGCAGGATGTGGCGCCGGCGCAGGCGGTACAGGACATCGCCGATCTCGACGGCGCACGCGCCACCGGCGCCGGGCACCTGCGCCTGCACCTGCCTGCCGATTCCGGCAGCCAGCGCGCCCACCTGCGCCTGCTCCGCCATGGCGAACCACTGCCGATTTCGGAAGCACTGCCGATCCTGGAGAGCTTTGGCCTGCGCGTCATCGCCGAACGGCCCTACGAGATCCGCGCACACGGCGGGGGCCGCGCCTGGATCCAGGATTTCGAACTGGAGGCGCCCGGGCTCCACGCCGCCGACGGCCAGGCGCTCGAGGAACAGCTCAACATCGCCTATACCGGGGTGCTGGCCGGCGAACTCGACAGCGACGGATTCCACCGGCTGATCGTCAGCGCCGGCCTGACGGTGCCGCAGACGCGCATGCTGCGCGCCTGTTGCCGCTACCTGCTGCAGACCGGATTGCCGTTCAGCCAGGCTTACATGGAGCGCGTGCTGCATGCGCATCCGCACATCGCGCGCGACCTGTGGCGACTGTTCGAGCGTCGGCTCGCCCCGCTCAGCACCGACCGGCGCGCGCAGCGCGAGGCCACCGCGATTGAGCGCCGCCTGCGCCACGCCATCGGCGAAGTGCGCAACCCGGACGACGACCGCATCCTGCGCAGCTTCCTGGCGCTGGTGCTCGCGACGCTCCGCACCAACTACTTCCGCAGCGGCGACGCCGGGCGGCCGTTGGCGCTGAAGCTGCAGCCCCGCGACCTGCCGGGCTTGCCCGAGCCGCGGCCGGAATTCGAGATCTTCGTGCATGGCACGCGCGTCGAGGGCGTGCACATGCGCCGCGGCCTGATCGCGCGCGGCGGCATCCGCTGGTCTGAGCGCCCGGAGGATTTCCGCACCGAGGTGCTGGGACTGATGAAGGCGCAACACGTGAAGAACACGCTGATCGTGCCGGTCGGCGCCAAGGGCGGCTTCGTCGCGCGCCGGCTCCGTGCCGGCGCGCCGCCGGACGAACGCGCGCGGGAAGTGCTCGAGTGCTACCAGTCCTACATCCGCTGCCTGCTGGACGTGACCGACAACATCGTCGATGGCGCGGTGGTCGCGCCGCCGCAGGTGCGCCGGCGCGATGGCGACGATCCGTACCTCGTGGTCGCAGCCGACAAGGGCACGGCCAGTTACTCCGATGTCGCCAACGCGATCGCGGCCGCGTACGGATTCTGGCTCGGCGATGCCTTCGCCTCCGGCGGCTCGGCCGGCTACGACCACAAGAAGATGGGCATCACCGCGCGCGGCGGCTGGGAATGCGTCAAGCGCCACTTCCGCGAGCTCGGCGTCGACATCATGCGCGTTCCGTTCACCGTCGCCGGGATCGGCGACATGTCGGGCGACGTGTTCGGGAACGGCATGCTGCTCTCGCCGCAGATCCGCCTGGTGGCCGCTTTCGACCACCGGCACATCTTCATCGACCCGGACCCGGATGCGCGCCGGAGCCTGCGCGAACGCGCGCGCCTGTTCCGCCTGCCGCGCTCGAGCTGGGCCAGCTACGACCAGTCCTGCCTTTCCGCCGGCGGCGTGATCCTCGATCGCAGCCAGAAGAGTGTCGCGCTCACGCCGCAGGCGCGGGCGCTGCTCGGACTCGAACACGAGCGCGCCGCGCCGCAGGAAGTGGTGCGGGCCGTGCTGCGCCTGCGGGTCGACCTGCTGTGGAATGGCGGCATCGGCACCTATGTCAAGGCGAGCGACGAGAGCCACGGCGAGATCGGCGATCGCGCGAATGACGCGGTGCGCGTCAACGGCGCCGAACTGCGCGCGCGCGTGCTGGGCGAAGGCGGGAACCTTGGCTGTTCGCAGCGCGGCCGCATCGAATACGCGCAGGCCGGCGGCCGCATCAACACCGATTTCGTCGACAACTCCGCCGGCGTCAATACCTCCGACATCGAGGTGAACCTCAAGATCATGCTGGCGGGCAAGCTCGGGGGCCCGGCGCCCACCGGCGCGCGCCGCCGCGCGCTGCTGGCGGGTGTTACCGGCGAGGTGGCCGAGCAGGTGCTGCGCAACAACTATCTGCAGAGCCAGGCGATCAGCCTGCTCGAGCGCCGCAGCGCCGCCGACCTCGGCGACCACCAGCAGCTGCTGCGCCTGCTCGAACGCGAGGGCGAGCTCAACCGCGCGCTGGAATTCCTGCCGAGCGATACCGAGATCGAGGAACGCGCCGTGCGCGGCCGGGGTCTCACCCGGCCGGAGCTGGCCGTGCTGCTCGCCTACGGCAAGATCGCCCTCAATCATGCGCTCTCCGAAGCCGACATCGCCGCCGATCCCTATCTGGCCGGCGAGCTCGAGCGCTATTTCCCACGGCGCTGGCGCCGGCGCTTTGCGCGCCGCATCGCGCACCACCGGCTGCGGAGCGAGCTGATCGCGACCGCAGCCACCAACAGCATCCTCAACCGGATGGACCCGGGCTTCGTGACACGGATGGCTTCGCAGACCGGCGCCGATACCGCGGCGGTCGCACGCGCCTACACCGTGGCGCGCGACAGCGCGGGCCTGCGCGGCCTGTGGGTCGCGATCGAGGCGCTCGACAACCGCGCGCCGGCCGAGGCCCAGTACGAGGCGCTGCTGGCGACGCGCGATTACGTCGAGCAGCTCACCCGCCGCCTGCTGCTGGCGCGTACGACCGGTGGCCAGATCGACATTGGCGCCGAGGTCGCGCGGCTGACACCGGCGTTCCAGGAGATGGAGCGGGTTTTGCCCGCGGCGCTCCCCGGTATCGCCCGCGCACGCTACGAGGAACTGCACGGGCAGCAGCAGCAGGCCGGCCTGCCCGCCGAGCTGGCCGGCCGCCTGGCCTCGCTGATGGCGTTGCGCGCCACGCCCGACCTGGCGGCGCTCGCGAGCGAGCTGCGCCGCCCGCTCGCGAGCGTGGCGACGCAGTATTTCGAGACCGCGGCGGCCCTGGGCATCGACTGGCTGGCCGAGGCCATCCGTTTGCTGCGTACCTCCGGCACCTGGCAGGCGGTGGCGCGTGAACGGCTGTATACGGCCTGCCTCGACGGCCAACGGGAACTGGCGCGCCGCGCGCTGCGCGAGCGCGCCGGGGATGGCGCCGCGCGCGCGCGCTGGATCGAGCGGCTCGGCGCGCCGGGCCAGCAGTGGTTCCAGACCCTGCGCGAACTGCGCGCCAGCGCCACGCCCGACCTTGCCGCGCTGATGGCCGGCGCCGAGGCGCTGCGCAACCTGTCACAGCAGGAG
>JAGWPD010000266.1 GCA_028870705.1 Gammaproteobacteria bacterium
GACGACGCTGGCACCGCAGTCAGCCGCGGCATCGATCTGTGCGGGCGCGGGGTCGATGAACAGCGCCACGCGCGTACCTGCGGCGGCGAGCCGCGCGCAGGCGGCGCGGATCGCAGCCGCGCCGCCACGCACATCCAGCCCGCCCTCGGTGGTGAGCTCGGCGCGCCGCTCGGGCACCAGGCAGCAGTCGGCCGGCTGGATCTCGCAGGCAAAGGCCAGCATCGGCTCGGTGGCCGCCATCTCCAGGTTCATGCGCGTTGCCAGCAGGCCGCGCAGCGCGCGCACGTCGCGCTCCTGGATGTGGCGCCGGTCCTCGCGCAGGTGCAGCGTGATGTTGTCCGCGCCCGCCTGCTCGGCGATCAGCGCGGCGTGCACCGGATCGGGATAGCGCGTGCCGCGCTGCTGGCGGAGCGTGGCGACGTGATCGATGTTCACTCCCAGTTCGAGTTGTGCGCTCATCAGGCGGGTCGCTCCATTCTGGCCACCGCGTGCGCAACCGTGCGCGCCCGCAGTTCGCGGCCGTCGAGGCAGTGGTCGAGCGCCGCGCCCAGCACCAGCCTGGCCTGGCGGCGTCCCTCCGGGTCGGCCAGCGGTTCATCCGCGGCCAGCGCCAGCAGCACGCGCCCCTGCACCAGGCCGGCGCCTGCCGCGCGCGCCGCATCGACGGTGCCCCGATCGCCACCCATCGCAGCCGGCCAGATGCCGGCGCCGGGGCGGAAATGATAATACGCATCGGCCGCCACCGGGCGACCACCCGCCTCGCAGCGCAGGTCATTGCCGTAACCCAGCAGCTCGAGCAGGCGCTTCTCGAAATGCCGCAGCACGGCCTCGAGCGGCTCGAGCGCGCGCAGCCGCGCCAGGGTCGCGGCGTAGTGCGCGTACAGCTCGGGATGCGGGTCGTGCGCCACGGTCAGCTTGAGCAGCAGCTCGTTCAGGTAGAACGCGCTGAGGATGCGCGCGGGCGGGAACGGCGGCGGCGGCGGGCCGGCGTCTTCCGCCGCGCTGAGCGTCGGCGATTCACCGCGCCCGCTCCACGACAGCAGCAGCGGCCGGAACGGCTGGAGCCCCGCGAAGCGGCTGCGCGGCCCGCGCGCGCCGTGCGCGAAGGCGCTGAGGCGCCCGTGATCGCGCGCGAACAGTTCCAGGATCAGGCTGCTGTCGCGGTACGGGCGCTGGTGCAGCAGGAAGCCGCAGGCCAGGCGGATGCGGCGAATGCCGGCGTTCATTCGACTTCCAGCTGGCGCAGCGCGCGCGCATCGTCGGCCCAGTTCTCGCGCACCTTCACCCACAACGTCAGGTGGTAGCGCCGCCCGAACAGCCTGTTGAGCTCCAGGCGCGCCGCGCGCCCGATGCGCTTCAGGCGTTCGCCGCCGGCCCCGATCACGATCGGCTTCTGCCCTTCGCGGTCGACCCAGATCACCGCCTGCACCTCGACGCGGCCATCACCGGCCTCGGTATAGCCCTCGACCTCGACCGCGATGCCGTAGGGCAGCTCTTCGACCAGTTCGAGCGTCAGCTTCTCGCGGATCAGCTCGGCAATGCGAAAGCGCTCGCCGCGGTCGGTCACCTGGCCGGCCGGATAGAGGCGCTCGCCCTCCGGGAGTGCCGCCAGGATCGCAGAGCGCAACGCCTCGAGATTGTCGGCCCGCAGCGCCGACAGCGGCACGATCGACACGAACGGCGTCCGCGCGGCCAGTCTGGCGATGTAGGGCAACAGGCGCTCGCGCGGATGGACGCGGTCGACCTTGTTGATGACGGCGATCACCGGCCGTTGCGCCTGCAGGATGCGGCCGAGCGCCAGCTCATCCTCGTCGGTCCACTTCATCGCCTCGGCGATGAACACAGCCAGGTCGGCATCGCCGAGCGCGGCGCCGGCGGCGCGGTTCATCGCGCGATTGAGCGCCCGCTTCGGCCCCTGGTGCATGCCCGGCGTGTCGATGAAGGCGATCTGGCCGGCATCCGACTCGCTGATGCCCAGTACGCGGTGGCGCGTCGTCTGTGGGCGCGGGGTCACGATGCTGACCTTCTGCCCCAGCATGGCGTTCAGCAGCGTCGACTTGCCAACGTTCGGGCGACCGACCAGCGCGACGAAGCCACTGCGGAAGGCGCTCACAGGCCGAGCTGCGCCAGCAACTGCTGGGCGGCGGCCTGTTCGGCGCGCCGGCGGCTCGAAGCCTCGCCCTGCGCGCTCGCCCTGACCGCATCGACCTCGCAGCTGACACGAAAGGTCTGCGCGTGCGACTCGCCCTCGACCTGGATCACCTGGTAACGCGGCAGTGGCAGGCCGCGGCCCTGCAGCCACTCCTGCAGGCGGGTCTTGGCATCCTTGCGGCCGTCGGGCGTGGCCGCGGCGCCCTCATCGAGCTCGGCGAGCGCCGGCGCCAGGAGCCGCAACAGCGTGCTGCGCGCGGCTTCGATGCCCGCCTCGAGATACAGCGCGCCACACACGGCCTCGAGCGCATCGGCAAGGATCGATTCGCGCCGGAAGCCGCCGGTCTTCAGCTCGCCCGCGCCCAGCGCCAGCGCCGGACCGAGTTCGAGCGCCGCCGCAACGCGCGCCAGCGATTCGCCGCTGACCACCAGCGCGCGCAGGCGGCTGAGTGCCCCTTCGTCGGCGTCCGCGTACTGCTCGTAGAGGTACTGCGCCACGACCAGATTGAGGATCGCGTCGCCCAGGAATTCGAGCCGTTCGTTGTGGTCGCGCGCCGCGCTCCGGTGCGTGAGCGCCCGCTCGAACAGCGCCGGGTCGCGCGGTTCGTACTGCAGGTGCCGGCGCACCCAGGCCGCCGCCGAAACGGCGCCCGCGCCGCCGCCGGCTGTCATCCAGGCCGGCAGCGCGCTGCGCGCCGCAGCCGGCACGCGCGCGCTCCGCTCACTGCAGGCGCACCTGCTTGTTGAATTGCACCAGGATCGAGACATTGCCGAACAACGGCACCAGCTCCTCGTAGTCGGCCACCATCACCCAATGATCGCCGTCGCGATGCACGTCGATATCGTTGGGCGTGGGCTTGTCGATGTACTCGACGTCGAAGCGCCGCGACAATCCAGCCCGCACCAGCTTGGGATCGACTTGCGGGTTGTCCTTGTCCTCGTCCGCCTCCTGGTTCATCGCCTTCACGACGTTGAAGTAGTTCAGGTACTTGGGCGTCAGCAGGATGCCCGCGTAGCCGATCAGGCCGACCGGCAGCAGCAGGATCACCCAGCCGATCAGGGTCACGCCGCGCTGAGTCTTGGGCATGAGCTGCACTCCTTGTATGCCTTACTCTATACGCTTGCCGAAACGAGTCCAATCCGGCCAGCCGGACCGGCCCAGCGGCAGGTTCAGCCAGATCCGCGAAGCCCGGCCGACGAGATGATCCTCGGGCACGTAGCCCCAGTTGCGCCCGTCGTCACTGTTGTCGCGATTGTCGCCGATCATCAGGTACTGGCCGGGAGGAACCACGCGGTCGTAGCTCGTATCGTTGTAGTCCGGCAGGCCGGTGGGAATGGCATCGTCGCACTGGTAGCTGAAATCCATGTCGCGCTTGCAGCTGGGCACCTTGCCCTCGACGCGCAGCTGCGGATTGGCGGTATGGCAGGCGAGCGTCTGGTGCCGATGCTGGCCGAGCTGTTCGGTCGCCAGGCGCATGTTGAAGTAACAGCCGTCGTTGTAGCGGCCGTTATCCTCGAGCGGCACCGGCACGCCGTTGATGATCAGCTGGTCGTCCCGCACGCGCACGGTGTCGCCCGGCAGTCCCACCACGCGCTTGATGAAATTGATCGAAGGATTCGGCGGAAAGCGGAACACCACCACGTCGCCGCGTTGCGGCTCGCCGATGCCGAGGAACTTGCGGTTCAGCACCGGCCAGCGCAGCCCGTACGCGAATTTGTTCACCAGCAGGAAATCGCCTTCCTCGAGCGTCGGCATCATCGAATCGGAAGGGATGCGGAACGGCTCGAAGATGAAGGCGCGCAGCACCAGCACCAGCGCCGCGACCGGCAGGAGGCTGCGCGCATAGTCGACCGTCACCGGCACCGGGATGGCCGCGCCCGGCTGGCCGGCGGGCCGCACCCGCAGCCGCGCCAGCCACAGGCGGTCGAGGACCCAGACGAAGGCCGAGGCCGCCAGCACCAGCACCAGCACCAGCGGGAAATCGAGCTGTTCCGAGATCACGATGCGCACGATCGCACCGATGATGACCACGGGCGTCGCCAGGTAGATGGCGCGGATGAACGGCGGGTCGAGCGCCGCCCCGCCCGTGGCCGCGCGTCGCCGCCGCGGGCGCAGCAACCAGTCGTCGATGATGGCCAGCAGCGTGACCGGGATGGCGAGCCAGGCCAGGACTGTCGAAATTTGCAGAATCATGCGGTTTCCCCTGGATTACTTGCGTCCGACCTGCAGCACAGCCAGGAAGGCTTCCTGTGGAATCTCCACCGAACCCACCTGTTTCATGCGCTTCTTGCCGGCCTTCTGTTTCTCGAGCAGCTTGCGCTTGCGGGAGATGTCGCCGCCGTAGCACTTGGCCAGCACGTTCTTGCGCAGCGCCTTGACGGTCGCGCGCGCGATCACGTGCGTGCCGATCGCGGCCTGCACCGCGACCTCGAACATCTGCCGCGGGATCAGCTCCTGCATCTTGTCGACCAGCTCGCGTCCGCGCTGGTAGGCATTGTCGCGATGCACGATCAGCGCCAGCGCGTCGACCTTGTCGCCATTGATCAGCACGTCCAGCTTCACCAGCGGCGCGGGCTCGAAATGGCTGAACTCATAGTCGAACGAGGCGTAGCCGCGGCTCGCCGACTTCAGCCGGTCGAAGAAATCGAGCACGATTTCGGCCAGCGGCAGCTGGTACTGGAGCGCGACCTGCGTGCCGAGGAACTGCATCTTCTTCTGCACGCCGCGCTTCTCGCTGCACAGCCCGAGCACCGCGCCGACGTAGTCGGGCGGCACCAGGATGTTGGCGGTGATGATCGGTTCGCGGATTTCCTCGACCTTGTCGGGCGGCGGGAGCTTGCCGGGGCTGTCGATGCGCAGCACCTTGCCGTCGGTGCACGCGACCTCGTAGATGACCGTCGGCGCGCTGGTGATCAGGTCGAGTTCGTACTCGCGTTCGAGCCGCTCCTGCACGATATCCATGTGCAGCAGCCCGAGGAAACCGCAGCGGAATCCGAAGCCGAGCGCGGTCGAGACTTCCGGCTCGTAGTGGAGCGCTGAATCGTTGAGCTTCAGCTTGGCGAGCGCGTCGCGGAAGCTCTCGTAGTCCTCCGAATTGATCGGGAACACGCCGGCGAACACGCGCGGCTGCACCTGCTTGAAGCCCGGCAGCGGCGCCGCAGCCGGACGATTCTCCGCGGTGATGGTATCGCCGACCGGCGCGCCGTCGATTTCCTTGATGCCGGCCACGACGAAGCCAACTTCGCCCGCGCCGAGCTCGCGCATGACCACCGATTTGGGCGTGAATCTCCCGAGCCTGTCGATCTGGTGGCTGCGCCCCGTCGACATCACGCGGATCTTCTCGCCGGTGCGCAGCACGCCGTTAACGACCCGCACCAGCGACACCACGCCGACGTAGTTGTCGAACCATGAATCGATGATGAGCGCCTGCAGCGGCGCCCCGGGATCGCCCCGCGGCGGCGGGATCCGCAGCACGATTTCCTCGAGCAGTTCCGCGACGCCCGCGCCGGTCTTGGCGCTGACCAGCGCGGCAGCGTGCGCCTCGATACCGATGATCTCCTCGATCTCCTTGCGCACACGCTCGGGGTCGGCTGCCGGCAGGTCGATCTTGTTGATCACCGGCAGCACCGCCAGCCCCTGCTCCACCGCCGTGTGGCAATTGGCGACGCTCTGCGCCTCGACGCCCTGCGAGGCATCGACCACCAGCAGCGCACCGTCGCAGGCCGCGAGGCTCCGCGACACCTCGTACGAGAAATCGACGTGCCCCGGCGTATCGATCAGGTTGAACTGGTAGCGCTCGCCGTCACGGGCGGCGTAGAAGAGCGTCACGCTCTGCGCCTTGATGGTGATGCCGCGCTCGCGCTCCAGGTCCATCGAATCGAGCACCTGGGCCTGCATCTCCCGCTCTTCGAGGCCACCGCACAGCTGGATCAGCCGGTCGGCGAGCGTCGATTTACCGTGATCCACATGGGCGATGATCGAGAAATTGCGTATGCGTTGCATCAGAAGGGGGTCCGCGGCCAGCTTGTTCCGGCCGGGGGCCGTGCAGCGCGCGGATTATAGCCGCAAAAGCCGCAGCAATTCCGGGGTGTCGAGCCGCCCGCTGCAGACCGGCGCGCCATCGAGCAGCAGCACCGGGATCTTCAAGCCCCAGCGCCGTTGCAGCGCCGGATCCGCATCGACGTCGACGAGCGCCACCGCCGGTATCGCGGGCTGCCCGGCCCGCAGCGCCTCCAGCTCCGCCAGCAGCTCCTCGCACAGCCCGCAGCCCGCGCGCGTCAGCAGGGTCAGCCTCGGACCCGCGCTCAATGGCGCGCGCCTGGCCTCACGCCCGGCGCAAAGCCCGGGCGCAGCGAACCGGCGATTGCACGCACCGTGGCGGGAGGCACCTCGCCGATCGCGGTGACCTTGTGGCCATCGACTTCGGTCGATACCGCCGACGAGGAGCCCACCCGGGTCACGGTCTGCGGCACAGGCAGGTCGTCCGGCGGCTCTGCGGCGGGCCGCCCGGACCGCGGCTCGACGAACACCGAGACCGAAGCGAGGCCGTCGCTGAACACGAGATGCGTGACCGCCCGCTGCCGGTTGCCCATCAGCCGCGTGGAATTGGCGACCAGCCGGAACCCGGGCGGCAGGTCGGCGGCGTCCCAGGTGGTATCCGCGGCTTGCTGCGGCTCGGGGACGCCCGACGCCGTCCGGTGCAGCAGCCGGCACTTGCGCGCCGGCGCATCCGGCTCGAGGGCTGCGTCGGGGACCTGCGCAAGCAGCTTCAGATCGGTGAATACCAGCTGCTCGAGCGTCCGCCCGGAGGCCGTGCGCAGCTGCGTCTTCAGCGGCATCCCGCTGGCCTCGTCGATCCACACGCGGTAGCCGTAGCGCATGTCATCGAGCGGCTCCACCAGCAACACGCGCGCCTCGCGGCCGCTGATGCGCGTGGGCGATTCCTCGCTCAGGCGGTACATCTGGCCGGCGGAACCATCGAGCCCCTGCAGCCCCGAGAACAGCAGGCCGGTCCTGGTATCGTTCTCGACCAGCGCCACGTGCCGGTCCGGGAAATAGGCGCGCAGCTCGCCGTTGCGGCGGATCACCTCGCGGCCCGAGCCATCGAGCGAAACCAGCCGCTCGGCGAAGCCATCACCCTCGACCCGATGCACGATCTCCAGCGTCTCGGTCTGGCCGTCGTGCTCATGCACGAATTTGCCCTGGTAATTGCGGGTCGCCAGCGCCTGTTCCATGCGCTGGAGCAGGCCGCGGGCATCGTCGGCCGGCGCAGCGGCCGAAAAGCTGGCGGCGAGCGCCAGCGCAACGCAGGCGGTCACCCGGCTGTGCTTACTTCCCCGCATCAGCCGTCATGGCCGGGGCCAGCGCGGACGGCGGCAGCGGCTGAACCTGCTCATTGCCCACCACGTTCGACAGCAGGCTGCGGCGCGCCAGCGGCGAGGAATACTCGCTGTGCGCAAACACGTAGTCGGCGAGCGAACCCTGCAGCGCGCTGTTGTTGTCGCTGGTCAGCGGCGGCACCGTATAGCTGGGCAGGCTCGTGGACAGGTTCGCCACCGGATTTCCCAATCGCTGGCCGAAGCCATTGGCCGCCACCACCGTCGGCGCCGGCGCAGTGCGCGCCAGCATCGTCGCGTTCGCCGCCGGCGCGCCCGCCAGCTGGATGTCCTGTACCGGCAGGCCATTGCGCAGCAGCATGATCGCCACGCCTGCCACGCCGGCAGCCATCGCCGAACCGAGTACCGCGCCGCGCAGCATGCCCATGCGCCGCGCGCGCACCGGCGTCGCATGGCCGGCCAGAGCTGCGCTCACGCGGCGCGCGAAATCGGGCCGCACCTGCGCGAGTGGCTCGGCCCGCAATGCGGAACCGATCACCGCATAGCGCGACCAGGTGGAGCGCAGCTGTTCGTCACGCGCCAGCCGGCGCGAGAGCAGCTCGCACTCGGCGGCGGGCAATTCGCCGTCGAACATCGCTGAAAGCTGGCTGGCAAGCTCGTCCTGGTTCACGTTAGCTCCTGGGTGCGGCCGAGACCGCCGTCGAATACTTCGCGCAACTTGCCGTCGATGGCCTCGCGGGCGCGGAAGATGCGCGAGCGCACCGTGCCGACCGGGCAGTTCATCGCGGCGGAAATCTCTTCGTAGCTCAGGCCCTCGAGTTCGCGCAGCACGATCGCAGTGCGCAGGTCCTCGGGCAGCGCGCCGATCGCAGCGTGCACGATGTTGCGGATCTCCTCGCTCAGCGCCAGCCCCTCGGGCGTATCCGGATCGCGCAACCGCCCGCTCATGTCGGCGCCATCCTCGTGGCCCGGGGCATCGAGTTCGTAGCCGACCGGCGTGCGCTCGCGTGACACCAGCGCATTCTTGGCGGTGTTGATCGCGATGCGGTACAGCCAGGTGTAGAAGGCGCTGTCGCCACGGAACTGCGGCAGCGCACGATAGGCTTTGATGAAGGCTTCCTGGGCGACATCTTCGGCATCGGCGGGATTGCGGACGTAACGCATGACCAGCTTGACCACCTTGTGCTGGTACTTGAGCACCAGCAGGTCATAGGCGGCACGCTCACCGGCCTGCACGCGCCGCACCAGGCTCAGGTCGCCCATCGCCGCGCTCATCGAAGCGGACTGCGCGGGCGACGCATCGCCGTCGGCGCCATGCGTGGGTTCTGACCCTGGTGGGAGTTGGAAGTTCGCCATGGCTCGGGCCTTTTCTGCACCAGACTGAACGCAGCTGAGGCCATCCCCGCGCAGTGTAGCAGCAGTGGCAAACCGGGGTTTCATCGCGCGCCGTGCCCGAAGTGGCCTGGAAACTTCATCCTCGCTTTGATCGCCCGCCAGTCCTTCGGTTCCACGCCGGACGCGTCCAGCGACGCATATCGGTGCCCGTCGGCCGCCGGCCAGGCCAGCCACAGCACCGATCCGAGGCGCCTGAGGGATCGTGGTTGAACATAATTGCCGGTCATCGCGCCGGGTTCGTGGCGCCAGCGTCCGTCGCCATGCCAGTGCAGGCGGCCGCCAGGCGACCGCAGTTGCTCGACGCCACGCCACAGGATCACCAGCACCGCAGCGACGATGCCGAGGCGAACCCACGGCTCCAGGTCGCAGCCGCAGGCGATCGCCGCAACCAGGGCCACGCACCACACCGACCAGGCGATGGCCAGGGGGCGCGAGCCCGCCAGCTCAACTTCGATCGTGGGCGAGCTGCGCGACCAGCGCGGCGAAATCCGGATCGGCGGGCTTGGCATCGTGGAGCAGGTAACCAGCGAGCTCGGGATCCGGCAATTCGAGAAAGCGCTGGAACAGTGCCCTTTCGGAGTCCGAGGCCTGCGCGTAGCGCCGCTCCACCCAGTCACCGAGGATCAGGTCCAGTTCCTTCACGCCACGCCGGCAGCGCCACGCCAGCTGGCCGGGCGCCGCGCTCAATGCTGGCGCTCGAGCATCAGGCGCTTGATGTCGGCGATCGCGCGCGCCGGGTTGAGGTCCTTGGGACAGGCCTCGGTGCAGTTCATGATCGTGTGGCAGCGGTACAGGCGGAACGGATCGTTCAATGCGTCCAGCCGCTCGCCGGTGGCCTCGTCGCGCGAATCGACGATCCAGCGGTAGGCCGCGAGCAACGCGGCGGGTCCGAGGTAGCGATCGCCGTTCCACCAGTAGCTCGGGCAGGAGGTCGAGCAACAGGCGCACAGGATGCACGCCGAGGGGCGGTCGATCTTCTCCTGGTCTTCCTTGGACTGCAGCCGCTCGCGATCCGGGGATACGGGCGTGCGCGCCTGCAGCCAGGGCTTCACGGCCGCGTACTGCGCGTAGAAATTGCCGAGGTCGGCCACCAGGTCCTTGACCACGGGCAAGTGTGGCAACGGATAGATGCGCACCTCCCCGCCACCGAGTTCGGCACAGGACTGGGTGCAGGCGAGCGTGTTCACGCCGTTGATGTTCATCGCGCAGGAGCCGCAGATGCCCTCGCGGCACGAGCGCCGCAGCGAGAGCGTCGGATCGATCTCGTTCTTTATCTTCAGCAGCGCGTCCAGCACCATCGGCCCGCAACTGGCCATGTCGAGCTCGTAGCTATCGACGCGCGGGCGCGCGCCCGACGCCGGATCGAAGCGATAGACGCGGAACGTGCGCGGGCGCACAGCTCCGCCCGGCGCGGCGTAATGCCTGCCGGCGCCCGGGTCCGGCCGCGAATTCTTCGGCAGCGTGAACTCAACCATGATGCGTCGGGTGTTCCATCAGTAAGTACGCGCCTTGGGCGCCACGGTCTCGACTTCGTCGGTCAGCGTGTTCAGGTGCACCGACCGGTAGTCGAGCCGGGCCTTGCCCTGTGCATCGACCCAGCAGAGTGAGTGCCGGAGCCAGCGGGCGTCGTCGCGCTCGGGGAAGTCCTCGCGCGCGTGCGCGCCGCGGCTCTCCTCACGGTTGGCTGCCGAATTGATCGTCGCGCTCGCCTGCAGCAGCAGGTTCTCGAGTTCCATGGTCTCGATCAGGTCGGTGTTCCACACCATGCCGCGATCACTGACGCGCACGTCGCCGAAGGAGGCGAAGGTGCGCGCCAGCGCCCCGCAGCCGGCGCGGAGCGATTCGCCGGTGCGGAACACCGCCGCATCGGCCTGCATGGTGCGCTGCATTTCCAGCCGGATCTGCGCCGTGGGGCGAGTGCCCGAGGCATTGCGGAGCCGGTCGATGCGCGCCACCGCCGCGTCGGCCGCGTCACGCGCCAGCGGCCGTTGCGCCGCGCCGGGCGCGAGCGTGGCGGCGCAATGGCGCGCCGCCTCGCGCCCGAAGATCACCAGGTCGAGGAGCGAATTCGAACCCAGGCGGTTCGCGCCGTGCACAGACACACAAGCCGCCTCGCCCGCTGCCATCAGGCCGGGCACGACCGCCTCCGTGCCGTTGACGCGCGTCACGACCTCGCCGTGCACGTTTGCCGGCACCCCGCCCATGTTGTAGTGCACGGTCGGCAGCACCGGTATCGGCTCGCGCGTCACATCGACGCCGGCGAAGATGCGCGCGGTTTCCTGGATCCCGGGTAGCCGCTCGCGGATGACCTCGGGTCCGAGGTGCTCGAGGTGCAGGTGGATGTGGTCGCGCTGCGCGCCCACGCCGCGGCCCTCGCGGATCTCGATCGTCATCGCACGGCTCACCACGTCGCGCGAGGCCAGGTCCTTGGCATTGGGCGCGTAACGCTCCATGAAGCGCTCGCCGCCGGCATTGGTGAGGTAGCCGCCCTCGCCGCGCGAGCCCTCGGTAATCAGGCAGCCCGAGCCGTAGATGCCGGTCGGATGGAACTGCACGAACTCCATGTCCTGGAGCGGTAAGCCCGCGCGCAGCACCATGCCGCCACCGTCGCCCGTGCAGGTGTGCGCCGAAGTGCACGAGAACCAGGCGCGGCCGTAGCCGCCGGTGGCGAGGATCGTGGTCTGCGCGCGGAAGCGGTGCACGCTGCCGTCGGCCAGATCGATGGCCACCACGCCACGGCAGGCGCCGTTCTCCATCATCAGGTCGACGGCGAAGTATTCGATGAAGAACTGGGCGTCGTGCCTGATCGACTGCTGGTAGAGCGTATGCAGCATCGCATGGCCGGTGCGATCGGCGGCGGCGCAGGTGCGGTGCGCGGTGCCCTTGCCGAAGTGCGTGGTCATGCCACCGAAGGGCCGCTGGTAGATCAGCCCCGTGTCGGTGCGCGAGAACGGCACGCCGTAGTGCTCCAGCTCGATCACCGCCGCCGGCGCCTGCTTGCACATGAATTCGATCGCATCCTGGTCGCCGAGCCAGTCGGAACCCTTGACGGTGTCGTACATGTGCCAGCGCCAGTCGTCCTCGCCCATGTTGCCGAGCGCCGCCGAGATGCCGCCCTGCGCCGCGACCGTGTGGCTGCGGGTCGGAAAGACCTTGGTGATGCAGGCCGTGCTCAGGCCCGCCTCGGCCAGCCCGAGCGTCGCGCGCAGCCCGGCGCCGCCGGCGCCTACTACGAGAACGTCATGGGTATGCTCTGAAAACGTGTAAGCGCTCACGGCACGCCCCGCAGGGCGATGCGCAGCAAGGCATAGGCGCCCGCGGCCACCAGCACCGCGTGCGCCGCGCTGTTCAGCAGCAGCGCCGCCTGCTTGAGCGCCGGCGAATGCACGTAGTCCTCGATCACGACCTGGATGCCAAGGCGCGAGTGCCAGCACATCATCCCGAGCAGCAGCACCAGCCACACGAGGTTCCAGCCCGAGGCGATCCAGATCGTCACCGCAGCGTAGTCGGCGAGCGGCAGGCGCACCAGTGCGACTAGGAACCAGACGCTCAGGGGCACCAGCGCCAGCGCGCCGAGTCGCTGGGCCCACCAGTGGGCGACGCCCTCGCCGGCGCTGCCGCGCCCGAGCACCACACCCAGCGGCGAGCGCAGGCTCAAGCGAACCCCGCGCGCGGACAGAACAGCAGGTAGGCCGTGCCCAGGAACGCGAGCAATGCCAGTGCGAGGACAATCCGTCCGCTGAGTCGCGCGGCGCGCCGCTCCAGCCCAAGGCCCGCATCCCAGGCGAGGTGCCGCAGGCCGTTGGCGAAGTGGTAGCAGAATGCCGCCAGCCACAGCAGCAGCACGATCCGCGCAGGGGCGCTGCCAAGGAGCACGGTCGCGCGCCCGTATTGCGCTTCGCCGGCCGCCGCACTCATCAGCCAGTACACGAGCGCGCACAGACCGAACGCCATCCACACGCCCGTGATCCGGTGCAGGATCGACAGCGCCATGGTGTACATGAACCGGTAGATCGACAGGTGCGGGGAAAGCGGGCGCTCGTGCATGACCGGGGCTCGTCAGAAATCGATACAGCGGCCGGCGCGTTCCCAGTCGCCATAGCGCGTGGGATCAGGACCCCTGGCGCCGCCGAGTTCAGCAGGCGGCACCGCCCTTGCGCCGGCGGCGGCCGGTGCCGGCGCCGCGGGCGGTACGAAGCTGGAAGGCGCCTGTGTCGTTTCCGGGCTGGAATCAGGCGCATTCGGCATGGCGCGCAAGTGTGCCAGAACCGGACAGCCACGACCATCGGAATCGCTGCCGCCGGCAGTGGACTAGAATCAACCAATGACCGAGGGCATCCACGGCAGCGGCGCACAGGGCGCCAATGTGCACGACGCATCCGGGCACGGCGACGCCCGGTTTGGCCTGTTGCGGTTCCAGGGCCCGGATGCCCGCAAGTTCCTGCAAGGCCAGCTGTCCAACGACATGAACGAGCTACGCGCCGACCGGCTGCTGCTCGCCGGGCTGCACAATCCGCAGGGCCGCGTGCTCGCGCTCCTGCAGCTCGCCGCGCCCGCCGCCGACGAGGTCATCGCGCTGCTGAGCGCTGAGCTGGCCGAGGCGACCGCAGCCACGCTGCGCCGCTACGTACTGCGCGCAAAACTCAGCATCGCCGCCGAGCAGTCCGCAGCCACGCTCGCCGCACTGGCCGCGCAGGTACCGGCGGTCGCCGCCTACCTCGCGACGCAGTCACTGGCGCAGGACATCGCCGCCGGAGTGCCGCAGGTCTATGGCGCGACCAGCGGCGCATTCGTGGCGCAGATGCTGAACCTCGATTGCATCGGCGCGGTTTCCTTCAGCAAGGGTTGCTACACCGGCCAGGAGATCATCGCCCGGGCCCACTACCGCGGCCGCATGAAGCGGCGCATGCAGCGTTTCGAGAGCAATGGCCCGGCTGCACTCGCCCCGGGCGAGGCGGTCACGCTGGGCGACGGCCGCGGTGCGCAGATCGTCACCGCCACGGTGCGCGCCGACGGCCGCACGGAATTCCTCGCGGTCACGTCACTCGAAGGTCCGACCGAAACCGGCACTTCGACTGCGCGCCTGGCCGTTGCGCAACTGGCGCTGCCCTACGCCTTGCCGGACTAGGTCAGGCCGGCCGCAGCACACGCTCCAGACCACGCCCAAAGGCCATGACCAGCAATCCGCCGGCCGCACCAAGCACGGCGTGCCAGGCCCAGAAGCTCAACGGGCTCATGCGTTCGTAGTGGCCGCCGATCCAGCCCACGACGATGTTCGCCACGAACAGGTTGACGAAAACCACCCCCAGCATCGTCGAGTTGACGCGCGCTGGCGCTGTCCGCGAAACCAGTGCCAGCAGCGCCGGCCAGTAATGCATGAAGGCGAGTCCCAGGCCGACGCAATACAGGAACGGCCAGATCGGACGCACCAGCTGCCCGTCGGCGAAGTGGATGGCGCCGGCCAACATCAGGTTGCTGCCCGCGGCGAGCCAGGAGCCGATGCCGATCCTGGCAATATCCCCCGGACCCCCGCCCCGCTCGGCCTGCCGGCGCCACAGCCATAGGAGCGGTGCGGCGACGAGAATGGAGGTCAGCGCGTCGATCGACTGAAACCATGGAACCGGAATGCGCAGGTTGCCCACGCCGAGCGCCACGTGCGCCTGTATCCACACGGGCATCACGTTGAAATGCTGCGTGTAGGCCAATGAGGGCAGAATTGCGATGACGATGACCGCGACGAGCGCGCGCAACACGCGCCAGTCCGCAGCCGTCAGCGCGGCCCGCTGCTCCGCCGGCTGGTGTTGCGCCGCGCTCCTGGGCACCCGGGCGGGCAGCTGCCGGTAGCCGGCCAGATAGGTGGCCAGCCCGGCCAGCATCACGATCGCTGCGGCTGCGAATCCATAATGCCAGCCGAGGGCCGCCCCCAGGTATCCGCATACCAGCGGCCCGAGCACTGCACCGATATTGATGCCGGTGCTGAAGATCACGAAGCCGCGCGTGCGCCGCGCCGTGTCGTCGACCGGATAGAGCGCTCCCACCTGCGCGGAGATGTTGCCCTTGAGCAGGCCGGAACCCAGCACCAGCAACAGCAGCGCGAGCAGGAACGACTGCTCGAAGGCCATCGCGAGGTGGCCGGCGAACATGGACAGCGCGCCGACCACCACCGCATTGCGTTGCCCGAGCCAGCGGTCGGCGATGATGCCGCCGAGGAGCGGCGTCAAATACACGCAGCCCGCGTAGAGCCCGAACAGCCGGGAAGCGAGCGCCTGCGGCGAGAGCGGCCCCGACAGCGCTTCCATGGCGGCACGGAGCGGCGCAAGGCCGACGATGTGCCCGACATGCCCGGGAAGCAGCAGCTGCTGCACCATGTACAGCACGACCAGCGAACTCATCCCGTAGTACGAGAAGCGCTCCCAGGCCTCGGTGAACGCCAGGTAGAACAGGCCGCGGGGATGTCCGCGCAGGCCCGCGGCGGCTTTCACGCGTTGACGGCCTTGAGCACCCGTGTCGGCTGGGATATGCCGTAGCCCTGCGCGTAATCGATGCCGATGCTGGTGAGCATCTGGATGATCTCGGCGTTCTCCGCGAACTCGGCGATGGTTTGCTTGCCGGTCAGGTGCCCGATTTCATTGATCGAACGCACCATCTCGCGGTCGATCGGGTCATGCAGGATCTCGCGCACGAAACTACCGTCGATCTTGAGGAAATCGACCGGGAAGTGCTTCAGGTAGCCGAACGAGGACAGCCCGGTGCCGAAGTCGTCGAGCGCGAACTTGCAGCCCAGTTCCTTCAGCGCCTGGATGAAACGGTTGGCCTGCGAGAAGCTCGCCACCGCAGCGGTCTCCGTGATCTCGAAGCAGATCTTGCTCGCCTCGATGCCGCTCTTCTGGAACTGCTCGATGACGAAGGGCAGGAACTTGTCATCGCCCAGGCTCTGGCCCGAGAGGTTGATCGAGCACATCGCCAGCCGCTCCCGCTCGTCCGCCTCCGAGACCAGCCAGCGGAACGCGTTCTCGATCACCCAGCGATCGATGTTGGGCGTGATGTTGTAGCGCTCGGCCGCGACGATGAAGTTGTCGGGCGAGATGATCCGGCCGGCCTCGTCACGCATGCGCAGCAGCAGTTCGTAGTGCGCGCCGGTCTCGACCTTCTGCAGCGGCTGGATTGCCATGCGGTAGAGTTCGAAGCGTCCTTCCTCGAGCGCGGCGTTGATGCGCGCGGCCCACTGCATCTCGCGGCGGCGGCGCATCAGCTCGATGTCGTTCTCGGCGAAGCTGTGCACGCGGTTGCGGCCCTGCTCCTTGGCGGCCTGGCAGGCGCTGTCGGCGGCCGAGATGACCGAGGCGACGTCCTCGTTCTCGGCGGTCACCGGCACCACGCCGATGCTGGCGCCGAGCCGGAACACGCGCTCCTCCCAGGTGAAGCGGAAGTTGCGCACCGCCTCGCGCAGTGTCTCGGCCATGCGCATCGCTTCATCGAGCGAGCAGCTCTCGAGCAGGATGCCGAACTCATCGCCGCCGAGGCGCGAGAGCGTGTCGCGCCAGCGCACCTTCGATTTCAGCAGCGCGCCGACCTGGCCGAGCAGCGCGTCGCCGGCGCTGTGGCCGCAGGTGTCGTTGACGATCTTGAACTGGTCGAGGTCGATGTAGCACAGGGCGTAGGAGGTCTCGCGCGCCTTGGCGCTCTTCAGCGCGCGCTCCATGCGGTGCTCGAATTCGCGCCGGTTCACGAGGCCCGTGAGCACGTCGTGGCTCGCGTGGTAGGAGAGCCGCCGGTTCAGCTCGCGCGCCTCGCTGACGTCGTGGAACACGAGCACGCCGCCCGAAACGGCGCCGCTGCCGTCGCGGATCGGCGAGGCCGTGCTCTCGACGTAGATCTCGTTGCCGTCGCGGCGGATCAGCAGCATCGGACGCACGGATTTGATCGAACGAGTCCGCCGGATCGCGACGCTGAGCGGGTTCTCGAGCGGTTCGCAGGTCTCCTCGTGGAAGGCGCGGAAGACCTCCTCGATCGCCCGTCCCTGGCTGTCCTCCAGGCGCCAGCCGGTCAGCTGTTCGGCGAC
>JAGWPD010000267.1 GCA_028870705.1 Gammaproteobacteria bacterium
CGATGAGCAGCTCGCGCTGCTGTTGAAACACCTGTGGGCCACCGATGGCTCCGTAACGCTGCGCAAACAGGGTCAGCGGGGAATGCCACGGGTGTATTTCTCGACCTGCAGTGCGCGTCTTGCCGCAGACGTCAGTGCGCTGCTGTTGCGCTTAGGGATTGTTGCACGGCAGCGCGCCGTGCACAAAGCCAACTACCGGCCGGTTTACACCGTAGACGTGAGCGGCACCGAAGCGCAGCTGCGATTTGCAGCTCTGGTCGGCGGCTTTGGGCCCAGGGCGGCGGCGATCGAAGCGCTGGGCGCGCATCACGCCGGGCACGTGGCCTGCGCCAACACCAATGTGGATACGCTGCCGCTGGAAGTTTTTACGCGCGTGCGCGCACTGATGCGCGAACAAGCCGTGACGACCCGGCAAATGGCGAGGCTGCGCGGTACTTCGTACGGCGGGTCAAGTCATTTCCGTTTCGCCCCAAGCCGTGCCGTGTTGCTCGACTACGCCCAACTGCTGCATAGCAAGGATCTGGAGGCATGGGCCACATCGGATCTTTACTGGGATCGCGTCGTGGCGATCGTGCCGGACGGCGAAGCGGACGTTTTCGACCTGACGGTGCCTGGTCCCGCCAACTGGCTGGCCGATGGTCTTGTGACTCACAACAGTGGCGCGATCGAGCAGGATGCGGACATGATCCTCCTGATCTACCGCGACGAGGTCTACGACAAGAATACGCCCAAGCGCGGCATCGCCGAGATCGACCTCGCCAAGCACCGCAACGGCGAGATCGGCACCTTCATGCTGACCTTCCAGGGCCAGTACAGCCGCTTCGCCAACTACGCCGCCGACTCCTACGCCGAGGGCGTGCTTCGCTGACGACCAGCCCATCGCGCCGCTGCGCGAGCTGGTGGCGCACCTGCGGCAAAATCTGCGACTCGCAACCGAGGCGCCCCATGCCGGAGACAACCTGTCTGCGTCATGGAGCTACGGCTTTTTCCAGAAGCATACGTACGTAACGCGTGTAGGGGATTCCACGTGAGCGGGCCTCACTCTTCACCGCATTGAGCAATTGCTGCGGCAGCCTCATGTTCAAGGCAGCAGACTTTGGCTCAATCTCAAAACGCATGGGCTTGAAACCCGATAGATCATATTGAGCAAGGTCCGCGCTGGCGACGAAGCGCTCCGCCGCGGCGTCGCTGCGTAGTGAGGGCATCTTCCTAAGACGACGAGCCTTCATAGTGAGCAATCTCCTTCTCATGCATTGGGCGGGCGCTGATCGGCCGAATGAGCATGCGGCCATTAATCTTGCGCATCATGAGCACGAGAAATACGTAGCGGCCCGCGCGCGTCCTGCCGATGGCCCGCATGCGCGGCTCGCCACGATGCGGATCGACCATGACCATCGGATCAGCCTGCAGGACGTACTCGATGTCCGCTTGAGACAGCCCGTGTTTGCCACATTTGGGCCAATTGCCGCGATCCCAGTCGAACCCGGCGACTTTCATTCACAGTATATACACGTTTGTGTATACAAATGCAATACTTCGCGGCCCTCTAAGGAGAAGCGCAATGCAATGACCTGCTGGTCGATGCCTTGCCGGGGGCGACGCTCTTCGACCTGGGCGGATTGCAGATCGAACTGGAACACTTGCTCGGCGTGCCCGTCGATGTGGTGACGCCAGAAGATTTGCCCGTGAGCTTTCGTCAACGGGTGCTTGCCGACGCGCTCCCGGTATGAGCGAGAACCGTCTTGCCGAGCAGGCCGTCATATCGCACACGGGTAATTCGATATCAATCTCGGCGTGGTGTGGGACACCGTGCAATCAGCGCTCCCGAATCTGCTGCGGCAAGCCGGCCTCAGGTATTCACCTGAGGCCAGAACCGGTGGATACCCTGATTGTGGCCACGGGGCTAACCGCATATTCAGTGCATGGTAATGCGGGCACTGGATGGTCCTGGCCCCGCTACTGCGCACGGGAGGTGCTCGACCATGGCAAAGGACAAGCAAGAATCCAGGGAAGCCACCCAGCCGGTCGGCGACGCTGCGGGACTGCCGCGCAGTGATACCACCGCGGCGCTGCTGCGCGAACTGGTCGCGCACCTGCGGCAGAATCGCAACCTGCTGCGCGAGGAATGGGTGGTGCGCATCGTGGAGGCGCGCCTGCTCACCGCGATGACGCGGGAGGAGATCTTTGCCGAGGCCACCTCGGTCTACGACAGCTACGTGGAAGCTCTGGAAACGGGCACGTTCGAGGCGTTGCAGGCCTACGCCAGGAATCTGTCGGAACGCATCATTCCCCGCGGTGTCGAGACCCACGAGGTGGTGGGCATCGTGTTGCTGCTGCGCGACGTGCTGGCGCGCTCGCTGTTCGCGAAATACCAGGCCGATTTCGAGAAGCTGAACCGCATCCTCGACGCCTATGAACCGGCGGCCAACCGCATCGCCAATACCGTGGCGGTGGGCTTCGTGCAGGAGCGCGAACGCGTCATCCGCCAGCAGCAGGAGGCGATCCGGGAATTGTCGACACCGGTGCTGCAGGTGCGCGAGCGCCTGCTGATCCTGCCGATCATCGGCGTGATCGATCCGCAGCGCGCACGGCAGCTCACCGAGCAGCTGTTGCGCGGCATCCGCACCAACCGCGCCAAGGTGGTCGTGATCGATATCACGGGCGTCGCGGCCATGGACGCCACGGTGGCCAACCACCTGGTGCAGACGGTGGAGGCGTCGCGCCTGCTGGGCGCCACGGTGATCGTCACGGGCCTGTCGCCGGAAATCGCCCAGACGCTGGTCACCATTGGCGTCGACCTGGGGAAGATGAACACGGTCGGTGACCTGCAGGGCGGCATCGAGCAGGCCGAGCGGCTGCTTGGATACAAGGTCGGGCCGCTGGGTTGATTGCATCGGCCTCGGGCCAGGCGAAAGCCAATGCAGGTTCCAATCCTCAAGCAAGGGCCGTTTCTCATCGCCACGATCCAGGCCGCTCTCACCGATGCCGACCTGGAGCAGCTTCGCTCGGCGCTGCTGGAGCGGGTCGTGCGGTTTCGCTCCCTGGGGGTGATCGTGGACGTGACGGCCATGGATGTGATGGACTCGTACGCTTCGCGTATCCTGCTGCAGATTTCGCACATGATCCGCCTGCGGGGCACCGAGACCGTCATAGTGGGAATCCAGCCGGAAGTGGCTTTCGCCATGGTGCAGCTCGGGCTGACGCTCGAGGATGTGCCCACCGCCCTGGATCTCGAAGAGGGCCTGGCGCACCTGCAGCAGAAATTTGCGACTGGCAGTGGGGCGCCGGGCCCTTAGCATCGGCCCAGATGGATATCCGGGTCACGTCCGACAAGGATGTAGTGCACGCCCGGCAGCAAGGCCGTGCGCTCGCAATCGAACTGGGATTTTCCGCCAGTGACGCCACGCTGATCGCCACGGCCATATCCGAGCTCACCCGCAACATCGTGACATATGCCGGGAGCGGGGTAGTCAGCTTGCGACGGGTAACCGGCCCGACGGGGCTTGGGTTGACAATCGAGGCGGTGGACCAGGGGCCCGGCATCGCGGATATCGATCGCGCGTTGCGTGACGGATACTCGAGTTCGGGCGGGCTGGGGCTCGGTCTGCCTGGGGTGCGGCGACTGATGGACGATTTCCGGATCGAGTCGGGCCCGGGCAGGGGCACCAGCGTGACGGTGACGAAATGGCACAGGTGACTGCACAACGCGTGCCGCACATCAAACTCGGCATTGCCTCGTATGTGCTGCCCGGCTGCAAGGTGTCCGGCGACCTGCCCGTCGTGCAGGCTCACGATCACGGCATCATGATCGGTGCGATTGACGGCATCGGCCATGGCGAGAGCGCCGCCGCTGCGGCGGACAAGGCGCGCAGGATCATCGCGGCGAACGCATCCAAGCCGATACTGCAAGTGGTGCAACGCTGCCATCAGGAATTGCAATCCACCCGGGGCGTGGTCATGAGCCTGGCATCGATCGACTATGCCGACCAGAGCCTGGATTGGGTGGGGATCGGCAACGTTCAGGCACTGCTCATTCGCGCGGATCACAGCGCCAACCCCGGACGGATCGAGCTGTTGCTGCGCTCCGGTGTGGTCGGTGCCCAGCTGCCCGCCTTGCAATTCGAGACCATCGCAATCGAGGACAGCGATCTGCTGATCTTTGCAACCGACGGCCTGCGGCGTGGATTCGCCGACGGTCTGGGTACCGACGGCGAGGCACCGTCACTGGCGCGCGCGATACTCGAGCAGCACCGCCGCGGTGATGATGATGCACTCGTGGTGGTCGCGAGGTTGACGTGAACAGCGGTAGCCCAGAATCGATGGTCGTATCCGGGCCGGCCGAGCCGAATCCGGGCACCGCCGTGCGCAGCGCCCTGGAGGCCTACCTTGCGCGACCCGATGAGGCGGCCCTCGGAACGGCGTACGAAATCGGCCGCGAGGCGATGGCGGCGGGACGCAGCATCCCCGACCTGGTGTCCATGTGGGTGGATGCCCTGTTGTCGTGCATCAACGCCTCCCGGGAACCGGTGGGACTGAGCCCGATACTGCGGGCGGCCGCGGCATTCCTGGCCGAATCGCTCGCACCGTACGAACTGTCGCATCGTGGCCATCGGGAATCGATCCTGGCCCTGCGACGTGTCAATGAATCACTCGAACAGGAGATCGCCAGGATCGCGCATTCGCTGCACGACCAGTCGGGTCAGCTGCTGGTCACGGTGCACCTGGCGCTCGGTGATCTCGCACGTGACCTGCCGGAGGCGTTGCAGCCCCGGCTCGCGCAGGTGGTCAGCTCGCTCGACCGGGTCGAGATGCAGCTTCGCAACCTGTCGCATGAACTCAGGCCGACCGTGCTCGAGGACCTGGGCTGGCTGCCGGCCATTGAATTCCTCGCGAACGGGATCTCCCGCCGGGCGCGCCTGCCGATCAAGGTGCATTCAGCCGTCAACCATCGCCTGGCCGTGGCGCTCGAGGTCGCGCTGTATCGAACGGTGCAGGAGGCCCTGACGAATGCCGTCCGCCACGCCGCCGCCGCCAGCGTCCGGATTGACATCACCCGCGCGGCCGGATGGTTGCAATGTGAGGTCAGCGACGATGGCGTGGGCATGGAGGCTGGCGCCGCCGGCCGTCACGGGGGGCTGGGACTCAGGGCCATGCGCGAGCGGCTGGATGCGGTTGACGGCCAGCTGGAGATCGACAGCGCACCCGGACGTGGCACCCGGATCCGCATCCGGGTGCCGTTGGAGCCCCGGTGAGCATCCGCGTGGTGCTGGCCGATGATCACGTCGTCGTGCGGCAGGCGCTGCGCGCGCTGCTCGAACGCGAGGGCCTGGAAGTGATCGGCGAGGCCGCGGATGGCCGCGCTGCGGCCCGCCAGGCCATCCAACTGCGGCCCGACATCGCGGTGCTGGATATCAGCATGCCGCTGTTCAACGGGCTCGATGCGGCGCGGGAAATCCTGCGCAGCAGCCTGTCGACCCGGGTCCTGGTGCTGACGCACCACGATGAAACCGAGTACGTGGCGGAGGCCCTGCGCTGCGGCGTCCAGGGATATGTGCTCAAGAAGCAGGCGGCCAACGAGCTGGTGCGGGCCATCCAGCAGGTGCACGGCGGGCAGATCTACCTGAGCCCGGGCGTATCGGGCGCGATCGCGGCGGCCTACGGCGATGCGCGTCAACCGGTCGCGCTGTCGGTGCGCGAACGACAGGTCCTGCAGCTGATCGCCGAAGGCAAGTCGACCCGAGTGATGGCGGGGTTGATGGGCGTCAGCGTGAAGACCATCGAATCGCATCGTGCGCGGCTGATGGGCAAGCTCGACATCCACGAGATCGCCGGGCTGGTGCGATACGCCATCCGCCAGGGATTGATCCAGCCCTGAGCCGGCGCGTAGGGGCCCGCCCTACGACGCAATCAATGCTTGTCCTGAAGCCTGCTGCAGGTCTCTGCTGGATGGGCGTGTACGCGTGGATCATTAGGCTGTCGTCCGCGGATGACACCCTTTCCACGGACATGCGGGAGTTGACATGGCTACATTGGCTCAGGCGGCGCCACTTTCTGGAGCGGGACCCAGGGCGACGGCGATATCGCGGAAACTGCGTGCCGCCGCGATGCAGGGCAACCAGTCGAGGATCAAGCTGCTGCTGACCACGCTGCTGGAGCATCCGGCGCGCCGGTCGGATGAGTGGCTGCCGTACCAGCTGGGGGTGCTCGAGGAATTCTCGATGACGCTGCACACCCTGGCCTTCGTGGACGAGCTGACCGGCCTGTTCAATCGTCGCGGATTCATGCGCTCGGCGACCCGGCAGCTGGCGCAGTTGCGCGCCTGCGGGCACCGTGCACTCTTGTTCTACGCGGACGTCGACAACCTGAAGCAGACCAACGATACGCTCGGCCATCAGGCCGGCGATGCTCTGCTGCGGGAGACGGCTGCGGTGCTGCGAGGATCGTTTCGCGCGTGCGATGCGATGGGCAGACTCGGCGGCGACGAGTTTGCGGTGCTGGCTGCGGACCAGTCACCCGAAGACGGCACCCTCATCATCGAACGCGTGGCCGAGGCGGTGGCCGCCTGCAACGGGGCGCGCCAGGACGCGCCGCTGTCGCTGAGCGTCGGCTATGTGCAGTACGCTCCGACCGATCCGCGGCCACTCGCGGAGCTGCTGCGGGCGGCCGACAGCGTCATGTACGGCAGGAAACTGTCCAAGCTGCTGGTCATGGATCCGGAGCTTCGCTGCCGGCCGACGGTTTGATCGCCTCGAACCCCGCGTCGAAAGGCTTTGCGCGACCACTGCGCTTGCTGCAAAGGCAGCCGCACGCCGCGCCCGGCGATGCCAGCATGAATCCGCACATGCAGGCGCCCTCGCTCAAATACCTGCGGACCTTCCAGGTCGCCGCGCAGCGCCTGAACTTCACCACCGCGAGCCAGGAACTGTGCCTGAGCGCCTCGGCGGTGGCACAACATGTCCGCAAGCTGGAACGCCAGCTGGGCGTGGTGCTGTTCGAGCGGCGCGCCCAGGCGCTGCGCCTGACCGGGGCTGGCATGCAGCTGCTCGAACATGTCGACTCGGTGCTGAATCGGCTGGAGCTCATCACCCGCGAACTGCGCAGCCAGGAGCAGCGCCCGTACATCAAATTGCAGGCGCCGCCATTCTTCGCCGCCGTGGTGCTGATGCCCAACATAGCGGAATTCTGCGCCGCGCATCCAGGGGTCGAATTGCGAGTCTCTACCCCGGCGACGATGCTGGCCCAGTCGAGCTGGGACGCCGACGTGGCGGTGGTCGTGGGCGCGGCGGCCAGCCTGCAGACCCACGCGCATTGCCTGTTCCCGCAGACCTATGTGCCAGCCTGTGCGCCGGCGCTGCAGCGGCAATTTGGGCTGCGCGGCGACGATGATCTGCATCACCAGCCCTTGCTGGTGCACCACTATCGGCCGGACCTTTGGAATCAATGGGCCGCCGAACGCGGCGTGACCCCATTGCTGCCACGGTCGGTGATCCGCTTTGACTCGATGGCAGCCGCGGTGGCCGCCGCCGAGCAGGGCGCCGGGCTGGTGCTGATGTCCGGGCCGCTGGCCGAAACGCACTTCACGCGCGGCACGCTGGCGCGGCTGTCGGCCGCGGAACTGAGCCTGGGCGAAAGCTACTACCTGGTGACGCCGGCGGAGCAGGAGCAACGCGCGGCGACTGCGGCGCTGGTGCGCTGGCTGACCATGCAGTGTGCACGCATCGTGAATCCGCGCGTGTCGTGAACCGCTGACAGCCGACCACGGAATCTGCAGCGACCCAGCAAACATCGTTCGCAATACAAATGATTGGTAAATATTCTTTTCGGGTCGGCGTTTGGTCCGACGTAGAGTGAGGAGTTGCCGTCATGATCACGATGAATCGATTCACCATGGTGCTCGCAACCGCAGCGCTGGTGCTGCCTGCCATCTCGCGTGCGGGTTCAGGCGCCGCCGAGGACAACGGCTGCGTCAAGGCCCTGATGTCGAGCCTGGCGGAAACCTACCATCCGGTGCCGAAGCTGCGCTCGGTTTCGCTGCTCGACGCCGGCGGTGCGGCGCTCAATGGAGGCGAAGCCGCGGAATGGACGCTGACCGCGATCAATCCGCGCACCAACCTGCCCGTGGCAAAGGTGGATTGCATCACCAATGCCATGGGCCAGGTGGTTGATTTCCGCAAGCGGGCCGCATTCTAGGCGAACGGCGAGGGCGGGTGCCCACGGTTGTGGGCCACCCGTCCTGGCCGCATTGACAGCGGCTAGCCCTCGAAGAACCCCATCTTCACGCCGGCGAGCTGGATCACGTCGTTGTCGACCAGCTTGCGCGCCATCGGGCCGATCGGCGTGCCATTGACCTGCGGGTAGTTCTCGGCCGCGTCGGCATCGACGTGCACCAGGAAGTAGCCTTCCGAGCGGCGCGTGATCGCCGCCACCTGCACGCCCGGGCGGCCGAGCGTGGTCAGTGTCTTGGTGAGTTCGAGCTCGCGGCCGGCGAAGGCGCCCGAGAGCACCTGCAGCCGTGCCTTCTTGATGGCCGGAGCCCCATTGCCCAGCGTACGGCGGGAAGCTGTGGCGTCGGCAGATGCAGCCACAGCGGCTCGCACTTTTTCGACGGGGCGGGCCGAGGGCTGGATGACCATGGTCTTTTCGAATTCGTCCTGCTGCGCGGTGTCGTCCTCGACGAATCGCAGCTGGTGGTGGCCGCAGGTGATCACATCGCCGTGCTGCAGCGCGTGCTTCTTGATCAGCTTGCCGTTGACGTAGGTGCCATTGGTGCTGTTGAGATCCTCGAGGAAGGAGTCGTTGAGGATGTTGATGATCAGCGAGTGGTGGCCGCTGACAGCCGGATTGTCGATGCGGATGTCGTTGTCCGGGAGCCGCCCGATCGTGTAGCGCTCCTTGTTCATGTTGTATTCGGCCATCACCTGGCCGTCGAGACTCAGAATCAGCCTAGCCATATGTACTCGCCTTGTGCTGGTCTAATTTTAAGAGTTCAGCTGAACCAACCCAACATCCGGTCCAATACTCCCCGACGCACCGGGAACGAATCAACGACCTGGGCCAGCAAAACGGAAATATTGTCCTTGCCGCCGTTGTCGTTACTGAGCTGGATCAACTGTTTCGCTACCGTATCAAGGTTAGCACCAAAGGTGTTGATCGTTAAGTGAATATCGTCGTCCTCGACCATGTCGGAGAGGCCGTCCGAGCAGAGCATGTAGATATCGCCGCGCTGCGCGGGGTGCTCCTGGATCTCGACCTCGACGCCCGCCTCGACGCCGAGCGCGCGGGTCACGTAGTTCTTGTTGGCGGCGCGTTGGGCTTCCTCGGGCGAATAGAAACCGCGGTCGACCAGTTCCTGCAGCAGCGAATGATCGAGCGTCACCTGTTCGAAGCTGGCGCCACGCAGCCGGTACATGCGCGAGTCGCCGACGTGGGCGATGGTCACGCGGTTGTCGTGGAACAGCGCGCCGACCACGGTCGTGCCCATGCCCTCGCAATTGGGCTGCGTGCGCGCGGTCTGGAAGATGATCTTGTTGGCGCGGGTGATCGCATCGCGCAGGATGATCGCGGTGCGCGACAGCCCGGTGCCGGGATCGGGGGCCGAGAGGTCCTCGCGTTCGACCGATTCGCGCACCAGGTTGACGATGGTCTTGACCGCGATGCCGCTGGCCACTTCGCCGGCGTTGTAGCCGCCCATGCCGTCGGCCAGCACCAGCAGCCCCAGGTTCGCGTCCCAGGCGATCGTGTCCTCGTTGTGCTCGCGGACGCGTCCCGTATCCGTCAGGCCGACGCAGCGCAGCTTGCCCTTCAGGCTCATCGCCAGGGCCCGCGACGGGGGCTGCAGAACTTGTCTGAAAGCGTGAACTGGATCACAGGTGCTGGTCCGCTAGCGTCCAAATCGCGCGGCCGGAGCGCGCCGCGCTGCAAAAGTTACCATCGGCGACCGTTCCCGGGCGCGTCTGGGGTCACAGATGCACGGGTTCGGACCGGCCCCGCTTGCAATAGCGCGGCATCGTACTGGAGTTTTGATTGCGCTGCGACGGGCACTATCTTACAAAGCCGTTATGGCGCGCAATCAACCGGTCTATGTCTGTGGCTCCTGCGGGGGCGAGTCGCTGAAGTGGCAGGGCCAGTGCCCGCACTGCAGTGCCTGGAACACGCTGACCCGCGTGATGGGGGTGCGCGCCGATCCCCGCGGCGGGCCGCAGCCGGCGGCGCCGGCGGTGGCCGTGGGCCTGCCCGCGGAGCCGCCCGCCGAAGTGCGCACGAGCCTCGGCATGGCCGAGCTCGATCGCGTATTCGGCGGGGGCCTGAGCGCCGGTTCGGTGAGCCTGCTCGGCGGCGAGCCGGGCATCGGCAAATCGACACTGCTCCTGCAGGTGGCCGCGGCGGTCGGTACGGACGCGCCGGTGCTGTATGCCTCGGGCGAGGAATCGACCCGGCAGACCGCGCAGCGTGCGCAACGCCTTTCGCTCGCGGCCCCGCAACTGCGGCTGGTCAGCGACAACTCGCTCGAATCGATCATCGCACGGAGCGATGAGCAGCGGGCCGCGTTGCTGGTGATCGATTCGATCCAGACGATGCAGACCAGCCACGTCGAATCCAGTCCCGGCTCGCCCCAGCAGCTGCGCGAGTGCACCGCCGCGCTGGTGCGCTTCGCCAAGCAGGGCGGCACCTCGGTGATCATCGTCGGCCACGTGACCAAGGATGGCGCGATCGCCGGCCCGAAGCTGCTCGAGCACCTGGTCGACACGGTGCTGTACTTCGACGCGGACGCCGGCAGCCGCTATCGCATGCTGCGCGCCACCAAGAACCGCTTCGGCCCGGTCAACGAGCTCGGCTTCTTCGCGATGACCGGTGCGGGCCTGCGCGAGGTGAAGAACCCGTCGGCGATCTTCCTGTCGCGCAACCCGCAGCCCGTGCCCGGGAGCCTGGTGATGGTGGCCCGCGATGGCGGGCGGCCATTGCTCATCGAAGTGCAGGCGCTGACCGATGCGACGCGTTTTTCGGCGCCGCGGCGCGTGGCGCAGGGGGTCGATGCGAACCGGCTGGCGATGCTGCTGGCGGTGATGAGCCGGCATTCGCGCCTCTCGCTCGCGGAGCACGATGTGTATGTCAACCTGGTCGGCGGGCTGGCGATCGCCGAGACCGCGACCGACCTGCCGCTGGCGCTCGCGATCGCCTCGAGCCTGCGGGGCGTGGCCCTCGACGGCAAGCTGGTGGCCTTCGGCGAGCTGGGTCTCACCGGCGAGGTGCGGCCGGTGCCGCACGGCGAAGAGCGGCTGAAGGAACTGCACAAGCAGGGCTATGCGCGCGCCATCGTGCCGCAGCAGAATGCGCCGCGCCAGGGGGTTGCGGGGCTCGAGATCCAGGCGGTCGCGACGCTGGCCGAGGCGCTCGAGGCGGCGTTCCGGTCTTAGACGATCGGCCGCACCCGCACCGTGCGGATCGAGTTGTCCGCGGTCTGCAACACCTCGAATTCGAGCGCGCCGATGCGCAGCGAAGTGCCCGCCTGCGGGATGTTCTCGAACTTCTCGAGCAGCAGGCCGTTGAGCGTCTTCGGGCCCAGATCCGGCAGCTGCCAGCCGAGCGCGCGGTTGAGCGCGCGGATCGTGGCGCTGGCGTTCACGAGCCAGGCGCCGCTGGCGTCGCGGTGCACGTCCTTGTGGCCGACGGTCGCGGGATCGGTGGTGAATTCGCCGACAATTTCCTCCAGCAGATCCTCCAGGGTCACCATCCCCTCGATGTCGCCGTACTCGTTGACGACGAAGGCATGCCGGCGCCGGTTGCGCTGGAACTGCGCCAGCTGATGCATGAGCGAAGTGCCCTCGGGCACGAAATAGGGCTCGCGCGCCTGCGCCAGCTCGATCAGCCGCTCGCGTGTCAGCGTGGCGCGGGCGAATTCCTGCGCGGTGCGCTTCATGTGCAGGATGCCGATCAGGTTGTCGAGTTCGCCGTCGTAGACCGGCAGGCGTGTGTGCGGGGTCTGGCGGAGCCGCTCGAGCACGTCCTCCCAGTCGGACGAGATGTCGATGCCGGCGATGTCCTGGCGGGGGATCATGATGTCGTTGACGGTGATGCGCTCCAGGTCGAGGATCGACAGCAGCATCTGCCGGTGGCGCGCCGGGATCAGCGCGCTCGACTCGCTCACCACGGTGCGCAGTTCCTCGGCGCTCAGCGCCTGCGCGCCGCGCGTGGCGCCGTGCAGCCCGAACAGGCGCAGGAAGCCGTAGGCCGCGCGGTTGGTGAACCACAGCGCCGGCCAGGTGAGCCACAGCAGCACGCGGTAGATCAGCGTCGAATTCAGCGCCACCGACTCGCTGTGCACGGCGGCGTAGATCTTCGGCGCCAGCTCGCAGAAGATGATGATGAACACGGTGAGCGCGAACATCATCACCGGCAGCGCCTGCGGGTGCGGCACGCGCAGCGCCAGGAGCGTCGCCACGGTGGAGGCGGCCACGCTCGCCAGCGCCAGGATCACCAGGTTCGCGCCCAGCCACTGGTCGGGCTTGGCCAGGAGCTTTTCCAGCGCGCGGGCGCGCCGTTCGCCGGAGGCGGCGCGGGTGCGCACCCGGTAGCGGTTGACCGAGAGCATCGCCACCTCGGTGCCGGAGGAAAATGCGATCACGATCAGCAGGCCGAGGAGCGTGAGCAGCAGTTCTAGGGTCGGAGCCGTATCCACGCGGACACCTTCTAAGAATTCCCCAGGGAACGCATAGCATAGGCCCTGCGGGTACAATTGCCCGATGTTTGACCAGCTCACCGGGCGGCTCAGCGCCGCCGTGGCCGCGCTCCGCGGACGCGGCCGCCTGACCGAGGACAACATCGCCGAGACGCTCCGCGAGGTGCGCATCGCGCTGCTCGAGGCGGATGTCGCGCTGCCGGTCGTGAAGCGCTTCATCGAGGCGGTCCGGGCGCGTGCGCTCGGCGCCGAGGTCAGCGCCAGCCTCACGCCCGGGCAGACGCTGGTCGGGATCCTGCACCGCGAACTGGTGACGCTGCTCGGCGGCACGGGCACGGCGCTCGCGCTCAACGTGCAGCCGCCGCTGGTGCTGCTGCTGGCCGGCCTCCAGGGCGCCGGCAAGACCACCACGGCGGCCAAGCTGGCGCGCTGGCTGATCGGGACGCAGCGCAAGCGCGTGCTGCTGGTCAGCACCGACGTGCGGCGTCCGGCCGCGATCCTGCAGCTCGAGCGGCTGGCCGCGCAGGTGCAGGCCGATTTCTTCGCGCCGCCGCCCGGGGCCGCGCCCGCCGCGATTGCCGCCGCCGCGCTGGCCCAGGCGCGGAGCGGCGTCTACGACGCGCTGATCGTCGATACCGCGGGGCGGTTGCACGTGGATGCGGAGCTGATGGCCGAGGCGCAGCTGATCGATGCCGCGGTGAGCGCGCACCAGCGGCTGTTCGTCGTCGACGCGATGTCCGGACAGGATGCGCTGCAGGCGGCGCGCGCCTTCAGCGCGGCCCTCGAACTCACCGGCATCATCATCACCAAGGCCGACGGCGATGCCCGTGGCGGTGCGGCGTTGTCGGTGCGCGAAGTGACCGGCAAGCCGATCGTGTTCCTGGGCGTCGGCGAGAAGAGCGAGGCGCTGGAGCCCTTCGATCCCGAACGCATGGCGCAACGGATCCTGGGCATGGGCGATGTGGTGGCGCTGGTCGAGAGTGTGCACCGCAACATCGAGGCCGGCGAGGCGGAACGGTTGACCCGCAAGCTCAGCCAGGGCAAGGGTTTCGACCTGGCGGACCTGCGCTCCCAGCTCGAGCAGGTGCGCCGGATGGGGGGGCTGGGGGCCCTGATGGACAAGCTCCCTGCTCAGCTGGCCCAGAAGGCCAAGATGCCCCCGGACCGTGCAGACCGCGACATCAAGCGCCAGCTGGCGATCATCGATTCGATGACCCCCCGGGAGCGGCGTTCGCCAGGCGTCATCGACGGGTCCAGGCGGCGGCGGATTGCGCGCGGGGCCGGGGTGCAGGTCCAGGACGTCAACCGGCTGCTCAAGCAGTTCCTCGAGATGCAGAAAATGATGAAACAGCTCAAGGGCGGGGGGCTCCGGCGGCTGATGGGGGGCTTGCGCGGCGGGCCATAAGCCATTGAGGGCTTTAAGTCCGCCCCGCGTTTGCGTAGAATCCGCGCTCTTTTTTGGACCCCTGAGATAGCCCAAACATGGTCACGATCCGCCTCACGCGCCGCGGCGCCAAGAACCAGCCTTTCTACCACGTGGTGGTCACGGACAGCCGCAAGCGGCAGGGCGGTTCCAGCCTCGAGCAGGTCGGTTTTTTCAATCCGGTCGCGCGCGGCAAAGAGAGCCGGCTGCGGCTGGAGCTGGGGCGCATCGATCACTGGGTCGGCCGCGGGGCGCAGCTTTCGGACCGCGTGAGCCAGCTGGTCTCGACCTACCGCAAGCAGGCGGCGGCCTAAGGAGTGCTGCGACCGTGGCCGCAGCCCGGCCGCCTCGCTACCTGAAGCTCGGCCGGGTACTCGGCGCGGCCGGCATCCGCGGCTGGCTGAAGGTGCAGTCGTACACCGATCCCCCCGAGAAGCTGCTGCAGCACCGCGCCTGGGTGCTGGTGGATACGCAGGGCGCGCGCACGGTTCTCCGGGTCGCCGAATCGGCCAACGACGGGCGCTGGCTGCGGGCGCGCTTCGAGGGCGTCGAGGATCGCAATGCCGCCGAGTTGTTCGGGGGCCGGGATATCGAGGTCGAGCGTTCGGCCCTGCCGCCGACCGCGGCGCGCGAGTACTACCGCGACGACCTGATCGGATTGCGGGTGGTCAACCGCGAGGGGCGCGAGCTCGGACGGGTGAGCCATTTCATCGAGGCGCCGGCGGCACCGCTGATGGTGGTGGGCGGTGCGCGGGAACTGTGGATACCGGCCTTGCCGAGCCACCTCGTGAAGGTGAGCCTCGAGCGGGGCGAGGTCGAGGTGGACTGGCCGGAGGAACTCTAGGCCGGTCGCAGCGGAGAGGCCTGGGTGCTGATCGAAGTGGTCACGCTGTTCCCGGAGATGATCCGGGATGCGCTCCGGCACGGGATCGTCGGGCGGGCGCAGGAGCGCGGCTTGCTGGTGGTGGGCACGGAGGATCCGCGCGCGCACACCAGCGACGTGCACCGCACGGTCGACGATCGGCCGTACGGCGGCGGGCCCGGGATGGTGATGAAGCCCGAGCCGCTGTGCGCGGCGATCCGCGCGGCGCGTGCGCGCCTGCCGGCGGGGAGCCTGACGATCGCGCTGTCCGCGCAGGGTTCGCGCCTGGATCAGGCGCGGGTGGCGGACCTGTCCAGTCGAACGGCGTTGCTGCTGGTCGCGGGCCGGTACGAAGGAATTGATGAGCGGGTGCTCGAGGCGGAAGTCGATCTCGAGCTCTCGATCGGCGATTATGTGCTCGCGGGCGGGGAGCTGCCGGCGCTGGTGCTGATCGATGCGCTGGCGCGGCTCCTGCCGGGGGCGCTGGGCGATGAGCGCTCGGCGCAGCAGGAGTCGTTCAGCGCGGGGCTCCTCGACTGGCCGCATTACACGCGGCCGGAGGCGTACGAGGGCCGGCGCGTGCCGGCGGTGCTGCTGTCGGGCGATCATGCCGCGATCGCGCGCTGGCGGCTGCAGCAGGCGCTCGGGCGCACCTGGCTGCGGCGGCGCGAGCTGCTGGCCGGGGTGACTCTGGACGCGCAGCGCGCGGCGCTGCTGCAGGAATTTTTGCGGGAACGGGAACAGGAAGGCGAGACATGAACATCATTCAGACGCTGGAAGCCGAGCGCATGACGCGCAAGGTGCCGGATTTCAAGTCGGGCGACACGGTGGTCGTGCAGGTCAAGGTCGTCGAGGGCGAGCGCGAGCGCGTGCAGGCCTTCGAGGGCGTGGTGATCGCGATCTCGAATCGCGGCTTCAACTCCTCGTTCACGGTGCGCAAGGTCTCGCACGGCGAGGGCGTGGAGCGCACCTTCCAGACGCACAGCCCGTCGATCAGCGACATCAGCGTCAAGCGGCGCGGTAACGTGCGGCGCGCCAAGCTCTATTACCTGCGCGACCGCGCCGGCAAGTCGGCGCGCATCGAAGAGAAGGTCTAGGCGCGCACGCGCGCTGCCGGCGCGCGGCGCGGTCAGCGAAGCATGCGTTACCTGCTCGCCTTCTTCCGCAACCTGTGGCGCGGGCTGGACGTGCTGCGCCGCGTGCTGCACCTGCTGCTGCTGCTGGCGCTGCTCACGCTGGTGATCGTCGGCGTGCGCGGATCGATCCCGCACCTGCCCGAGCGCGGCGCGCTCGTCATCCGCCCGTCGGGCGACATCGTCGAGCAGCTCGCCGGCGAGCCGCTGGCGCGCGCGCTCAGCGAGGCGCAGGGCGAGAGCGCGCCGCAGACGCTGCTGTCCGACCTGACCCAGGCGATCCGCGCGGCGGCCACCGATGCGCGCATCCAGGCGCTGCTGGTCGAGACCGACGACATGGGCAGCGCCGGCCAGCCCGAGCTCGAGGAACTGGCCGCGGCGATCCGCGAATTCCGCAGCCGGGGCAAGAAGGTCGTGGCGCACGGGAGCTATTTCCTGCAGGGCCAGTATTACCTCGCCGCGCAGGCGGACGAGGTGTACCTCGATCCGTTCGGGTTCGTGCTGCTGCCGGGCTACGACCGCTACCGCATGTACTTCAAGGACGCGATCGACAAGCTCGGCGTCGACGTGCACCTGGTGCGCGCGGGCAAGTTCAAGAGCGCCGACGAGCCCTTCATCCGCCGGGACATGTCGGACGAGGAGCGCCAGGAGAGCGCCGCCTACCTGCAATCGCTGTGGCTCGGCTATCGCACCGCGGTCGGCCGCGCTCGGCACCTCGATCCGCAGGCGCTGGCCGCCTATGCCGATGGCTACGCCGCCTCGGTGCGCCAGGCGGGGGGTGACCTCGCGGGCGTGGCGAAGGCCGCCGGCCTGGTCACGGCGCTGCGCACCGACGAGGAGGTGAACCAGCGGATGATCGAGCTGGTCGGCGCCGACTCGCAGCAGCACGGCTTCCAGTCGGTCGCGCTCGAGGACTACCTGCGCGCCGCGCATGCCGATGAGCACCTGCATCGCAGCGCCGGCCGCGCGATCGGCGTCGTCGTGGCCAGCGGGGAAATGCTCGACGGCCGCCAGCCTTCGGGCACCATCGGCGGTGAGTCGACCGCGGCCCTGCTGCGCCAGGCGCGCCAGGACCCGGAGATCAAGGCCGTCGTGCTGCGCATCGACAGCCCGGGCGGCAGCGTGCTCGCGGCCGAACAGATCTACCGCGAGGTGCAGCTGGTGCGCGCCGCGGGCAAGCCGGTCATCGCCTCGATGGGCGACCTGGCGGCCTCGGGCGGCTACTACATCGCCGCGCCGGCCGACGAGATCCTCGCGAGCGCGAACACCATCACCGGTTCGATTGGCGTGTTCGCCACCGTGCCGACCTTCGATCGCACGCTCGCCAGGCTGGGCGTGCATGTCGACGGCGTGGGCACCACGGCGCTGTCCGGAAGCCTGCGGCTCGACCGGCCGCTGCAGCCGGCGATCGAGGCGATCCTGCAGGCGAGCGTGGAGCACAGCTATGCGCAGTTCCTCCAGCGCGTGGCCAGCGGGCGGCGCAAGAGCCCGGCGCAGATCGACGCGATCGCACAGGGGCGCGTGTGGGCCGGGCGCGATGCGCTGCGGCTCGGCCTGGTCGACCGGATCGGCGGCTACGAAGACGCGGTGCACGCGGCCGCCACGCGCGCCAGGCTCGGCAAGGACTACGACGTGCGCGTGATCGAACCGCAGCTGAGCTTCACCGAGCAGCTGCTGCTGAATGCGCGCGGTGCGTGGGGCAGGGTGCTGGCGGCGCTGGGCGGCGGCGGGCGCGATGCCCTGGCGCCGCTCCTGGGTGCGCGGCTGGCGCCGCAACTGGCGCCGCTCGAGCGCGAGGTGGCGCGCTGGCAGCGGCTGGCCGCGGTACCGCAGCACACGCTGGCCTACTGTTTCTGCACCGTCGAGTGAAGCGGCGGCGTGTGCCGGCCCTTCAGGCTCCGGCCACCTGCACGCCGAGCATGCTGATGCTGCCCAGCTCCATGCCTTCCACCGGCACGCTCACCTCATCGCCCGCGCGCGCGAGCGCCAGCACGTACAGCAACGGCAGGTAGTGCTCGGGGGTCGGCACGCTCAGTGCCGCCCCGGCATCGAGCGTCGCGTAGTCGGCGAGCGCCTCATGCCGGCCGGCCAGCACGGCGGCGCGCACGGCCGCCTCGAAGCCCGCGGCCCAGGGCGGCACAGGCGCGCCGGCCGCGAATTGCAGCATCCGCAGGTTGTGCACGACATTGCCGCTGCCGAGCACCAGCACGCCCTCGTCACGGAGCGGTGCCAGCCGCTGCGCCAGCGCGTAGTGCTGCGGCCCGCCCAGCGTCGCATCGAGCGAGAGCTGAACGACCGGGATATCCGCCTGCGGATACAGGTAGCGCAGCAGCGACCAGCTGCCGTGATCGAGGCCCCATTCCTCGTCGAGGCGCACCGCGGTCGGCGCCAGCAGCTGCGCGACGCGTGCCGCGAGCCGCGGCTCGCCGGCCGCCGGGTATTGCACGGCGTAGAGCGCGGGCGGAAAGCCGTAGAAATCGTGGATCGTGCGCGGCTGCGCCTGCGCCGTGACCCGGGTGCCGCGGCCGTACCAGTGCGCCGACACCACGAGTATCGCCCGTGGGCGGGGCAGCCCGCGCCCGAGCTGCTGCCAGGCGGCGCTGTAGCGGCTGGGCTCGATCGCGAGCATCGGCGAACCGTGACCGAGGAACAACGCCGGATGGGTCATCACGCCGCCGTGAGTTCCCGCCACGCTGCGGCCGCCAGCGGGAAGCGCCAGCATTCGGCGGTCGCGAGATGGCGGTGCCGGCGCCTGGCGGAGAGCTCGCCGCCCAGCTGGCTGAGGCTCGGGTTGTGGCCGACCACCAGCAGCGTGCGCGCGCCGCCGTGATGCTGTGCGAGCGCCTCGCGTATGCGCCCGGGCGTCGCCAGGTAGAGCGCGGGCACCTCGCTGAGCACAGCCGCCGGGAGCGAGAGCTCCGCGGCCACGATCGCGGCGGTCTCGTGCGTGCGCCGCGCCGGGCTGTAGAGCAGGCGATCGATCCGGCTGCCCCCGGCCAGCCCGCGCGCCGCGCGGACGGC